>JAUZPB010000021.1 GCA_030706145.1 Bacteroidota bacterium
AACAAGCTAAAATGGAAAGTGCTCGTCTCAGGTGTAAAGAATAATCTTAATTCAATCTTTTTTATAAATGATTCTACAGGCTTTAGTTGTGGTTCTGAAGGGACTTTGTTATCTACAACTAATGGCGGAGTAGAATGGAAAAAGATTCCTTCACCATCAGAAAGCGAGCTAGTTAGTATCTATTTTAATAAACCAGAGAGCGGGTTTTTAATAGATGAGTATTCAGTATTTAGGACTAGAGACCATGGTAAAAGCTGGGAAAAAGTAAAAGTAGATTGTGGTGGGAAAAAATTGTATAAAGTTAAATTTATAGATAAATTAAATGGTTTCATAATTGGATCGAATGGACTAATATTAAAGACAATTGATGGAGGAGATTCCTGGCGTCAAATTGAAAGTGGGACCAATAATCTTCTATGTGATATTGTTATGGACTCCAATAATGGGTACTGCGTAGGCTGGAGTGGTGAAATTATCAAGACCACAGATGCAGGAGAGCACTGGAAGAGGTTATCCCCTTTGACTACTAACTATCTTAGACGAATAAAATTTGCCGACAGGGAAAATGGATTTATTATTGGAGGAGGAGGTGAAATATTCAAGACGACGGATGCAGGTGCGAACTGGGCTAAAGTAGAAAACAGCACTAGTTTCGGCCTTTATGATATGGAATATATTGATGAAAAGCTTTGTCTAATAGTCGGCGGACAAGGTAAGGCTTTGCTCTCAACCGACAGAGGAAACAGTTGGAATGCTACGGAGACAAATAATTTTGCAAGGCTAAATGAGATTTTTGTTACTCCTCAAAATACTTTATTTGCAGTTGGTGCAAATGGAACTATAGTAAAATTATAGCTATTGTATGAATAACAAAAAAAAGGAATAGAATTGGATAAGTTTGTAATAACAGGAGGAAATCCCTTAAAGGGAAACGTGCAGGTAAGTGGAGCAAAGAATGCCGCCCTGGCAATTATGCCTGCTACACTACTAAATTCAGGGGAAAACATTTTATATAATACTCCTGAAGTAAATGATGTCTATACGATGACAAAATTACTAAATAACCTTGGAGTTGAGAGTGAATTCAGCGATTTTGTATTAAAGCTGAATACATCGAATATAACAAGTCAGACGGCTCCATATGAACACGTAAAGAAAATGCGTGCATCTGTCTATGTTTTAGGTCCATTATTATCACGTTTTGGGTATGCAAAGGTTTCTCTTCCAGGTGGGTGTGCCTGGGGGCCGCGTCCTATTAACCTGCATCTGGAAGGAATGAAAAAGCTTGGAGCTGAAATCGAGCTGGATGAAGGTTATATAATTGCAAAGGCTAAGAAGCTGCACGGAACAAGAATTCACTTTGATGTTTCATCTGTAGGTGCAACAGGTAATGTTCTTATGGCTGCCACGCTGGCCAAAGGGACTACAGTAATTTCCAATGCAGCAGTTGAGCCTGAAATTACTCTCTTAGCAGAGTACCTTATAAAAATGGGTGCTAAAATTAATGGATTAAATACATCTGTCCTTGAGATTGAAGGAGTAGATGAACTTCGCAGTGAAAACGTTACAAATATTCCAGATAGAATAGAAGCCGGTACATTGCTGATTGCCGCTGCAATGACATATGGTAAGATCACACTTGAGAATGTTGAGCCAAAACACATAGATGCTGTGCTTGGAAAGCTTGAAGATAGTGGTGTTAAGCTTATTGTTCAGGATAAATCTATAGAAGTCAGCTTTGAAAATGGCAACTTTATTAAGCCAGTTGATGTACAAACATCTATATATCCTGGATTTCCAACAGATATGCAGGCTCAGTGGACTGCATATATGTGTCTTGCAGAAGGAACCTCAATGGTAACAGATACTATTTATCTTGACAGGTTTAAGCATGTACCTGAATTAAATAGATTGGGTGCTGATATTGAGACCAGAGAAAACAGTGTAATAATTAAAGGTGTAAAAAAGCTAAAAGGTGCAAAGGTCATGTCTACTGACCTTCGGGCAAGCGCATCGTTAGTCCTTGCCGGACTAGCAGCTCACGGCACTACAGAAGTGCTAAGGATCTATCATTTAGATCGTGGCTATCAGAGGATCGAAGAAAAACTAATTAACTTAGGAGCACAGATAGAAAGAGTTGCAGGTGCCGAATTTTAACATCCGGGATTTACTTAGGTTTAAGCCGAAATGGGATTTTTTTATTACAGCACTGATCTTGCTTTTTGCTGTAGATATTATCTTATTGAATTTTCCATTAACCAATATCCTGGGGTATGAGTATTCTGCATCAAATGCAATAATAATAACGCTCCTTAGTGGTTTTTATGCAATACATCTTTTAAAAAAAGATATCTTCCTTCTGGGAAAGGAAGATATCTTAAGTTTTTTAGGGCAGATCCTTCGGGCAAATATTTATTTTCAAGTTTTGCCATTTTTGCTCTCTTTTGTAGCTGCAATTTTTGTCCGTAATTGCTCATTCCTGCATGGTATTTTGTTTTATATAGTTCTGACGCTGCCGGCTTCTATAATTGGTACCTCATTGGCTTTAGCAGCATATTTTTTGATCCCCAAATTCCCGAGAATTGTATTTTCTGTTTTGTTTTTGATAATACTATTCTCACCAATCTTTGAGATATATTTTAATCCTCAAATTTACTTCTTCAATTCAATCATAGGATATTATCCTGGAACCATTTATGATGAATCTCTTAGTGTCAGTTTTAAGCTAGTTATTTATAGGTTATTGAATCTCTTGTTTTTTTGCTCAATTGGTCTTTGGGCTCTAAGGTCTATTTCATCTCGAAAACAGTTCTCATTAAGAAATGTTCTCCTTTTTGCAGGAGTAATTGTTGTAGTATCGGGAATTTTTGTTTCATTGGAAAGTCCTTTAGGTTATGCAACGACTGAGTCGAGAATGAAATCTGAGCTTTCAGGGAATTTGGAGACTGATCACTTTTCGATATATTTTGACAAGAAGATTGGAAGGACTTATGTTGAAAATCTTGCTTTACTTCATGAATACTACTACCAGGAAGTAGTCCATTATTTAAATGCAGAGCCCAAAGGAAAGATCACTTCTTTTTTATTTCTAAATTCAGCACAAAAGAAAGAATTGCTTGGTTCAGCTGAGGCTGATGTTGCAATGCCCTGGAAATATCAGATCTTCATTAATTTTGATAATTATGACGAAACACTAAAGCATGAGATTGCACATTGTGTATCGGCAAGTTTTGGTGTGACTCCATTTAGAATATCTTCAGGCTTCAATCCTGCACTCCTGGAGGGGATTGCAACTGCTGCTGATAACAGGTATAACTATAATACAATTGATTATATGGCATCATTAGCCTACAATAATGGATATCGTTTCCCAATCGAGACCCTCTTTCAAAGCTTGAACTTTTTCGGTCAAACTTCATCTTTATCTTATATTTATGCCGGTTCATTTATTAAGTTCCTTATTGAAAGATATGGTATCGAAAGATTTAAGAGAATTTATCGGGGGGAAGCTTATGCTTCAGTATACGATAAGTCATTAAGTGATCTGGGAAGAGAATATTATTATTACATCGGAGGGCAAAACCTAGCCCTAAACAGAAAAGATGAAGCAAATTTCTACTATGGCAGACCAACTATTTTTAAGAAGGTCTGTGCAAGATATATGGCAAAGAAAGTTGAAGATGGCTGGCAATTGTACAATAGTGGAGATTACAATAAGTCAAAAGAATTGTTTGAATACCTTCTGAATTATTCTGATTCCTACCAGCCTCTTTTAGGGTATATCTATAGTTTAAGAAAGTTAAACGACGCCGCTATGGCATTGGCCATATTAAATCAGCGCAAAGAGAATTTTAGAAACTCATCTTATTATTACAATCTGGAATTGTTAGAAGGTGATCTCTCGGTTACAAATAAGGAATTTCAATCAGCTGGTGATATCTACAGGCAACTGATAACGCAGAGTCCTTCAATAGAATACCACTGTCTTTCTTCTTTAAGGGAAAGAATTGTTAATGATACTTCTTTAATTTCGCGTTATATTAACGGTAGTGAATATGACAAGTATTCTCTTTTGAAAAAATTGAATTCAGATTCTGTTTTTACAGCCTCTATTCCAGCTATGATCAATCTATCTGAAAAGCTTAATGAGAACTATCAGGATTTTGTTAATTTTATTAAGAACCGGCTTTCTGCGTATAGTTTAACCAGCAGTTATGCAGCGCTCAAAATGTCAAAATATGCCTTAAAGAAGAGGGATTTTGAAAATGCTCGCATTTTTGCTTTGACAGCCTTGAATTTTCAGCAAAATAAGGATTTTACTGAAATGCTAAATGAGAACCTGAAGCAAGTAAATTGGTTTCTTTATTCATCAGATGTAATACGCCTTAATTTCAAATGGAATAGCTACTAATTTTGTCATATTTGTTTTATCTTAGAATATCTTTTATTGAATAATTCCCGGGCAATTTTTTAGTCCAGGAAAACGTTATTTTATTATCATTATATACTTTAGGGATTTTTATTGGATTTTGAAAAAAGTTTTACAGAAATAGACTTCAAAGAGCATTTGTTTTCAAATAAAGTTTTTCAAATAGCTTCGCAAGTAGCGGAGAAGACAAATGTAAAGTTGTTTTTAATTGGTGGTTTTGTTCGCGATATAGTTTTAGACAGAGAGAGGGATGATGCAGATTTTCTGGTAATTGGAAATGGGCCGGAATTTGCCTCAGCTTTAGCAAAAGAACTAGATGTAAAGAGTATATCTATTTTCAGGAATTTTGGGACAGCTCATTTTAAGTATGAAAATATGGATCTGGAGTTTGTTGGAGCCAGGAAGGAATCTTACAAACGTAATAGCAGGAAACCTATTGTAGAGGATGGCAGTTTTGAAGATGATATCAGCAGAAGGGATTTTACTATAAATACGCTTGCTGTATCTGTAAACAAAGAGGATTTTGGGAGACTTATTGATACCTATAATGGGATAGAAGATATAAAGAATAAGATTATCCGAACTCCTGTTGATCCGCTAATTACATTTGATGATGATCCTTTAAGGATAATGCGGGCTATAAGGTTTGCCTCACAGCTTAATTTTAATCTGGATGATAAAATAAAGAAAGCTGCTGAAGAGCTAAGGGATAGATTGGGGATAATATCTAAAGAAAGGATTACAGATGAATTCTTGAAAATACTTTCTTCTGCAAAACCCTCTGTTGGCTTAAGGCTACTTCAAGAAACAGGTGTAATGCAAACAATTCTACCGGAGGTTGCAAATCTTTCGGGAGTTGAACAGAGAAAAGATTTTCACCATAAAGATGTATTCATTCATACCTGTATGGTGGTTGATAATATTTCGGAAAACACAGATAAAATCTGGCTAAGATTTGCAGCTCTTATGCACGATATTGCAAAACCACAGACAAAGAGATTTATTGAAGGAATAGGCTGGACATTTCACGGACACGAAGAGATTGGGGCAAGAATGATGGATGAGATATTCGAAAGGATGAGATTGCCATTGACAAATCTGGAATATGTCAAAAAGATGATAAGGCTTCATTTAAGGCCGATTGCCCTTGTAGATGAAGAGGTAACAGACAGTGCAATAAGAAGACTTATAGTTGCAGCCGGAGAAGATCTGGAGGATCTTATTACGCTGTGCAGAGCAGATATTACGAGTAAAAACATACAAAAAGTCTCCAAGTATCTGGCTAATTACGAAAAAGTAATGGCAAAAGTCAGGGAAGTTGAAGAAAAAGATAGATTAAGAGCTTTTCAGTCACCTGTTAGAGGTGAAGACATAATGAAGATTTGCAATATCCCTCCCTCAAAAAAAGTTGGAGAGATCAAAAAAGCAATAGAAGATGCCATTTTAGATGGGAAGATTGGCAATAACTACGAAGAGGCATATGATTATTTGTTAAAGATAAAAGATGAATTTGTGAAAAGTCAAAATGTTACTAATTAAGCTATTAACCATTTGACAAATAGTCACGGAATTTTCTCTGATCCATTTCATTAGGCTATGTTAATAAATAATATTTGAAAAATTATTAAACCCGCAGCATAAAAAAGTTATCTAAATATAAATTACCTGTATAATACCTTAAAAATAATACTGTTTTCTGGAATTTTTTTGACCAAAGCAAAAATCTGCATTATTTGGGAAAAATTTTAATTTGTCTTGTAACTTTTCCACAAAGCGATACGTCAAAAGTTTTAGAAAATCAAAATAATAAGTGATTTTATAATTTTGATTATATATCTAAAGGAGAAAAGAATGCGTTGTTATTTAACACTTGCTGTCTTATTGGCATTGTCATTAAATGCATGGGCACAAAAAACTATTACACTGGATCAGGCAATTAAGACTGCTTTACAGAAAAATACTACTTTACAAAAAACTGAATATTCGGTTGTTTCTAATCAAGCAACACTGAAGAGCTCTTATGGTGGACTGCTGCCTAACCTAAGTGTAGGTGGTGGATGGCAGTGGGCAAGGATTTCAGGAAAAGGGGGATCGTATATTAATAATGGTATACTTTCCGTAATTCCATCCTCAAGCGATAGCCGTTCATTTAACCTTGGAGCTGAATTGAGCTGGACACTTTTTGATGGACTTGCAAGTTTTTCAAAGGTATCTCAAAGCCGGAATGATCTGGAAGCTGCAAGACAGTCTCTGGCAAGAGTCAGACAGGATATTGTTTTTAACACTACATCTACATATTATGATGTATTAAATGCAAAACAGCTTGTAAAGGTTAGAGAAGATGATTTGGAATATAATCAGAAGAACCTGGAAATAATTACAGAAAGAAATAAGCTGGGTGCAGTAACTTTAGCAGACGTTTATGCACAACAGGTAAATGTAGGTAATGCTGAACTCGCACTTATTCAGGCGAAAAATAGTTATGAAACTCTAAAGAGCCAGTTTTTGAATTATCTTGGGTTGGATGTTTTAGAAGAGATAGACTTGAACGATACTATTGAAAATGATACCTTGAAGATAATAGATGCTCAAAAGCTATTAAATGAGTCAAGTAATTTAAGTCAGCTTGTAAGTCAAGCTTTTGTAAACCGTGCAGATTATAAGAGTGCACAATACCAGTTGCAAAGTGCAAACAATGGAATTGATATAGCAAAAAGCGCATATCTTCCTAATTTAAGTTTTTCAAATTCTTATAGTACGAAAGCTGATGCAATAGATAACCTAAATGATAGCCGTACATACCAGGCAGGGTTGAATCTTAATATCCCGATTTTCACAGGGTGGTCGACCGAAAGAAATGTTGAAGTTGCAAAGGTAAATGCTCAGACACAAGAAGTAGTCTTGACAGAGATGGAAAGACAAATAAAAATGGATATAAAGAAGACATATCTTGATTTTCAGGCAGCACAGAAGCAGCTGGAAGTAAGCAGTAAAAACGTTCAGTCGGCTCAGCAGAACCGTCAGATAGAGCAAGAAAAATACAATCTTGGTTCAGGAACACTGGTTAATTTGCTCTTAGCAACTTCAAACTATACACAAGCATTATCAAGTTATATAAACACCAAGTTCCAGTTTTATAAAATGAGATCACAGCTTGAGTATTACTTAGGAATTCTTGATTACAACAAATTTGAATAAATAGCAGGGAGAATCACCAATGGCAAATGGAAACAAAAAGAAAACAAAGAAGAAAATATTCATTTTCACCGGAGCTGGACTTGTACTAGCAATACTGGGCCTGCTGGTAGTCTTCAGTGGCAATAAAGAACAAATAACATCTGTACAAACTGAGACTGTTCAGAGGCGCAATATCACACAAAAAGTGTCGGCAACCGGAAAGATTAATCCGGAATATAAGGTTGTTATTACTCCTGAAGTAACAGGTGAAATTGTTGAACTCCCTGTAAAGGAAGGAGATGTAGTAAAAAAAGGACAGCTTCTTATAAAGATTAAACCTGATAGTTATATAGCAGCCAGGGATCGTGCTGAAGCAAATCTTGAATCAGTAAAGGCTGGTTTAGCAAGAAGTAAAGCCGTTTTAGATAAGGTTAAATCCGAATATGAAAGAGCTCAAGGCTTATATAATAAGAAGCTTACCAGCGATGCTGAATTAGAACAGGCAAAATCAAATTACTTGTCAAGTAAAAGTGACTATGAGAGCCAGGTTGCAACAGTACAGCAGTTCAAAGCAGCCTTAAAAGAAGCAAATGAAAGTCTGTACAAAACCACAATTTATTCTCCAATGAATGGAACTATAAGCCAGTTAAATGTTGAGCTTGGTGAGAGGGTATTAGGAAGCGGATTCAGTCAGGGTACAAACATTATGACAGTTGCTGATCTATCACAGATGGAGGCAGATGTTGAAGTCGATGAAAATGATGTTGTGTTAATTTCAGTTGGTGACACAGCAAAAATTGAAGTAGATGCTTTTCCAAATAGAGAGTTCAAAGGTGTTGTTTACCAAATAGGGAACAGTGCAAAAACTACAGCCGAGGGAACACAGCAGGAAGTAGTAAACTTTGAGATAAAAATCAGGATCAGCGATCCAGAAAAAGCAATAAGACCGGGTATGTCATGTAATGCAGATATTTTGACAGAGACAAGAAACAATGTACTTTCTGTTCCAATACAGAGTGTTACAGCAAGAGGCAATATGCAGCAAGCTCCAGCAGGAGGTAAAGAAGGTGGTGAGGAAGGCGTAACTCAGGTAAAGAATGAAGTAAAAAAAGATAAAAAGCCAAAAGAAGTCGTTTTTCTTGCAGAGAATAATAAGGCAAAAATGAAAGAGGTCAAGACAGGTATTAGTGATGATAATTATATTGAAGTAATAAGCGGGTTAGGCGAAGGTGCAAAGGTTATTAGTGGTCCATATCGCGCAATTTCAAGAGAGCTTAATGATAATGCAAATATCAGGCTTGATAGCGGTAAAAAAGGGACAAAAGAAAACGACAAACAGGATAAGTAATACGGAAAAAACATGAATATAATTAACATAGAACACATAGCAAAAATTTATCAGGTAGGAACTGAAGAAGTACATGCTTTAAGGGATGTATCAATCAGGATAAATAAAAATGAATACGTTGCAATAATGGGTCCCTCGGGCTCAGGAAAATCTACACTGATGAATATGTTAGGATGCCTGGATACACCTACCAGTGGCAAGTATGAGTTCAAGGGAATAAGTGTTAGTCAGATGAGTGATAATGATTTGGCAAAGGTCAGGAACAAGGAAATTGGCTTTGTTTTTCAGACGTTTAACCTTCTTCCCAGATCTGATGCGCTGCATAATGTTGAACTTCCTTTGATCTATGCAGGCGTCCCATCGGCAGAAAGAAAGGAAAGAGCAAAAGAAGCATTGCTAAATGTTGGACTTGGTGATAGGATTCATCACAAGCCAAATGAATTGTCAGGTGGGCAGAGACAAAGAGTAGCTATAGCACGCGCTTTAGTTACTAAACCTGCAATAATTTTGGCAGATGAACCTACTGGGAACCTGGATTCAAAAACAGGTGAAGATATTATGACCCTTTTTAATGATATCTATACGCAGGGTAATACGATAATTCTGGTAACTCACGAGGAATATATAGCTGAGCACGCTGCAAGGATAGTCAGAATAAAAGACGGTCTGGTAGAAAGAGATGAGACGGTAGAAAACAGGTACATTCCAAATGGGAAAAAAATATTCACAAGCCAAAGTTAAAACAAAAGTTAAAACAAAAGTTAAAACAAAATGAAGAACTTTTTATTTGAATTAAAAGAGGGCTTAGCTATATCTTTCATGGCTATTAAGGCGAACAAGATACGTTCTGCCTTAACAGCCATAGGAATATTCATCGGTGTTACTTCCGTTGTACTAATGTCGACTGCTATTAAAGGAATTAACAACTCTTTTCAAAATGGTATTAGTGCTCTTGGAGCTGATAACCTTTACATAGATAAGTGGAAATGGTTTAATGATGAGGAATGGTGGAAGACCAGGAACCGTAAAAATATAGATATGGATGAATATGAAAAGTACAGGGAACTTGCGAAACTTCCAGCTGCAATTGCTCCAACTGTATGGACGAATCAGAATGTTAAGAATGGAGGAAAGAGTATTGATGGTACATTGCTGACAGGTACAACGAACGAATATTTGGCTACTACAAATTTTACTTTTAATGAAGGCCGATTCTTTAACGAGGTCGAAAGCAAAGGCAACAGAAATGTATGCGTAATAGGAAGTGATGTTGCCAAGAATTTGTTTGGAGGAAGCAGTGCTCTTGAACAGTTTATTAAAATTAAGGGCATAAAGTTCAAGGTTGTTGGTGTTTTGTCCGAGCAGGGTAGCTTTATGCTCGGAAGTTTCAATCCGGATAAACAGGTTTATTTGCCAATAGGGAATATTTTTAAGTATTTCCAATCTCAGAACTTCAGAAGTGTAACCATAACTGTAAGGGTAAGCAACACAGCTATGATTGAGCAGACAAAAGAAGAAGCTCAGGGAATAATGAGGAAAATAAGGGGATTAAACTATAATCAGGAAGATGATTTCTCAATAAATCAGCAGGAAGGTTTTACAAAGCTATATGATCAGACCGTTGGAGTAATACAGATTGTTGGATTATTTATTACTGGATTGTCCTTATTTGTAGGTGCAATAGGGATAATGAATATAATGTTTGTTTCTGTGAAGGAAAGGACGAAGGAAATTGGAATAAGGAAGGCAATTGGAGCAAAGAAAAGGACCATTTTAAGTCAGTTTATTTCAGAAGCAATAATAATCTGTATGATAGGCGGGCTTGTAGGTTTGATTGGGGCAGTAATATTAAGCAAGGTTATAAATCAATTTTTACCAACTTCTTTTCAATTTCAGGCAGTAATTCTGGCAATAGTAATTTCTTTAATAACCGGAGTGGTTTCTGGATTTGCACCCGCTTATTCGGCGGCAAAAATGGATCCGGTAGAAGCATTGAGGTATGAGTGATGAGAAGTCTTGAGATCATTAAAATAGCATTAAACGCACTGCGTTCAAATAAATTAAGATCAGCTTTGACTATTTTAGGAATAATTGTTGGAATATTCTCAATTATTTCAATAAGTACGATAATTTCAATGCTTCAGGGAAGCATTGAAGAAGGGACCTCTCAATTAGGGCAGAATACATTTCAGATACAAAAGTGGCCTGTAATGATGGAAGGTGGTCCTGGAGCCCGCGACAAGTACAGGAACAGAAAAGATATTACACTTGATGATTATTATAGACTAAAAGAGCGTTTGAATGTTGCCAAATATGTTGGAGCAGAGCAGTGGACATTCGGTAAAACTGTAAAATACTCTAACATTGAGACCAATCCGAATATTCAGATGTGTGGTATTACTCCTGATGCTCAGCCAAACAACAAATGGATAATTGAAGATGGACGAGCCATTAATAATTCTGATATTGAGCATTATAGCAGGGTATGTGTACTTGGTAAAGATGTTGTAAATAAGCTCTTCAAGTTTATTAATCCTGTTGGGCAAAAAGTAAGAGCCGATGGCAAATTGCTAGAGATCATTGGTGTATATGAATCCCAGGGAGAGCTTTTTGGCCAGAGCCGTGATAATTTTGTTGTAATGCCTATTACAACTTATCAGAACTTCTATGGAAAAACAAATAATAGTATTAATATTACTGTTATGTCTGAGAGTAAAGAAGCTTATGATGCAACGATCGAATCGGCTATTGGTCATATGCGTACAATTAGAAAAGTCCCAGTTGGCCAGGAAAATGATTTTGAGATATTTTCAAATGAAACAATACTAACTACTATTAATGGAATTAAGCAGGGGGCTGAAATTGGGGCTATGGTAATTGCAGCAATAGCATTGCTTGCTGCAGGCATTGGAATTATGAATATTATGCTTGTAAGTGTTACTGAAAGGACACGTGAGATAGGAGTTAGAAAGGCAATTGGAGCCCAAAGAAATAATATACTCTTTCAGTTTTTAATTGAAGCAATAGTCTTGTGTCTTCTTGGCGGCATAATAGGGATTTTGCTGGGAGTTGGCGTTGGAAATTTAGCTGGTTCGATGCTGAATGCAACACCTAAGATTCCAATGGGATCGGTGCTTACGGGTATTATTGTATGTATTGCAGTAGGAGTAACCTTTGGGACATATCCTGCATATAAGGCTGCAAACCTTGATCCAATAGAAGCTCTCAGGTATGAGTAAAAATAGTTCTTGAGAATGTGTTTTTCTTAAAGAGAGCCTCTCGTTTTTATTCTGGGAGGCTTTTTTTATTTAGGAATTTTGCTTCTTTTGCTATATTCATGAGATGACAAATTTTTAAATAATTCTTTCCTTTAATAATAATATTCCTTTAATTTATTTGACAAAATAAATTTGTTGTACTTATTTTTTACCAAAAATGCATTTCTTAGTAATGCATTTTATCCAAATAAAAACAAACACTTACAGGCATATGATCAAACACTTTTTTCTTGAAGTCAAAGAAGGCTTATTTATATCCTTCAGAGCCATAAGAGCAAACAAAATGCGCTCAATACTAACAACATTAGGTATTGTGATCGGCATATTTGCTGTTACAATAATGTCTACAGCAATAACAGGTTTGAGGAATGCTTTTATCAAATCGATTGCTTCAATTGGCTCAGACGTGTTTTTTGTTGAAAAATGGAGTTGGTTTAGTGATGAAGACTGGCATGTAATGAGAAACCGAAAGTATATTACATGGGAACAGTACGAAAAATTAAGGACAGCCTTAGACAAAGATGTTGATGCGGTTGTCCCAAGCCTTAGCGGGCATGGGGCACAGGTTAAAAACAGAGACAAATCTACTGAAGCTTCTATGATAATTGGAACAACAGCTGACTATGTAAAGACAACTGGAACATTTCCTGCCTATGGGCGCTTCATGACGGATTTTGAAGTTAAAGCTAGCCACAACATCTGTGTAGTTGGACAAGATATAGTTGATAACTTGTTTCCAAATGAGGATCCAATAAATAAGTATATAAAGGTTAATGGAAATACGCTAAGGATTGTAGGAGTGCTGGAAAAGCAGGGCAGCGGCTTTATGGGTAGTATGAGTCTGGACGGGCAGATAATAATGCCGCTTGAGCTATTTAAGAAGATAATAGGACCGCGGCGAGACTCCTTTAGAATAAATATTAAAGTAAAAGATGTAAAGGAGATGGCCGTTATAAAAGAAGAGATCAGAGATATTATGCGTTCAATTCGAAAAGTCCCTTATGGGAAACCTGATGATTTTGGAATTAACCAGCAAGAAGCTTTAACGAAGATGTACGATAGTATAGTAGGTGTTGTTGCTATCGCGGGTCTGGTAATTACAGCCTTGTCGCTGTTTGTCGGAGCAATTGGCATAATGAATATAATGTTTGTTTCTGTAAAGGAAAGGACAAAGGAAATTGGAATTAGGAAGGCAATAGGAGCAAAAACATGGTCGATCCTTCTACAATTTCTGGCCGAAGCAGCTATAATTTGTATGATTGGAGGCGCAATTGGAGTAATAATTGCTTATCCAGTCAGTTTAATTATTAATCAGTTTTTCCCTACATCAATGCCGATAGGGATAGTTGTAATTGCATTTTTAATATCCGCAGTTGTAGGAGTAATATCTGGCTTTTTACCAGCTTTTAAGGCCTCAAAGATGGATCCAGTAGAAGCCTTAAGGTATGAATAACTCTTGTTGTTCTTGGTTTAATAATTTTCGAAATATAAAATCATATAAAAATATCGGTTTAGTATGAGTACAAAAGAAAGGTTTCAGATAGTACAGATCTATGAAAGCATGATAATGGCCTTAAACTCATTAAGAGCAAATAAAACAAGGTCATTTCTGACACTTTTTGGGATTGCCATCGGGTTGTTTTCAATTATAATAGTAATGACAGCAATTTCGGCAATTCAGGGGACGATAGAGGGAGCTTTCAATGATATTGGGACGAATAGTATTATTGTACAGAAATATCCTGCAATAATGACTGGAGGGCATAATGCCTGGCGCAAATATCACAATCGCAAAGACCTGACAATTGAGCAGGGGGAAAGGCTTCGCGAAATGACGACCTTACCGGTTTCTATCGGAATTTATTTGGGAGATGGTGGTAAAATAGTCAAATTCGGAGGAGAATCGACAAATCCAAATGTATATGTAGAAGGTACAAATCTCGATGGGTTTAATTCAGCAAATTATGTAATAGATGATGGCAGAGGGTTTACGAATCAGGACATGGAATATTCAAGAAATGTGTGCATTATTGGCAATGATATTTTGAAAAAGCTATTTAAGTTTGTCGACCCGATTGGCCAGGAAATAACTATTGACAACATGCAGCTTAAGGTAGTAGGCCGTTTCAAGGAAAAGGGCCAGGTTTTCGGTCAAAGTCAGGATAATTTTGTTATAGTTCCATTAACGGTTTATAAAAAATATTACGGGGACGACCATAGGTCAGCAGATTACAAGATACAGGCGCCTAGTCAAAAGCTTTGGGATGCTACAACTGACCAGGTAATTGGTGCATTAAGAACTATACGCAAGGTAACCCCAGGTGAAGAAAATGATTTTGAAATAGTGTCAAATGACCAGTTAATTGCTCAGTTCAATGACATAACTAAGTATTTTAAGGTTGGAGCCTTTGTAATTGCATTTATTGCTTTGATTGCCGCTGGTATAGGTATAATGAATATTATGCTTGTAAGTGTAACGGAAAGGACCCGCGAGATCGGGATCAGGAAAGCAATTGGTGCCAGAAAGACAACAATCCGTTTGCAATTCCTTGTAGAAGCAATTGTACTTAGTCTAGTAGGTGGATTGATTGGGATTTCAATAGGTGTTCTTGGAGGAAATGTCATTGCAGTTATGCTAAAGGCCTCTGTTGTATTACCAGTCTTTTGGATAGGAATTGGAATGGGTGTTACTACGGCTGTAGGGCTTATATTTGGTGTGTATCCTGCAGTAAAAGCTTCAAATCTTGATCCAATTGAAGCTCTAAGATATGAGTAAAATTCAAGGTGAAAATATTTTAGATAAAAAAACAGGAAGCTATGTACCATCTCATAGCTTCCTGCGGTCTTGTGAATTGCAGAGGTATGATGCCGCATGCCTCTACATTAAGAAATAATATCTCTAATTAGGCAATTATACTCCTGAGGTCTCCAGATTTTCAACCCCAAAACCATCCTCTTTTTTTCTCTTTGCATCTTCTTTATTGACAAGGATTTTCATCCTGATTTTGGCCAGTACCAACCCAAGGCAGCACAGGATAACCAGTTGGTATAGTTCAGGAAGAATGTCGATCCATCCAGCACCCATTTGTGTAATTCTGTTAAATGCATTTAAATATGGGGTACTTGGTATAACGTAAGATAAATATCTAATCGGAAGAGGCATTGTTTGTCGTGGCCATGGATATCCTGAAATAAGGAAGAACGGATATGATGTAAAAGCAAACAGCTGCAACGAAACAATTTTGCGCTTGAAAAAAGAGGAGACAAAAATTCCCATATAGATCACAGAAATAAGAAAAAGAGCCGTAAGAAGAACAACCGCACTTACGCTACCTCTAAAACTTATTTTGAATATAGAGAAGTGGAGCGTATAGAATAAAACAGCATAGGATGAGAACAATATGAAATAGAAAAGTCCTTTCCCAGTAATAGTTGCCCAGATACTTTTATTTGATGTTGCATAAAGTTCATGAAGAGTATTAAACTCTCTTTCTTTTGCGACACTTTCGGCTAATCCAATTAGTAAAGTTTGCTGAAGTATCAGAACAAGTAAACCAGGGATAAGGAAGTCCCCATAGCCTTCAACTGGGTTAAATAAGGATTTCACCTCACAATTCAGGGGTTCGATCAGTTCTTTTGCTTGTTCAAAGCTATAGCCCTGTGTCTGGAAATATTTTAATCTAACGCCAGCACTTATAGTGCCAGTTACTTCATTTACAGCTTTGTTTATATCATTTGATATAAGGAACCTTGTAGTATTCAGATAGACTTTAAGGTCTGTCCCTTTACCGGATTTTAAATTATTTTCAAAGTTCTTTGGAATGAAGACTATACCATGTGACTTAAAGCTATTAACCCTGTCGATAGCTGAATTCAGGTCAGGAAGGACTTCATTTATATTTATTAGCTGATGTGCATCCAGGTTTCTTATCAACTGCTGAGATAAAGAAGATTTATCCATATCAACAACAGCAACTGGCACATCCTGCTCAGACTTATGAAAATATGCACTGCCATAGAAGCAGGCATAAAAAATTGGGGAGAGAAGTATTATTACAATTAAGTCTTTATCTTTTATTATAAAATTGATCTCTCTTTGTAAGACAGAAAACAGCCCACTAACCCTTCTTCTCATATTGTAACTCCTTCTTCCTTAATCTCCTTTTTGTAAAATTTATTCATCTGATATTTTAGGACAACCAGAGTAAAAATAAACGAAAGCACAAAGAAGGTTGATAAAATGGTTATTTCGGAAGATGCATATCTTAATGGGGCTTTCATTTGATAAATTTTCAAAAAAGCCGTCAAAAAATGAGTAAAGGGAATGATCTGAGTAAAAACATTTTGTGCCACGGGCATACTCCAAAGCGGAAAGGTAAAACCACTGAAAATAAAAGCCGGCGTATTAACAAACAGTGCCATTTCAGTTGCAAAGAGCTGCTCATGGAAAAAACTTGAGATCAGCATGGCGGGGAAAAATGCCGCAAAAATAAACAGAACACTAATTAATATTGTCTCAGATATAGAACCATTTATCTCTATGGAGAATAATGGAAATATTATCCCCATTACACCTAAGAGAGTTGCCAAATGGATTGCTAAATGAGGAATTGACTTACCTACAAGAATTGTAAGGACATTGTTTTTTGATAGTTCTAATAATTCTCCAAAGGTATTATGTGTAAATTCCGAGCTAATGACCAGGACTCCTGCCACCATTATTATCATCTGCAACAAAGCCCCAATTAAGCCTGGCAGCAGGTATGATACATAATTATAGTTAGGATTATACATAGGATGAGTTTCAAGCCTAATCGGATTTACAAATGTCATAGCCTTAGCATCATTCATTCCTGCAGTCTTAAATTTCTTAAGTAAAATGCCGGCTGAAATTGTCTTTACTAAAGTCATTCCGTCTTTATAGATCAGGTTTCCTACAATAAGATTAGACGTATTCTTAAAAAGCATGACTGTAGATTTTTTCCCCGTTTTGAGGTCTGCTTCCATTCCTTTAGGAATATAAAATGCTCCTTGGGCATTTCCATTCATGAATTCATGCTTAATTTCATCCATAGAGTTTGTATACTTATAAACATGCATTGAACTGGTTGCATCAAGCCCGCGAACAAGCATTCTTGAAATTTCACTATTATCAGCATCAAAAACTATTACAGGTAAGTCCCTAACAACACCTTTAATATAAATCAAAGCTAACAATATGAAGAGAATGATAGGAAGAAAGATTGTTAAAGAATAAAGTGTCTTTCTTTCTCCGATTCTATGTACTTCTCTCCATGCAATTTTCAGCAGGGGAGAGTTAAAACTTTTTGTATTTGTTTGCATCATTTCTATCGCTGTAATAAACTAAAATTATAATGAAAGATTAACAGTCATACCCGCTCTTAAACCAGCGATGTAATTTTTACTGCGGAGATGAATTTCGAAAGTCTTTAAGTCAAAATCACCTTTCTGATTTGTAGCTTTCCATGTAGCAAATTCAGCCATAGGAGCAATGTAAGTTACTTCAAAAGGGAAAGTTTCATTGCCAAGGGCAGGAATGCGGCCCATAAACTGAGCTCCCTTTCTAATTTTTGAAAGCTGATCTTCTCTAACCTGGAGGACGACCCAGTTGTCTTTAGGATTAATTAGGCTAAATAGCGGGTATCCGCTTGCGATTATTTCTCCCGGATCAGTAATCTTTTTGCTAACTTCACCATCGATAGGGCTAATTAAATTAAGTTCCTGGTGGTAAGCCAAGGCTTCATTGTATGTGTTTTGAGCCTGATAAAACAGAGCTTCAGCACCCTCAATTTCTTCGACCCTTGCTCCTTTATTTACGAGGTTGAGTTTAGCTTTTGCAGCATCCATTTGTTCTTTAGCTGCCTTAAACTGGAATTCAACTTGATCTTTTTCCTGAGTCGAGATAACCTGATCCTTATACAAGGACTGGATTCTTTTCCAGGTTTTTTCAGCAAGGTCATACTGAGCTTGAGCTTGCCTGTAGAGTTTTTCAGTAGCTTCTTTTTCTTCGGGACGGGCACCATTATGAGCCATTTGCATTTTTGATTTAGCGGCTTCCATTACTCCACGGGCCTGCTCAAGCTTTGCGTCCATTTCTTTGCTTTCTAAACGTGCTAAAATTTGTCCTTTATGAACAATATCTCCTTCACCAACAAATACTGTATCAATTCTGCCTGGTATTTTAGAAGCTACATCGACAGTTGAAGTTTCAACAACGCCAGTCATTATTGTTTCTTCAGTATTAACTCCTTTTGAAACAAGAACACTTCCCCCGATAAGAGCTATGCAGACGGGGATGGCTAATATTATATTTGTTTTAGATAATTTCATTTTTTATTTCTCCTTATGCCAGATTCTTAAAATATCTTGTGGATTTCCAGTTGCTACAAACAGGTCTGTTAATGATTTATAGTATTCATAAAGTGAATTAAGACTCTCGATTTGATTTCTTTCGAGAGAAAGCTGGGCATCAATTACTTCCAAAGATGTACCCATTCCAGAGATGAATCTCTTTTCGTTGAGTCTTAAACTTTCTTTTGCCAAATCTATTGTTTTACCAAGCTTTTCATATCTTGTCCTGGCATTTACCACATCGCGATACGATTTATTTACCCATAATCCGATCTTTCTTTTAGCATCTGCCTCTACATATTGAACTTCGCGTTCAATATGAACGGCATTTTGAAGTTTTGCATAATCTTTCATTCCGTTGAACAGATTAAATTTAACCTGGACACCGACAGCCCATCTAGGTTCAAGGCTTGAAAGATATTCTGGATACATTTCATATTTACCAAAAGCTGCAATAGTGGGCAGAAAACCTGCTCTTTCGGCAACATATTTGCTGTTAGCAGCTTCCTTCTTCATCTCGATCAACCTTAGTATCGGCTGATTTTGATTTGCAAGGTTAAGGAATGTATTAAGTGAGTCAGAAATGCCCGAGTAGATCAAAGTATCGGAAACATTAATTTGAGAATCTTCAGGTATCCCAAGAGTATTTTTTAGTGCAATTTCTGCTAATTCAAGCTTATTTAAGTCATCTGAAAGATTTCTTTCGGCGTCAGCAACTGCCACTTCAGCTCTTAAGAGGTGATAATTTGCAATAAGACCTTCATTATAGAGTTTTTGAGCGTCATTTTTATGTTTATTGATTCCTTCTAGAACATCTTTTCTGGTCTTAACAACATTTTGCATAAGTACAGTGGAAAGATAATTGTTGACAGCTTCCTGCAATACCTCATTTCTTGTCTTCTGGAGTTCAATTTCAGAAGATTGTCTTTCCTCAGAAGCAAAATCTTTAGCAGCCATGAGTTTTCCACCAAGAAATATAGGTTGGATGCCAACGATTGTAGCTGTTCTGTAGTTCTGTTTTTTAAATGTCTCAACAAATGGAGGTATAAGTTGATTTAGCTGAGACATAGCAGCTTGAGTATATAGATCCTTTTGAGCTTGAGAGTAGGGAGCTTTGCCTTGAAGCACATTTCCCATGCTAGCTAGCTCAGCCTGAGTTTTACCCTGCAGAGTAATCATTACGTCTCTAATAGGGCTAAGGTCAATATTCATATTTTCATTTAAATGAGTATAACTGCCTTCAATACCAATTGAAGGCATAAAATTACCCCATGCCTCCATATCCTGATATTTTTTCTGATATGTACGTTCTTCAAATTGTTTGATCTTCTCGTTATTTCTAAGAGCTAATTCTACGGCATTTTCAAGTGTTAAAACTTGAGAAAACAAATTAATAGGAATTGCTAAAATTCCTAAGAGTGATAAAAACACGAGCTTCTTCGTTTTGCTATTTTTGTGCATCTAGTTATCCATATTGTATAATGAATCAATATTCAAAAAATGTGTAAAAATTTTTAATTTAATAGACCTTTTTTGCAAAAATACTTGACATTTTGTCTTATATGGTGCAGTGAAACACTATCCGGGTTATTAGCCCATTGGTGTAATAAAAGTCGCATTCCGCCAAAGATGAAAGAGCGGATCATTTTGACGTCGATTTTTGTGTTAAAAACTCCGTTACTAATGCCTTCATTAACAATAGCTTCACCAAGGTCGAGGAATTTTTCATAATATAGTGTGAACTTCTCAGGTGACTTTTGAAGCAGGTAGTTTTGCTCGTTAACGAAAACTATAGCAAGTGCCGGATCTTGAATAAATGTGTCAAAAAGAAGGTCAATCATCATATCAAACTTCTCAACTGCATCAATATCTTTACTTTCGGCAATTTCCTTCAATTCAAGGAAAAGCTTATCCCAGAGTTTGGCAAAAATCGTAAGCAATATCATTTCTTTGTTTTCGTAATATACATAAACGCTGCCTGTAGCAACACCGGCTAGTTCGGCAATCTTATGTATTTTAGCGTTATGGTAGCCGCTTTCTGCAAATATTTTAATGGCTGCCTCAAGGATGTCTTGTTCCTTGTTTCCTTCTTTTGTTCTCATGAGGAAAACCCTTTATTGAATCAATATTCAAAAATAAATATTCCAAGTACATTTGTCAAGAAAAATTTCATTCTATGAACTGGAAAAAGGAGAAGAAATGAAAAATTTCTTCTCCAAAAAATTGATATTTCTCATTCCCGATAATTCGGATATGATGAGAATAAAGTGGGGAGAGGTTAGTAGTTCTTTACTAAAGATTTTCCATTTCCGGCTTCAGCGAAAGCATAGGGCTTTTCTCTTTGAAGAATCTGTCTTTCAACAGGAAGAATCTCGACTTTAATCCATCCAGGCTCTCTTTGGTCAAAAGATTTGTAAGCATTAAGAGCCGAGCTAATTGGGCCAACGTGAGAGAGGATTTTCTGTGGATTGATGACTTTGCTTTGAACCATTTCTATTAACATAGGAATGTACTTTCTATGATTACAATTACCGGACCTGATGACTATATTTTTACTCATTGCCATTCCGAAAGGCAAGAATTGGAATGTCTGTGGATAGACACCAATTACAGATAAAGTTCCGGCTTTTGCAACTGATTCTATTGCCCAGAGAAGAACCTGGGAAGGAGCATTACCCGGCATCCAATATTTTCCGTCAGGATTGATTTTGGGCGCGACGATATCGCTTTCTCTACGAAATTGTTTCTCAAGTTTTCGTGATTTCTTGAAGGCCAGACCACTTTCCGGATGGACTGCATCTACTCCAACGGCGTCAATTACTCTGTCAACACCAATTCCACCAGTAAGGTCCTGAATTGTAGAGACCGGGTCTTCTTCCTCGAAATTTATGATTTCGGCTCCAAGCATTTTTGCCAACTCAAGCCTGGAGTTTACTTTATCAATTGCAAGGACTCTTCCAGCTCCCATTAGAAATGAGCTGGCAATGGCAAAAAGACCAACAGGGCCGCATCCGAAGACGGCAACTGAATCGCCTTTTTTTATTTCTGCCATCTCGGCGCCGAAATATCCAGTTGGGAAAATATCTGATAAAAGTATTGCCTGGTCATCTAAGATCTCATCGGGCAGTTTAACAAGTCCAATATTTGCATAAGGGACTCTTGCATATTCGGCCTGAAGTCCATTAAAAGCCCCATTCATAATTGGGCCACCAAAAAACGCTGTCCCTGCGTTTTTGCCTGCAGGATTTGCATTATCACACTGTGAGAAATATCCAGCCCTGCAATAAGAACAATATCCACAAGCTATTGTAGAAGGAATGACAACACGGTCTCCAGGTTTTAGGTTTCTAACCTCTTTACCAACTTCTTCAACTATTCCAATACCCTCATGCCCCATAATTGTACCAGGTTTCATTCCCGGCATTGATCCACGAACCATATGGAGATCTGTTCCGCATATTGCGCTAGATGTAATTTTGACAATTGCATCTTGTGCCTCTTTGATCTTGGGTTCTTTCACCTCATCCAATCTTATATCACCAATTCCATGAAAAACAATTGCTTTCATCTTACCTCCTTATTCCTTGATTAGAATTCTTTAAAAAATAAGGACAGAATATTGATGAATTTCAAGGTAATTACATTATTAAGTGATCAGTAAAAAAAGAAAAGGGTGCAAAATAAATAAGGGTTTTTGATCATAACCCAGAGCAGGCAAGTATCAGAAACACTTATTTTTGAAATAAAGCAAAATAATCCATAAAAGCCGGTGTAATTAGTGTCGTAAAAATTGTATTTTTGTCACTTATAAACAGCTGCTTACAGGAACATATTTTTGTGCTGTTTTGTATTAAGTCCCAAAATATGGATTGAAAACTATATTACTTTTAATGTATTTCTTTCATATACTTACTATTTAATAATTAAACAAACATTTTGGTTAACCTATGCTTGAAATGTTATCTTCATTTATTAAGAAACTAAGCAACAAAGTTGGTTTTACAATTTTCTTAGTAATCTATTGTGTCTCTTTTTATCTTTATTTTTTTAGCGACTATCCATTCAGTATAAAGAACATACTACCATATAGTACAGTGAACAATGTATCCGGAAGTCATTTTTTCTATTCTCCGGAGACTGCCTACGAAGCATTCAATAAGACAGGAATTCCCGATCTGCAATTTTTTAATTCAGGGGCGGATATTTACAATACATTGTTAAATTTTGGCTTTGATGGTAGAAGAGCATACGAACATATCTTACTTGCTGATATAATTTATCCGGTAATTTATGGGATTTTCTATTCTATACTTCTTACACTCATATTGAAAAAAGCTTTTCCCAGTAATAGTTTTATTTGGGGATTTAATATACTTCCCTTAGTAGCAACATTTTTTGATTATGTTGAGAATGCTGCTATTATACAGATGATCATTGCTTTCCCAGGGAAGTTAAGAAATATTGGTTCTATACCTGGAATCTTTACATTTTTGAAGCATCTGTTTTTAGTTGCATCCGAACTAGCAATTGTTACTGGACTAATCATGATCGTTTTTAATAAAATAAAAAGTAAAAGTCCTGCAGAGGCATAAAGAAAATTATTCCCCCAAATAAAGGTAGAGTAGTTACTAATTATATTTATCTGCAATTATTCTACCAGTTTCATAAACTTCAAAATAAAGGGACTCAGGTATGAAACGCTTAGTAGTTTTATTAGTTGCCGCATTGATTTCAAGTGCTGACATTTTTGCGCTAAATGATACTACAGTAACAGGTATCAGATTTGAACATGGGACATGGTCAGAAATTACAGCCAAGGCAAAGCTTGAAAATAAAATGATATTTTTGGATGCTTTTGCTTCCTGGTGTGGCCCTTGCAAATGGATGGCAAAGAATATTTTCCCAAATGATACTGTTGGCGAATTTTACAACCAAAATTTTGTTTGTGCTAAGATTGATATGGAAAAAGGGGAGGGTATTAACATAGCCAAGAAGTTTGGGGTAAAAGCATATCCAACTTTCTTATACATTAGTCCGGATGGAGAGATGCTAATGCATAGGACATGCGGTTCAACCAGTGCAGATGAATTCTTAAAAAATGGGAAAAATGCGCTCAATCCCGATAGTCAGATGGTAAGTTTTAAGAAAAGGTTCGAAAGCAATATTTCTGACCCAAAAGAAGTATATAAATATCTTGGGATGCTTCAGGATGCATGCATGGACAATAAAAATGAAGTATCAGCCTATTTAAAAACACAGAAAGAAAAAGATCTTATTTCGCCTGAAAACTGGAAGATAATGCTTGCATTTTTGAGTGATCCATCCACAAAGGAGTTTAAGTATATTCTTTTACACAGGGGTGATTTCGAAAAAGCATATACTAAGGAAGTTGTAAACAATAAAATTGCCGAGGTCTATGGAACTGGTCTAGTCGAATCACTCAAGAAGGATGATAAAAAAAGCTATGAAAGCATGAAAAAAGAAATAAGAAGAAATGCTCTGCCAGATGGGGAAAAGATAATATTGAATGCTGAATTAAAAAAATTCCAGAAAGCAAAGGATTGGAAGAATTATTCAAAGACAGCAGAACTTCTTATTGAAAAGTACAGTAAAGATGATGCCACGTTATTAAATAAAATATCATGGACAATATATGAAAATGTTAATGATAAGGCAGTCTTATTAAAAGCTGCAGATTGGGCGAAAAAAGCTACTGAGATAAATAATATATATTCTTTTACTGATACTTACGCTTCTGTATTATATAAATTAGGGAAAAAAGCAGAGGCAAGAGAAACAGCTTTGAAGGCCATTGAGCTGGCAAAAAAGGAAAATGCTGATTTTAAGGAAACTGAGCTTTTACTTGAAAAAATAGATAAGATGAATTAAAACACGAATTTAGAAAAAAGGCTTCCAAAAGTGGAAGCCTTTTTTTATGTCTCAAATTGAGCGCATTAATCGAGTAAAGATTCAGGATTAAGATGAGCAGCTTCAATATCCTTAAAATAGTTAACCGTCCCAACTTTTAGTTCTGCTGTAGCAGCATCGTCACAGACTATCATGCCTTTAGGATGTAACTGAAGGGCACTGACAGTCCACATATGATTAACTCCTTCTTCAACAACTTTAGCCAAAGCTCTTGCTTTATTGTGTCCATTAATTAAGATCATGACCTCATGAGCATCCAGGACAGTTTTTACACCAACTGTCAAAGCAGTCTTAGGAACTTTGTTTATATCGTTATCGAAAAATCTGGAATTAGCTATCATAGTATCCATTGTCAGAGTTTTAATTCTGGTAAGTGAGCCTAAAGAAGAGCCAGGTTCATTAAAAGCTATATGTCCATCAGGTCCTATACCCCCGACAAACAAATTGATACCGCCCATATCCTTTATCTTTTTTTCATAATCTTCGCATTCCTTTTCAAGGTCTGCAGCATTGCCATTAAGTATATTTACATTTTCTTTCTTTATATCAATATGTCCGAAGAAATTATTCCACATAAATGAATGATAACTTTCCGGATGGTCTTCTGGAATACCTACATATTCATCCATATTGAAAGTAACAACGTTCTTGAATGAAACAATGCCTTTTTTATACAGGTTTATCAACTCTTTATACATACCGATAGGAGAAGAACCTGTTGGCAAACCCAGTATTAATGGTTTCTTTTCTGTGGGTTTTGCATCCAAGATAGTTTTTGCCACATAGTAGGCAGCCCACTGAGATACTTTCTCATAATTTGGTTGAATGATTAACCTCATAATTAACCTCCGTTTAGTTGACAAGAAAATAATTTACTGGTGTTTTAATATAAAGAATTAAGAGAAAAAATTCTTTATTAATGAAGAATTAAATTGTGAAATCTACAGGTAGACCGCATAAAACCTAATCAGTCTGAAATTCACATCCCTCAGGAATCTCTGGGGGAACCAGAATAACATCTTCCTTTTGCATAATCACTTTACCAGGCTCCATACCTTTCTTTTTAATTACGTATTTTTTCAGTGTATAGGCGACAGGAGCCATCTTTGAAGTTTTAGCTTTACTATGATAAGCAGCTAATGAAGCTGCTTTTTTAATTATTGGTTTGGGAATAGCTTCTTTTGTATTTTCAACCCTTAAGACAACGTGAGAGCCGGGTACGCCTCTTGCATGAAACCAAAAATCATTTTGTTTTGCAAATTTTACTGTTAAGAGATCGTTGTTCTGGCTGTCTTTGCCTACAAAGACGTGATACTTATTTTCGACGATGTAATGCTTAAAATTATATTCTCTTTCATATTTCTGACTATTTGAGGGGGTTTCATCACTTAAATTTAATTTTTTCATTATTTCAATATACTCATCAAGTTTTGTTGCTGATTCGAATTTATTTTTTACCATTAAAAGGTTATTGTATCTTACAGATATATTATCAAAAAGATCTTTTAGAGATATTCTGCTTTGTTTTTCATCTTTAGCTTTTTCAAAATATGCATCGATATTTTTCTTGGTCTCAAAGGTTTCATTAAGAGGAATCTTAACTGGCTGATCTGTCATGTAATCATCAACTGTAATATCTTTCATCCCTTTATATAAAAGATGAATATTTGCAAGAAGAAGGTTTCCATAGTGGCGGTATAGTTCTTCCTTTGAAGGACTATCAAGCTTAAATTTGATCTGATTTAGTTTTTGAGCAAGCTTATTTATTTGAGGCTCAAGATATTTTGTAATTCTGCTCCTTAATTGTATAAGTTTTTCGTATCTGTACTTGGAAATAAGATATTCATTTAGCGCGTTAAGGTATGTCTCAAAATTTCTGTTATCCTGGCGATCGAATATCCTAAAAGTAGAAGGAGCAAAAACGACCTTGTTTATTTGCTTTTCATAAAAGACAGAAATGTCAGTGGTGTGAATTTCATTAATAACTTTAGATAAGATAGAAATATATTCTTCAGGATCAGTATTGTCTTTTGTTCTTGCGCTGACCTCAGAAAGGATTTCTTTAGAAATAAACGGGAATCTATTTTTGATCTCCTTTGCGAGATTATCTGATCCAACAAGATCACTCAGGTAAGGTTCATGCAGAAAAGGGGAAAATAGCTTTTCATTAATTGTAGATAGTGTTCTTTTTTCTGTCTCTTCAGTAATTTTCTTAAAAGGGACTAAGTCTCTCATGTTTTCAGTAAGAACTACATTTGAATCTTTACCGTGAATCAAGAAAAAAAGTGTAAACTTGGCAAAGTTAAATTTGATTATCCTATCGTCAGTAGCTATTTCAACATTTATTAGTTTTGAAGGAAGAAATTCCTGAAAGAAACCTATAGAGTTTTTTTTTGCACGATGGAATTCTTTTTTTAACAAAATATAAGGCTCATTTTGGCTGGCTGAGACAATAAGGTTGAATACATTTTCTTCTACAGAGGTAAAGCAAAGATTCAATTTGTCTTTTTCCTGTGAGAAAGCTTCTTTAAGAGTGGAGCCAGGCAAAAAGCTATTTAACTCCAGGACCATTCTATTCAAATAAAAATAATTCTTATACATATTCCTTTAGTAATTTCTTGTACAGTAAGAAATAAAGCAAAAAGCGTTTTGAGCTTCAATTCCTCAGGGAGATAATTCTTGTTATTAAAAAACCGATTTAATATATTTGCGCAATATTTGACACATAATAATTTAGCAATATCTGGAAAAATAACCATCCGAACTAAGTTGGTATTATATCAGGCATATTGTTCTCCAAAGAACTCAAAAAATAAATTATAGGAGCAATAGCTTTGGGAATAACTACAAATATACGAAAAATCGGTTCCGGTTTTAAGCCTTCTTTTTGGATTGCAAACATAATGGAGCTTTTTGAGAGAATAGCTTATTATGGGCAGGCAACAATATTAAGCATATTTCTAAGGGATCACCTGAAGTTCAATGAGGTAGAAACCGGGCAACTCTCTTCAATATTTGGCGGTTTAATATATTTTCTTCCCATATTTGCCGGTGCGTTAGCCGACAGATTTGGCTTTAGGAAGGCTTTTTCATTTGCCTTTTTTGTTCTGGCTCTTGGATATTTTATGATAGGAGCCACAGGAATGGCTGCGTTTTCCGGAATATTCTCCTCATCCCATTTGTTCTGGGTTCTTATTGTAATACTTGTATTTACGGCTATTGGCGGATCCTTTATTAAGCCAAGTGTTTTAGGTACCGTAGCGCTTTCATCTTCAGCTGAGACCAAATCGATAGGTTATGCAATCTATTATTGGCTTGTTAATATTGGTGGTGCTTTAGGACCACTAATTGCTTTCTTTGTCAGGCGGCAAATGGGAATACAAGCTGTTTATATAGTTTCTGCAGTAAGCTGTTTTCTTATGTTTTTGAATACAATATTTTTCTATAAAGAACCAGTTTCAAATATTGATAGGAGTCAGGTTAGCATTTCAATGGTCTTTAAGAACCTGCTCAGAGTATTGGTGAACTTCCGTTTTATGATCTTCCTTCTTATTTTTTCACTATATTGGTTAATGTTCTGGCAGATATTTGTTATTATACCATTTTTTATAACAGATTACATTTCGAAAGATGCTCCTTTTGAGATCATACAATCGGTAGGATCATGGGGTATAATACTATTTCAATTGATAGTGAACTGGTTTACGAAAAGACTTTCACCTATTACAGCAATTATTACTGGTTTTTCAGTCTCAGCCTTATGCTGGTTTATTATAATGATGAACCCAACAATTCCAATAATCATAGCAGGATTGTTTGTCATGTCACTTGGAGAGATGACGCAAGCTCCAAGATACTATGAATACATAGCAGACCTTGCTCCAGAGGGGCAGGCGGCATTGTTTCAGGGATATGCTTTTCTTCCTGTTGCAATAGGGTGGACATTAGGAGGAACATTGGGCGGATGGTTATATAAGGTATTTGCTACAGATTCCAAACAGCCACAGATGATATTTTTAGTCTTGTTTGGTGTTGGTCTTGCGGCCGCAGTATTGATGTTCATCTATAATCTAACAATAAGGTCGAAAAAGAGAGTCTGAAAAGGATCATTTTACTGAATAACGATGTTAATTTTGCTCAAAAACAATTGCTTTATTGTTAAAAAGAAAAGCATTTTATATTTTTACGTTGATGAAAAAAATACTTGAAAAAAAGCTAACCCGTAATATAATAATTGCTATAAGTGCATTTGCATTTTTAATAATTATCTTTAATTTGATAATAATGCCTTGGTACGTATCTGGAAGTGAGGTGGCAGTTCCTAAAATTGTAGGAATGAATGAATCAGATGCGAAAAGGCTGCTTCTTGAAAATGATCTAGAGCCGGTAAATGGTGGTGAGAGATACGATGAACGGTTTCCCCGTGGTACAGTCATTTTTCAAAAACCCCCTGCTGGAGCCCTAGTTAAGGAAAATAGAAGAATATTTTTATTTATCAGTAGCGGTGTACCTCTAGTTAAGGTTCCTTCTCTAAAGGGTAAATATTACCGTGATGCACAGCTGACTCTGGAGAGAATGGAATTGGCCATTGGTGATACGCATATGGTACAATCGCAGGCACCTAAGGGTATTATCATTGATCAGCAGTACTATGAAGGGACAGAGATCAAAAAGGGATCAAAGGTTAACATAACTTTAAGTGCTGGCGAGAACGTAGGCATCAGGGTTCCGGATCTGCTAGGAAAGTCACTTTCTGAAGCTGAAAAAATATTAAAAGACATGAAACTTGCTCCTGGAAAGATAAATTATCAACCTTCTTTCTCTTTACTTCCCAATACTGTCATCGATCAATATCCTAGTAAAGATGGTATTATTCAGGAAGGTGGAACAGTGGACTTATTTGTGACAAAAAATGTTACGACACCAAATGAGACAGACGGAGAACAATGAAATATATAGCCCCATCGATCCTAACTGCAGATTTTGCTAATCTACTTCCACAAATAAGATCGGTAGAAATCGGAGGAGCCGATTGGTTGCATTGTGACATAATGGATGGACATTTTGTACCCAATATTTCTTTCGGTCCTCCTATAGTAAAATCTGTTAAGAAATCAACCGAGCTTCCTTTAGATTGCCATCTTATGATCGAAAATCCGGACTTTTTTATTGAAGATTTTGTAAAGTCCGGTGCAAATATAATAACTGTCCATCAGGAAGCTGTTATTCATTTAAACAGGACAGTTCACCTTATAAAAGAAATGGGTGTAAAGGCCGGTGTTTCCATAAATCCTTCTACTCCAGTTACTTTTCTCCGGGAAATCTTAGAATATGTTGATATGGTACTTATTATGTCAGTTAACCCTGGTTTTGGGGGGCAGAGATTTCTGGATTCATCAATAAGGAAAATCAATGAATTAGCTGACTTAAGAGATAAACTTAATCTCCAATTTCTTATTGAAGTAGATGGCGGAATAGGCAAAGAAAATATCAAGAAAATTTCAGAAGCTGGATGCGATGTATTTGTCGTCGGTTCAGCTATCTTTAATAAAGAAAACATCTCAGCAGCAACTGCTGAGCTGAAAAACATTATAAATTCAACGTATGTTTAAAAACTTATAGGGTATTAAATGAGTTTAGTTCTTATTGGTGGAAAAATTGTTACCCCTTTCAGAATTATAGAAAAAGGTACAATTGTAATTGAAGGTGGTAAGATCTATGAGCTGGGTAAATCAACAGATGTAAAAATACCGAATCACAGTGAAGTTATAGATATCAGTGACAGATTGATTGCTCCTGGGTTTGTTGATTTGTTAGTCCATGGTGGACTCGGATATGGTTTTACAGATGGTACTTATGAAGGGTTTGAAAAGATAAGTAATTACTTTCTTGAGCATGGTTCTACTACTATGCTAGCTTCTTTATATGCAAAACCTGAAGAAGAGGTCCTAAATAATATTAGAAATCTTGCTGATTATATCTTCAGTAATCCAGAATCAAATATTAAAGGCATTCATATGGAAGGCCCTTACCTTAATAAGGAATTTAAGGGAGCTATGAATGAAGAATTCCTTTGGACACCGACAATTGAGTCATGGAAAAAAATGTGGGGTGCTTCAAGAGGTTTAATAAAGCTTATGACTATTGCTCCGGAATTGCCAGGAGCAATTGAGGTAATGAGGGCTGCAGCTAACGACGGAGTAGTTCTTTCTATTGGTCATTCAATGGCCAGCTATCCAGAGATAGAACTTGCAATTGACAATGGTGCTGCGCATGTTACTCACATGTTCAATGCTATGAAACCATTGCATCACCGTCAACCTGGAGTTGCCCTCGGTGCTCTTTTAAGAGATGAACTTAAGATAGAATTAATTGCAGATACATATCATGTTCACCCTGCAGTAATGGAATTTTTGCTGAAGGTTAAAAAGGCAAGTGGTATAATTCTGATAACCGATTCAATTAAGCCTGGTGGAATGCACGAAGGCGAAGAATTTGAGTTTGCTAGTCAGAAGGTAAGAATGAAGGGAGGAAAAGCAATGCTTGATAATGGAACCATTGCTGGAAGCTCTCTTACACTTAACAAGGCCGTAAAAAATATGATTGAGCATGCTGGTGCAAAGGTAACAGAAGCAATTAGAATGGCTTCTTTAAATGGCGCAAAGGTATTGAACATAGAAAACTCAAAAGGAATTCTGGCTGCTGGAAAGGATGCTGATCTGGTTGTTTTGGATGAAGATTTTGAAGTGGATATGACAATTCTGAAAGGTAAGATAAGATATCAGAAAGAGAATTCAGTAGTAAAATAATTAAATAAAAGAAGTGACTTCGTGTCACTTCTTTTATATTAATATAAACCTTATTATTTGGATACTAGCCAAGAAATATCAAAGGAGCACAAAATAAAAGATAATATGTTATATTATTCCCATCCACTAATTATGGGTATTTTAAATATTACGCCAGACTCATTTTCAGATGGGGGTAAGTTTTTTAATACTAAAGCTGCACTAAATCATGCTGAAGAGATGATAAAAGCAGGGGCAGATATTATAGACATAGGCGGGGAATCAACAAGACCCGGTTCTGAGTCTGTTTCAGAAAATGAAGAGCTTGACAGGGTAATCCCTGTTGTTGATGGCATACTTGAGAAATATCCTGATGCCGTAATTTCGATAGATACTACAAAAAGGGCTGTTGCTCTTGAAGCCTTAAAACGGGGGGCAGCAATAATAAACGATATTAGCGGATTGACATTTGAACCGGAAATAGCAGAAGTAGTAGCTCAGTTTGATGCAAATTTGGTAATAATGCATATAAAAGGGACACCAAAAGATATGCAGCTAAAACCAGATTATTCTGATGTTGTTTTGGAGGTATATGAATTTCTTGAAAAGCAGTCCAATTTTGCAAAAGCAAAAGGGGTCAAAAAAATAATTATTGATCCAGGCATTGGTTTTGGGAAAAAAGTTTCGCATAATTATGAGCTCTTAAAGAATCTAAATGTATTTAAATTGTTCGGATATCCAGTATTGATCGGGCTATCAAGGAAATCCTTTCTCGGAAAATCTCTAAATCTTGAGGTCAATGAGAGGGACACAGCCACAGTAATTGCAGAAACGTTGGCCTTGAAAAATGGTGCTGATATTATCAGGACGCACAATGTGAAAAATGCTTTTGAATCGAGGCAAATCCATTTAAATTTTATGAATCCTCAAAGTTCAGAGAAAAATAATGTTTGAGATCTTTAAAATAGGCTTCCTGCCGGTTACATTTCTAGATCTAATAGACATAGCAATAGTATCTTTCATAATATATAAAGTATATAATGTTATAAAAGGTACAATTGCTGCACAAATCTTTATTGGGTTGATAATTGTACTTCTCTTATCTATTACAGCACAAGCTGCCAATTTAAAGGCTCTGGGATATTTGTTAAAGCTTGTATCCGATACATGGGTAATTGCTTTTATAGTTTTATTTCAGCCTGAGATTCGCCGTCTTTTGCTGATAATAGGCAGGAACCCGTTTATAAGGATATTTATAAAAAATGATGAAAAGACAATTGCGCATGTTTTAACAGATGCGTCATTTGAGCTTTCACAGCTTCAGCACGGCGCACTTATAGTAATTATTAAGTCTTCAGGTATAAGAACATTTGTTGAAACCGGAGAAGTAATAAATGCAAAAATAAACAAGAATCTTCTAGAATCAATCTTCTATCCCAGATCACCACTACATGATGGAGCCGTAATAATAAAGGGCGATATTATTGAGGCAGCAAGGTGCACGCTTCCACTTTCATCTGTAACTTCAGTCGATGGGCATTCTTTAGGAATGAGGCACCGGGCAGGGTTAGGCATTACAGAGCAGGCAGATGTACTTAGCATTATTGTCTCTGAGGAGACCGGTAGCATTTCAGTAGCTCAGGACGGCAAATTAAAAAGAGGTCTTTCTAAAGAAGCACTTCGTCAAACCTTATCAGAAGCACTGAGACTTCAAAAAGAAAGGGGATCAAAAGGTCTTTTTGAACATTCCTTAAGAGATAGATAATTCCTTCATTTACTAAAACTGAATCTTTTCGTATTATATAAAATGGTGCAGATTTTTAACTAATTCCTGGATCAATCCTTATGGAATACTTCTATGGCAAAAAAGTATAAAATCAAGGGCTTAAAGATTAATCTAAGGTTTGAAGAAGCAGCTGTAATAATAAATAAGTACAGATATAATATAGTATTGAAAAAAGCCAGCCAGTATATGGATGATCCCTCTACAGAACATCTTCATGATCTAAGAATTGCAATCAGAAGACTTAGGTACTCATTGGAAAATTTCAAGATATGTTATTCAAGAAATGAATTTCTGATCATTATTGAGTATACGAAATATTTGCAAGACGTAATTGGTGAAGTCAGGGACATGGATGTTCTTCCAGAGAAAATAAAGAATTTAGCAGAAGAAGCAAAGATTTCAATTCCAGAGGAACTATACTTTGTGATCGATTCAAAAAAAAGCAAAGGCCGTGAAAAAATAAAAGAAGAGTTAATTAAATTTCTTAAGAATAGAACTATAAGTAATTTTTTCTTAGCAGATTAAAGGAGAGAGATATGAAATTAAAGTATTTATCACATTCTGCATTTCAGATTACAACAGAGGGCGGCAAGGTAATACTAATCGATCCATTTCTAGATGAAAACCCTAATTCACCAGTCAAGTCGGCAGATGTTAGACCGGATTACATAATTTTATCACATGCACATGGTGATCATCTTGGAGATGCATTTAAAATTGCAAAAAGAACAGACCCGCTATTTATTTGTGTAAATGAACTTGCTAACTATGTTATTTCAAAAGGATTTAGAGCCCATAATATGCATATTGGCGGAGGCTTTAATTTCGATTTTGGTCGCCTGAAATTTACAATAGCTCATCATGGATCAAGCACCCCTGATAATCAATATTGTGGAGAGCCGGCGGGAATACTTTTGTTTATAGAAGGTAAAACAATATACCACACAGGCGATACTGGACTATTTTACGATATGAAGCTAATAGGAGAGATGAATAAGATTGATTATATGCTATTGCCTATAGGTGATAATTATACTATGGGTATAACAGATGCCGTTAAAGCGGTTGAATTGGCAAATCCAAGGATTGCAATACCAATACACTACAATACATTCCCCGTAATTGAAACGGATCCCAAGGAGTTCAAAAGGCAAATGGCAGAAAAGCACAAGGAATGTATTATTATGGAATTTGGACAGGAGCTTGATATTTAATTATTAGACTACTTACAATAGCTGCCTTTTTACATAAAATTTCATATCTTTGGGTTTATTATAAGAATTATCTTTATTTTTATACCGATTATTTGGCTGGATAAACAAAGGTATCCTAAAGTATTTTAATTGCACGTTTTTTAAGTTTTTCTATAACAGACTTTTTCATGGCAAAAATAATATCCATAGCTAATCAGAAAGGCGGGGTTGGTAAGACAACCACTGCAATTAATCTTTCGGCTTCAATTGCCGCAGCTGAGAACAGGACTCTTCTGATCGATATTGATCCTCAGGCAAATTCAACTTCAGGACTGGGATACAGCGGAGAAAATAAATCGGTCTACGAGGTTTTAGTTGGCACTGAAACTATACAGGACTGTATTATAAGCACATATATGCCCTTTCTGGATCTTCTGCCTTCTACGATCAACCTTGTAGGAGCTGAGGTCGAGCTTGTAAATGTAGATGTAAGGGAATTTGTTCTGAAAAAGGCAATTCAGGCAGTTCATGACAAATATGACTATATTTTCATCGACTGTCCGCCTTCTCTTAACATGCTGACTCTGAATTCGCTTACGGCATCAAATTCAGTCCTTATACCTGTTCAGTGCGAGTATTTTGCCTTAGAGGGCTTAGGACAGCTGCTGAATACGATAAACATTGTAAAGAAGCATTTCAATGAATCTCTGTCTATTGAAGGAGTAGTTCTTACAATGTTTGATACGCGCCTGAGGCTTTCGCACCAGGTGGCAGATGAGGTAAGAAAGTATTTCGGCAATAAAGTCTTTGAGACCATGATCCAGAGGAACGTTAGGCTCTCTGAAGCTCCGAGTCACGCAAAGCCTGTTATACTTTACGATGCAATTTCAGTCGGTGCGCAGAACTATATAGGTCTGGCCAGCGAACTGATGAAAAGAAACCTTGTAGAATCAACACAAAAAGATAATTCAAATGAGCAATAAGTTTAAACCGGGTCTGGGCCGAGGCCTTGAGGCCCTGATATCTCCTGGACTCAGGAACAATTCAAACGGGAATAATGAAGCACTTGCAGTGCAGTCAAAGGAAATAAAATCTGATGACGGGCAGGCAGTAGACATTATTGCCAAAATTCCAACCGGAAGCATTACTCCAAATCCCTATCAGCCCAGAACAGTATTTGATCCTGAAGCTATTGACGAGCTGAAGAAATCCATACTTGCAAACGGTCTTATACAGCCAATTACAGTAAGACGCTCTCAGCAGGACCATCAGTATGAACTGATCTCAGGTGAAAGAAGGCTGAGGGCATGCAGGGAAATAGGCTACAAGGAAATACCGGCCTATATTATAAAGGTTGAGACAAAAGAAGCAATGCTTGCTCTTGCCCTGATTGAAAACATTCAGAGAGAGAAGCTGAATGCAATAGAAGTAGCTCAGGCATATAAAAGGCTTATGGATGAATGCAGCCTTTCTCAGGAAGAGATTGCCTCGCAGGTTGGAAAAGACAGAACAACCATAACAAATTCAATAAGGCTTCTTAAGCTTCCAAAAGAGGTGCAGGAAGCGATAATAAAGGAAGAGATTTCAGCCGGTCATGCAAGAGCCATTATAAACCTTCCGGATGAGGAAATGCAGCTCGAAGTTCTTCAGAAGATAGTATCTGACAACCTTTCGGTAAGGAAAGTTGAAGGCCTGGTAAAAAAGATGCTTGAAGGAAAATCCGGAGAAACTTCGCAGAAAAAGTCTGCCTCTGTTTCCGGCAGCACGGTTCAGTCTCTTTCGATAAGGGATCTGGAGGACAAACTTAGAAGGATATTCGGCACTAAGGTCATCTGCAGGCAGAAAAATGACGGGACCGGAGATATAACAATAGAATTTTATTCAAATGACGAGCTTGACCGTCTATACGAGATGTTTGAGATAATTGGGAAAAACTACAATTAAAATATTTGCAGCGCTGATATTTTTATCAGTTTCTATTTTTGCGCAGAGCACCGCCGCAAGTGCACAGGGCAGGGCTTCTTCAGGTGTCAGGAGGGATTCACTTAAAGAAGGGTTCTCCAGAGAAGGATTATCTAAGGCAGATTCCTCATCACTTCCTGCTGACAACAAGGTTTCTTCAGATACGGCATACTATGTAATGCATAAATCTCCATGGGGAGCGGTCCTTAGAAGTGCTGTTCTTCCCGGATGGGGACAGGTCTATAATCAGTCCTACTGGAAAGTGCCTGTTGTATGGGGCTTTATTGGGTTCTATACATACTACTGGATAGATCAGAACAAGAAATACAGAAATACAATTAATGATTATACAGGCGGAAATAAATGGGGCTGGGCACCGGACATCTATGTTACAAGAAGAAACTTCTACAGGGATCAGAGGGATCTTTTTGCTATATACATAGGCATAGTATATGCCCTTAACATGCTGGATGCATATGTTGATGCTCATCTGTTTGATTTCAGTGTCGATGAAGACCCACGAACTGGAGCTTCAATGTTGCAGCTTAGGTATCATTTCTAATAATATTTTACTTACTTTCAATTTAATTTAATCATTTCAGAAGATCTTTTTATATATTTCATTCGTCCAAATATAAAACGATTCAATTTCTTTTTAACAGATTCTTTTTAACAGTCCGGAGCCTTTGTCAAAAATGAAGAATGTAATTACATGCAAGAACTGTAAAGCTGAAAATCCATATTTTAGCTATATCTGCAATAATTGCCGGTCATATCTAAGGGAGAGGGTTGTTAACATTGATCTTTGGAAAACGTTGGGGACAATAATTGAATCACCTACAAAGGCTTTTTCAAACATAATACATGCAGAGCACAAGAATTTTATTTCATTATTATATTTTCTCTTTGCTATAAAATTCTTCATAAACATTCTAATGATAGATGATCCGGTATTTGGAAGCATAAAAGTTCTGAATAATGTATCGTTATTGTTTTTATTATCCCTTATAGTGCCAATTGTAGTTATTTGCGTTTTTGCCTTGCTACTTAAATTTGTAACTAAATTGTTAAAGGTACAGACAAGATTTAAGGATAATCTTTCAATTCTTATTTATAGCCTTGTTCCAAGTAGTATTGCTCTGGTTTTCTTTTTCCCGGTTGAACTTGTACTTTTTGGTTCGGCTTTATTTATATCAAATCCCTCACCATTTCTACTGAAACAAAATCCGGCTTATGTAATGTCTGCACTCGAAGGGCTGATGGTCATTTGGTCTTTTGTACTTACTTTCTTTGCAATAAAATCTGCAACAAAGTCTGTAATATTCAGCCTGATTTCATCAATTCTTTTCCATGGTATAATGATTGGACTTTTACTAGTGCTGACAAAGATTTTTAGCTAATAAGACAAAATCAATCCCTATACAAAGAAATTTCCTCTGAATTCTTTGTAATCTCTTTTGTTATCTTTATTTTAGATACAGTATTTCTTGAAATTAAAAGAAAATAAATATTTAATTTTCAATTAAAGAAAGATTTCTATGAAAACTATATTTGAAAAGGAAAGAGAATTATTCCTTCCTACGTATAATCGTTATCCTCTGGAAATTAGTTATGGCGAAGGAGCCTATCTAATTGATAAAAAAGGAGATAGGTATCTTGACTTCTTTTCGGGTCTTGCTGTAAATGCTCTTGGATATGCCCATCCGAAAATTGTGCAAGCGGTATCAGAACAGATCACAAAGTTTGCACATCTATCGAACAACTATATTACAGATATTCAAATTGAATTTACAGAAAAGCTCTTAAAGAATGCCCATATGTCAAGGGCATTTCTTGCTAATAGCGGGACTGAAGCAATTGAAGGTACGTTAAAACTAATTCGATTAAAGAAGGGGCCGGATAAGAAGATCTTCTCACTTACGAATTCATTTCATGGCAGGACTTATGGTGCAATGACTCTTACGGCAAGAGAAAAATACAAAAAGGGTTTTGAGCCATTACTACAGAATATTGGTCATATCGAGTTTAATAGTATAGAAGATCTGGAGAGTAAAATAAATGAAAATACTGCAGCAATAATATTTGAGTTAATTCAGGGAGAAGGCGGGATAAACGAAGTATCCAGTGAATTCATTTCAAAAGTTGCTGAACTTAGAGAAAAATATGGATTTCTTTTCATTGCAGATGCTATTCAAGATGGAGTCGGCAGAAGCGGAAAAGGATTTGTACATGAATATTATAATATTACGCCGGATGTTCTTGTAGTTGCTAAGTCAATTGGAGGAGGATTACCTTTAGGTGCTTTCCTGACAACAGAAGAATTATGTAATGTTTTCCCTGTTGGGAAACATGGAACTACTTTTGGAGGTAATCCGGTTAGTTGTGCTGCCGGAAAAGTTGTACTAGAAGAAGTATTTGAGCATGGACTTATTGAACATGTTGCAGAACTTGGGGCTTATCTAAAAAACAATCTTCTCAAAATGAAAGATGAATTACCCGATCAAATAGTAGATGTTAGAGGCCGGGGATTCATACTGGGAGTTGAACTATCTTTTGATGCTTCTGAAGTTGTTAAAAAGATGAGGGCAAGAAAAGTACTGACAAATGCAACTAATCAGAAAGTTTTAAGATTACTGCCTCCATATATAATAACAAAAGAAGATGCGGATTTATTCCTTGGAGCATTAAAGGACTCATTAAAAAATTAACAAATGAAATTAGAAACAGATGTATTAATAATAGGCAGTGGAATTGCCGGGTTATATGCTGCTTTGAAAGTAGCAGATAATTTAAAAGTAATAATAGTAACAAAAAAAGATAAGGCTGAATCAAATACGAATCTTGCGCAAGGTGGAATTGCCTCTGTGCTTGGTCAAAATGATTCATTCGATAAACATATTTCGGATACACTTATAGCCGGTGCAGGTTTATGTAAACGTGAGCCAGTTGAGATACTTGTTAAAGAAGGTCCTGAAAGAATTCATGATCTTATTAATCTTGGGACAAGGTTTACACTCAAGAATGGTCAGCTTGATCTTGCAAGAGAAGGTGGGCATTCGGTGCACAGGATCGTTCATGCTGCAGATCTGACAGGTCATGAAGTTGAAAGGGCTCTTTTAGAGTCTGTAAATTCGAAGGAAAATATAACGATACTTGAAGATCACTGTGCAATTGATCTTATTACTGAGCATAATGTATATCAATTAAAAGAAGCTGTAATAAATAACCGTCACTGCTGGGGTGCTTATGTCCTTGATGTAAGGGACAATACTGTTCAGACCGTAACGGCAAAAGCAACAATTTTAGCAACCGGAGGGCTTGGACAAGTATATCTTAATACAACAAATCCGCTCATTGCAACAGGAGATGGTTTTGCTATGGCATATAGAGCCGGAGCAAAATTGGGTAATATGGAATTCATTCAATTTCATCCTACGGCTTTTTATTCGGGATCAATTAATTCTGGCGCTTCACATCCATCGTTTTTGATCTCAGAGGCTGTAAGAGGTTTTGGTGGAATCTTAAGGACAAAAGATCATAATGAGTTTATGTCTAAATATGACAGCCGAAAAGAATTAGCACCCCGAGATATTGTGGCAAGAGCAATAGATAATGAGTTAAAGAAAAGGGGCGATGATTATGTCTACCTTGATGTTACACATAAACCGGCGCAGGAAATAAAGGAGCATTTTCCTCATATATATGAAAGATGCTTGGAAAGTGGTATTGATATAACAAAAGAGTTTATTCCAGTTGTTCCTGCTGCACATTATGCTTGTGGTGGTGTTGTAGTTGATACAGTAGGCCATAGTTCTCTAGAAGGCTTGTATGCATGTGGTGAAGTTTCGATGACAGGCATTCATGGTGCTAACAGGCTTGCAAGCAATTCACTTTTAGAAGCATTGGTATTTGCATATAGGGCGGCTTTAGAGATAAATAGAAAAGTTACAACCTCAAAGTTTGACATTCCGCAAATTCCAACCTGGGATGAATCTGGAACTCTGTCAGCTGATGAAAAGGTTATGATCTCTCATAGCTTCAGAGAGGTAAAGCAGGTAATGTGGGATTATGTAGGTATAGTAAGAAGTAACCTAAGGCTTGAGAGAGCCTTTAACAGGATACATAATCTTTATCTTGAAATTGAAGATATGTACAAAAAGACAAAAGTCTTTGAGGAAATTCTTGAATTAAGAAATCTGATCACCTGTTCTCATGCTATTATTAAATCTGCAATGATGAGAAAAGAAAGCAGGGGATTGCATTATACGCTTGATTATCTTAAGACAGATGAGTCTCAAGAACCGCATGATACAATAATTCAGAATAGAATACCATAGTAATATAAAATATTTACAGCGGAGATTTTTTCTCCGCTATAAATATAAATCAGAGTTTGTCTAAGTAGTCAATTATTGACCCAAATCGAATTCCTCTTCCGCTTACTGCAATATCTTTTACATTAAGTATCTCCGAGATAAGAAAAAGAATTGCCGTTCCGGCAAGTATTATATCATCTCTGCCGTTAACTATTTCCTGATATTTACTCTTTATTTCACTATGACTCATTTTTGAAAGGTGGGATACGAAATTACGTAATTCATCTTTATATAAAACGGAACCTTCAACTTTTTCTTCATCATAAATAGTAAGTCCCTGTTTTATGCAGGATAGAGAAGTAGGTGTTCCTGCTACGGCAATAACAAGAGCGTCTGAAGGAAAACGGTTCGTTAATTCTGCGAAAACATTATTTATTCTATTAAATAACTCCTTCAGTTCTTTATTGTTTGGGGGATCATTCTTTAACAAATTTTCAGTAAGGTTGACAGCCCCAGCTTCAAAACTCTTGCTATAGGTGATGGATTTGTCAGTCCCAAAAATGACTTCTGTACTGCCACCTCCAATATCAATTACAATATTATTTGCAGAATTAAAAGCTGAGATTGAGCCTAAATATGAAAGCCTGGCTTCTTCGGTTCCACTAATAATCTCAACTTCAATTCCGAATCGATCTTTAATTTCATTTATTATGTCGTTGGAATTTGAAGCTAATCTTAAAGCGCTTGTCCCTTTTGCAATAACTTTTTCACAGTTATAATTTTTTATTATGTCTGCATAGATTTCAATTACATCAAAAAGCCGGATTATACTATCTTTATTGATCTCCCCGCCCGGAATCAAGCCTTTTCCAATTCTAGGCATACGATATTCATTCAATAAAGGTTTAATTGTTTTATCATCTTTACTTATATTTGCAATTAGCATTAAAACGGTATTTGTACCGATGTCTATTGAGGCAATATTCATGATTTTTTTATATTTTTGGAAAAAAGGATATTCAATTTATGCAAAATATTAGTAAAGTTTCAAAAGTCTTTCTCTATTTATGTACATTAAGCGGGATACTATGGCTAGGTGGTTATTTATCGCGTTTACTTTTGACATATCAACTTTTTGAACCTCGTGATTTTATATTAAAGCAATATGTGACTGAACAAAATTTGGGTGGGATACTCGTAACAATGAATAGTTCTGTCACATTTACAATGATATTTTATTTACTTTTTGTTATTTCGTTTATATTGTTTATTATTACTTCACGTATAAGTTTAAAAGAAGAGGGTTGGCTTTTTGTAACACTTTTAATTGTACTTATAACAATGCCGTTTGAGCTATATCTTATATCATTTGATTATAAAATAGTGACAAAGGTATTTTACAGTTCATTTGTTCCTGGTGAGATATTAGGTTTATATATTAAACGTTTAAAAGTGCTTAGTAGTTTTTCTTTAATAGAAATATTCTCATATTGTGCAATAATTTTTCTGGTTGTATTTCAACCTCTTAAATTGAAAAAGCAAAAATGAAAATAAACGAAAAAGAATTTGAAGATATACTTAAAGACCTAAAAGCGCTAGCCGCAGAGCTTGGTGCAACAGTACGTTTCGAAAAAGGTGATTTCAAGGGAGGCTACTGTTTACTGAAAGATTCGAAGGTAATTGTAATTAATAAGATTGCGAATTTACAGCGTAAAGTTATGATACTTTCGGCAGCTTTGAAGGAATTGGGTATTGATCAGATTTACCTTACCCCAAAATTGCGTGAAATTATTGATGAGATGAACGAGGAGAAATGAAATTTATTGTATTAAACGGTCCGAACCTTAATCTTCTTGGTTCGAGAGATAAAAACCATTATGGAGCTTTTTCATTAAGTGATATAGAATTGCTTTTAAAGAAAGAATATCCTGATGATTACTTTGAGTTTTATCAATCCAATCATGAAGGAGAATTGATTGACCGTATTCAAAAGGCTGAAGCTTTTTTTGATGGTGTTATTATTAACCCAGGGGGCTATGCACATACATCAGTTGCAATTAAAGATGCTTTAACCGAGTCAAAGATACCAAAGATAGAGGTTCATTTATCAAACCTCTCCTCAAGAGAAAATTATAGACAGGTATGCCTTACAGCCTCTTCATGCAATGGTTATTTATCCGGCTTTAAGGCTGATGGATATCTGGCAGCAGTGTATTTGTTAAAGAGGATATTACGAGGTAAGGAAAGTTAAGAGAAAAATAACGAATTAGATTTAACGATGGAATTTGAATGAATACCGGCTTTTGTAAATTTTAGATTTCTAATAAACATCAGCTTTTATATGCAGAATTATCAAATGATATTAGAAAATACTTTATGATTTTGCATGTAAATTGTTATAAAAGAAAACGTTCCTTGAATTTTGAATCTTAATTCTTTATTTTACCTCATGTTTTAAAAGGCAGAAATGAAAGAACTAGGTATTAAGAAGTTATATTATTCAATAAGTGAAGTAAGTAAAATTACAGGGTTGGAGCAGTATGTCCTCAGGTACTGGGAAAATGAGTTTGAAGAGCTGAAACCAGCAAAGAACAGAGCAGGCAACAGAATTTATACGAATAAAGATATTCAGGTGATACTGAAGATAAAAAAACTTCTGAAGGACGAGAAATATACTATTGAGGGGGCAAAAAAACTGATTAAAGAACCTGAAGAATTAAAGGCCAGAATCGTTCCAGTTGTTGAAGAAGAACCAGTTCCTGAGCAAAAGGAAAAAAATAGTTGGGAAAATGACCAATCTTTCAAAAAAGACCTTGAACAAATCAAAAGCTTTTTGATATATTTACAATCTAAATTATAAAGATTTATAATGACCGGAACGTGGCGCAGCCCGGTAGCGTACCTGAATGGGGTTCAGGGGGTCGCGGGTTCAAATCCCGCCGTTCCGACAAATACTAAGCCCTTATTTTACAAGGGCTTATTTAGTTTTAAAGAGATATTCTATAATATATAAATGACTTGAAGTGACAAAATTTCTAGCAAGTATCATTTGTGATATTTTAAGCTTTTTCCCAAAACAAGCTTAGTCCAGATACCGTCTAATAATCATTCTATTTTCAAATCTCAATTAAGCTCTTCCGATATATTTCTTTCTTGTCCTGCAAGTAACAGAATAATGTTTTAGTGTGAATAATGTTTTAGTGTGAATAATGTTTTTGATGAATAAAACTTTTCGTTTGCCTTTTAAATCAGAATAATTTATGTTCAATAAAATTTAAGTCTTGACGAATAAACTTGTTGACGAATATACCATTTATGCTTATGAAATATTTACTGCAAAAAATGAATAATTCCAGGCATAAAAGATAATATTGAATTACTGTAAAATATTTATGTATTTTAGCCATTCTTTAAACATCACAAAAATTGGTAGTAAATGAGCTCTAAAGATAAAAATTCAGCAAAAGTATTGATTGTTGAGGACAACCCAGGTGATATTTTGCTAATTCAGGAAGTTCTTGGCGAAAGTGAAGGTCATTTTAATCTAAGTATAACTAAAGACGGTGCAGAAGCGATGGATTATTTGACAAATAAACGACAAGAATACCCCTTAAATCTTCCGGATGCTGTTATTCTTGACCTAAATCTTCCAAAGAAGAATGGGCGGGAAATTCTTGCCAATATAAGGTCTGACGAAAAATTGAAGGAACTTCCAGTAATAATCTTTACCTCGTCTGATGCTGAGGAAGATATTATGATATGTCAATATTTGAATGTAATTAAATATTACAAGAAACCTATCGATTTTGATGAATATGTGAATACTATCAAAGCAATTGAGAAGTCAATTGAAAATATCATTGAATCAAAAAATAATTCCATAATTCATTAATTCCAGAGCAATAAGTCTTATGAAAAAGAAAATTGTGCACTTGTTAATGATTGAGGACAGCTTTGGTGATGCAAGGCTGATCTATGAAATGTTAAGAGATTCATCAACAATTGATTTTAAGATTGAACAAGCCTTCAGGCTCCATAGCGGTATTGAAATGCTAAGGAACAAGGAGTTCGATATTGTACTACTTGATTTAGCTTTACCAGACAGCTTTGGACTTGATACTCTAAAGAGCATAATTGCTGAGGCCCGGGGGATTCCGATTGTTGTAATGACCTCAAATGATGATGAGGAACTCGGAATAAAGGCTGTACATTTAGGAGCGCAGGATTACATCATGAAACTCCAATACGACAGTTATTCACTGGTAAAAGCAATATGTTTTGCAATAGAACGCAAGCAGAATGAAGAGTTGCTGGCATATCAGACAAAGTTACTGGACAAAGTTAATGAAAATGTAACTCTTTTGGAGACTATTATAGACAATACAAATACTTTGTTAGCTTGTTTAGATGAGAATTTTGACTTAATAAAAATAAACAGGGCATTTGCCAATCTGGGAAAGAGTACTCCTGAATTATTACAAGGTAAGAACTTCTTTAAGATCTTTCCAGGAATTATCACTGAAGAGCTATTAAGAAAAGTAGTTAAATCGGGTAATCCCTATGCCGATTGCTCTACTACTTTTGATTTTTGTGAAGATGCAGAAAGGAAGTACTGGGATTGGAGACTTGTTCCAATAAAGGACTCTACAGGAAAAACAATAAGATTGGTTCTTTCTCTGCAGGATGTTACAAATGGAATCAATGAGCATATCCCTATCGCAGAGTAATTTGTCTATTATCCGTCTGTAAGCTTGGAGTTATTATCCTTTCAATGAAAAACTTAGCATTTATGTGTGAAAGTTTTCCCCATACCTATTTCTTGCATATACAATTCGATAGAAAAATTGAATTAAAAGTAGTATATTTTGATTCTAAAAATTTATGGAAGAGAGCACATTGAATATAGACAAACCTAAGTCGTTTTGTGGGATTTTCGGTATATTCGGGACAGAAAATGCAGCTTATGCGACATACTATGGATTACATGCACTTCAGCATAGAGGGCAGGAAGCATCTGGAATTGTTACTGCTCAAAACTTACCGGATGGAAAAACAGTTTTTAACATTCATAAAGATCTGGGCCTTGTTTCAGAGGTCTTTCATAATCCTGCAATATTAAGAGACAATTTACCAGGATATGCAGCTATAGGGCACAATCGCTATTCTACAACAGGGGCTTCTGAATCGATGAAGAACATTCAACCTTTTGTTGTAAATTATAGGATGGGGCATTTAGGTGTAGCTCATAATGGAAATTTAACTAACGCACATATCTTAAGGGAAAGACTGGTTAACGAGGGATCAATTTTCCAGACTACCAGTGACACAGAAGTTATACTTCACTTAATTGCCAAGAGTCGTCTAACAGATCAAATTAGCCAAATAAAAGAGGCATTACAAAAAATTGAAGGCGCATATTGCCTTGTAATCCTGACAGATGATAAACTAATTGCCGCGCGCGATCCATATGGATTCAGGCCTTTAGCCCTTGGGAAATTAAATGGTTCATTTGTTGTTGCATCTGAAACATGCGCTTTTGATATCAACAGTGCAGAATATATTAGAGATGTAAAACCTGGTGAAATAATTGTAATAGACAGGGAAGTGCTTGAGACAAAAGAAGTTAAATCATATTCTATCTTTGATGAACCTTCTTCAACAAAGCATTGCATTTTTGAATATATCTATTTTTCACGTCCTGACAGTAAAATATTCGGGCACAGCGTTGATAAGATCCGTAGAAAACTTGGAAAGGTGCTTGCAAAAAAACACCCTGTAAGAGATAAAGACGGCGAGAAGGTAATTGTAATAAGTGTCCCTGACAGTTCTAATACTGCCGCACTCGGTTATACCAATCAACTCGAAAAAGATGGAATAAGAGCCAGATTTGAAATTGGTTTGATAAGAAGTCACTATATTGGACGTACATTCATTCAGCCTGGACAGACAAAAAGGGAAGTTGGAGTAAAGATAAAATTCAATATAGTTAAAGGAGTTCTTGAAAACCGGACAATTGTACTTATTGATGATTCAATTGTACGTGGTACAACGTCAAAATTGCTTGTTAACTTGCTTAAAGAGGCAAATCCAAAGGCAATACATATACGCATTTCTTCACCGCCAATAATGCATCCATGTTACTATGGAATGGATTTCCCATCAAGAGAAGAATTGATAGCAAATAGATTTAATGGTGATATTGAAAAGGTTCGTGAGTATCTTGAAGTTGATAGCTTAGAATATCTTACGACTGATGAAATGCTTGAAGCGATGGTAGAGCAAGATCCTAAAGATTTCTGTACTGCTTGTTTTTCAGGAAATTATCCTACTGTTATCAATAAGTCCTTTACAAAAGAAGTATATGAAGAAAAAGTAACAACTGAAAACGACGCTAATTTAACCATATGAGAAAAATTCAGGAGATCTTTACACTATCCAATTTACTCAGCTTATTAAGATTGCTGCTAAGTATACCTATTTATATACTTCTAGGGAAGTTGCAAGAGTCTCCTGATTACAGGGCAAGCGTCATTATATTGTCTGTTATTGCTGCTGCAACAGATTTTTTTGATGGTTACTTTGCAAGAAAATTCAATCAAATTACAGAGATTGGGAAAATAATTGATCCTTTGGCAGATAAAGTATTAATTATTGTCATTGTTTGGCGATTATTCTGGATGAAATTAATTCCAGACTATTATTTCTATTCAGTGGCAAGCAGAGATATATTGATATTTTTAGGTGGAATAGTAGTTTCGAAAAAGATAGGAAGAGTTTTGCCTTCGAATTTGTTAGGGAAAATTACTGTAACTTTTATATCTATATATCTTTTTTCTGTGATAATAGGGCTGGAAAATAGTTCAGCCTTCCTTTCTAAATTGTTATTGTATTTTAGTTTAGTTCTCGTCTTTGCATCTTTTATAGGATATGCAATAAGAGCAAAAGAATCTTTAGTATGGAATAAAAATGAATCTATTCAAGAACATTAATTTTAACAAACTGAAAGATGGTCTTACAAAGACCAGGGATAAGCTTGTTACAAAAATAAATGAGACCATTACGGGCAAGGCTAAACTTGATGAGGAAATTCTTGAAGAAGTTGAAGAGATCCTGATAACAAGTGATATCGGCTATGATACAGCTACAAGGATAATTGAGAACTCAAGGGTAAAGCTTAAAGCCGAGAAAGACAGAAGTAAACTAAATGTTACTGATGTAATAAAAAATGAGCTTATCTCGATCGTTGAATCGTATAATACTAATTCAGAGTTCAACAGATTAGATCAATATAAACCTTATGTTATATTAGTTGTGGGCGTAAATGGAGCCGGTAAAACGACTACAATTGGAAAGCTAGCCCACAATTACAAGCAGGCAGGTTTGAGTGTAATAATAGGAAGTGCAGATACCTTCAGGGCAGCGGCAAATGAGCAACTGGAGGTATGGTCGAAGCGTGCTGGAGTGGAGATTGTTCAGCGCAGTATAGGCGCAGATCCTTCTGCTGTAGCTTTTGATACTGTATCTATTGCTAAGAAAAAGAATATAGATATTGTTATGATTGATACAGCTGGCAGATTGCATACTAAACAGAACCTGATGGAAGAACTTAAGAAGATCAAAAAAAGCATAAGTAAAGTTATTGACTATGCTCCGAATGAAACATTCCTTGTCATTGACGGCAACACGGGACAAAATGCACTGATACAGGCAGAGAAATTTAGTGATGTTACTGACATAACAGGATTAATAGTAACAAAATTAGATGGTACTGCTAAGGGTGGAGTTGTCTTTCAAATATGCTCACAGCAAAAGGTTCCTATCAAGTATATTGGAGTAGGCGAGGGGATAGATGATCTGCAGACCTTTGATGCAAAGAGTTTTGTAGATGCTCTTTTTGATGTTAATGAAGTCGCATAATTAATTATATTTTATAGACTTACACGCAATTATCCCACAATAAATATAGTTGAAAAAGAAATTCCTTTTTATAATCAATCCAACAGCTGGGAATGGACGGAGTGCAAGGTCTATTCCCAAAATAAAAGGCGCCATAGATAATCTTCACGCTAAATCTCCTGAAATTAAAGGAGAAGTCATTACTACCCAATATAAGAATCACGCAACAGAGCTTGTACGGGCTTATCAGAACAATTATGAGAGAATAATAGTAGTTGGTGGTGATGGCACATTAAATGAAGCCATAAACGGTCTAGATCCGGCTTCTGAAACGATAATGGGAGTAATTCCAGAAGGCTCTGGTAATGATTTTGCCAAAATGATCGGTATGAAGCAGGATATTGAT
>JAUZPB010000210.1 GCA_030706145.1 Bacteroidota bacterium
TGAGTTTTCCAGCTAAAGCCGCCGCCTGCCTGGGATATTACAATTCCATAATCACCGTTTGATATTACGTTCACCCATGGCTTTGGCGTCCTGGGAGTCTTTATTATATATTCATTTCCATCAGGAGAAAAATGGCCATACTCTGTTTCAAATAAAGGAGCTGATGATATGTTATCCATATTTTTTCTTTATTCATTAAGCGATCTATTTTTTGCAGAGATCTATGTAATCCTAAAATCTTTTTACAGCTATCTACATAATTCTAAAGACCTTTTACAGCGACCTATATAATTCTAAAATTCTTTACAGCGCCCCATATTATTTTAGAAATCTGTTTCAACAGAGATTCTGTGTTCTTTTAGAAACCTATTTCCACAGATATCCTGTGTACCTGGTTAAGAATGCCGAAATCTGCGTAAGCATAATCAACCTTAATAGGTATAAACTCTGTAATGTAGTATACAAGCCCTACTCCGGCAGTAAGTCCCTCCTGGCTTTCCTTCTTAAAGAGTGATTTATAGCCTGCCCTCAGGAAAACTCTTTCTCTAAAACCATACTGAATACCAGTATTAATGCTTTCGCTGTAGTCATTCGGGTGATTTGCATCTGCGCTTAAGATTATGCTATTGGTTTCAGTGTTCAGTATTTTCATTGATATGCCGAAGCGGAAGAACATAGGCAGCTCCCACTGATCCATTTTAAGATCGGCATACAATTTCTGATTATTGCCTGACTGTAAAGGGTCGAAGGTGTAATTAACAAAGCTATCGCTGCCTTCGAATTTCATATTGCCACCAACATTTGCTATGCTCATTCCAAGCTGAAGTCCTTCTATTGGAGTTATGTATATTACACCCAGGTCAAAAGCAAACGTAGAGGCGCTCATGTGCCAAATATTCTCTCCAATATATTTAGCAGTAAAGCCTATACTGAAGTGATCAGTCAGGCTAAGTCCATAGCTTAGTCCAAGTGCAAAATCGCCTGCCGAGAAAAATTCTCCTGTCCCTTCAGGAAAGAATTCCGATCTTACTTTCATATCAGCCATTGAAAGCGAAGTATAGCTGAGTGCAATGGCATGCATAGAGCCTAGTTTTAGAATAATGGCTGCAAAGTCATGCTTAGTATCTGCAATCCAGTAATTATGGGAAAAGCTGGCAGCGCTCCCCTCGAGGCGTGAAATTCCGGCCGGATTCCAGTAGACCGAGCTTGCATCATTTGCAAGTGAAACAAATGCCCCGCCCATTCCAATAGCCTTTGCCCCTACTTCAATTTTAAGGAATTGTCCGGCATTTGTGCCGCTGAAGACCTGCGCCCATGTATTAAGGCTCATAATGATCATAAATAATAAAATTATCTTTTTCATATATGCCTAAAAAGTGCAATAGGTTTTATTTAATTATTGCAAATTTGTCTATCTTATCAGGCAGTCCGGGTGACTTCACATGGAATATGTAAATTCCAGGTGCTATATCCAGACCCTCCTTTGAAGTCAAATCCCATGCTTCCTTGCCGTCAAGCAGGTTTGAGTTATGATAAATAGTCGTTACATAATCACCGCTTATAGTATAGATCTTAATTTCCGCTTCTTGCGGAAGATGAATAAAATAGACTCTTCGCTCTCCCCTGCCAGATGTAGTAAGCCTTTGGGACTCCCACCTGGCGGCTCCCACATAAGGATTCGGCACAACTGCTACCATGTTCATCTCTGTTTCAGCCTTGGCCTTTTCAATTTTACTTGCAGCTGTTGAAAATGTAAAGACATCGCCTGTCTGAAAAGGAGTCCCTACTGTAATATCAGCTATTGCTCCAGATGGTGGATTTACCGGATCTATCTTAGGCGGAGCAACAAAATTAAATTCCCAAACTTGAGTCCATGCCCCGTTTATCTGTTCCCATATATTTACTATATCTCCAGCTTTCAGTTCTCCATATGTATACTGGCCAGAGCGCCTAAGCTCATATTTAATCCTTCTATTATTATATGTATCCCATATCTGGAAATTTGTAGGTGTCCTGTATCCAAATCTCCATGATGAATCGGCTTCTCCAACTCTGATCTGATAACTTACAGGAAAGATGTTTGTTTTAACCGCAGATGGATTTATAAGGAGTTTGCCGACAATGATCAAATTGGAAACATTGGATCTCCAGCCTGTCCTTTGGTCAAGCAGCTGTATGGAATCATTTTTTGCTAGGAGCCTTATTCCGCTAAAGAGTGGATTTGAATCCTCACCTTTTATAAAAGGTGAATTTGCGAAAATAAGCGAAGTATCATTTCCTGAAATGTTATAGAGCGAATAAGTAATAGTATCGCGGTGAAGAGTATTATTAAATTTTACGACATATGATTTATCTTCTACCTTATATGGGTCTATTACGTTAGCCGAAACCGAACCGGTTGCATTGCCAGAGATGTGCGCAATATTATCCTTTAAGCCAGGGTCAACATATCCTGCTGCAGATGTTCCCGGAGTAACCATTACTGTATTCTGATCTAATGTTACATTGCCTGCAAGATCCCTTACTACAACTTTTGTAACTTCAGAAGGATAAAGACCAATTGAAGCTTCTCCCTTATTATAAGATACTACGGCATAAAAGTATGTCTGTCCATTCATAACGTCTGTATCGGTCCAGGAATGCTGCAGTCCTTTGTTATCACCCATATACATATGTACGCCGTGATAGTCCAGCGGGAAAAAGCCTTTTACCTCGTCTGTAATATCAAACTGTGCAACAGGTTTTGCTATAGTAGGATCTCCATATCCATCTGTAATGGTCTGCGCATCTAAAAATCCAGGATCAGTGCTTTTATATATCTTATAGCCTTCAAAGTCATATCTTTTCAAAAAAGTATCATAAGACCTCTCGGCTTTATCGTCCCAGTAAAGAGTAACTTTCTTATCGGCAGCAACTGCAGTAACAGTGGGTTTAAGAGGAGGACGCGAGAAGTTATAATTGTTGTTATATATCTTTTGAACAGTAATTTTATTTCTTACAATTGCAGCAAGGTCCGGTCCAAAGACCAGGCAAAGAGAAAATCTTTCCGTACTGCCAGAGGGCAATGGAAAAGGGCCCGAGGAGGAAAGAAAAGCTACGTTACCAAACAAAGTCTGTGTAAAGAAATGATGGTAGTTCATTTTCTCCCAGATAATATCGTCATTTCTAAAGACAACACCTGAACCAATGTAAAAGCCGTCAAATGCTGTAAGGCCGATCTGGTCCGATTCATCTTTATCTGTCTTATCAATATTTGGCTCTCCAGGCTGACCTGTATCTATAAGTCCATATTTATTTACTGGACTTGTCGGTGCGCCCGGAACAATGCCAGGCAGCTGGTAGCCGGAAGTTGGTTTTCCATCACCTTCCCCAAAGTCACCCGTTCCAGCAAGGCCATCTAAGCCTACATCATCAGTCTCCTTATTCCAGTTTTTATTGTCATCTATTCCGTTTGCCCTCGATTCATCAATAAGGCCGTTGTGGTTATCATCCAGGCCATTCCAGTCATTACCCGGACTCTCAAGAAATGCATAAGCGCAGTAACCTGTTGGACTCCAGCCATCGTTACTTATACCGTCATAATCCCAGCTGTAGGCAATATTATTCAATGTATCATAGCTGCAAAGGTCATCATTACTATCGTTTTGCCCTCCAATACCTGCATCGGCATACATACCGAAAATGATCTTGTCATAAAGATGAGTGCCTTCATTAGTGATCTCATAATGCCAGAAAATTAGATCCTGAGCAAGAATATTTGCCCATTGAAGGCCGCGCACTCCCATTCTTAGTCCTAAGCCGCGGCGAGTATGATCGGTTGAATCGGGATAAAAGTCCTGCCCGTCGTCTGCCTGGTCATCAGCAACGAACCAGCTCTCCTGGTCGGCATTTGTTCTTTTCCCGAAGTAACCATCCCAGTAACCGTTCCACTTCTCGTCTTTATCTGCCCATTTATCCGGCCAGGTCTTGGGATTATCACTCATAGCAATATTATCCTGGTTTGGATTAGAATACCCCGGCCTTGGCTGCCAGCCTCTTTCAACTCCGGTCGGTGATATATCCATATTTTCCCTGTAACCGGCTTCATCAATATGTATTGTCTTACCAGAATTATCCGTAACCTCTGCAACTACAACAGGAGTAATGCCATCCATATAAGAATGCCCGCTTCCTTTTGGCCAAACGCCCGAAGGCTGAAGGCCCCACCAGGCAACTTCACCAAAATTCCAGAAAAGTGTTTCCACATTGTTACCATTGTGCGTCCCGACTTTCCTGTACTTCCTGTCTCCTCTCATCTCGGGAGTTGTCTTTATCTGTGCAGCTATTTCTTCTGAAAAGAAAAATGCTGCAAATAATGCAACTATAAAGCTTATAAAAAAATATTTTGATGATCGCATAAATAATTCTCTTCAAAAGCCGAAGTTAAAATTTAAGCCTATTACTATTCTGCGCGGCTCCGAATAATATTCCGGATGAGTCAGAAATTCACTTAGCGTGTTAGGGCCCTGGTATTCGGGTGTATATTGACTTACTAGCGAATATCCTGCCCTTCCTGTATCTGTAAATACCGTAATTTCATTTCGTGTATCGAACAGGTTATAGACCTTCAAATAAAGTGAGAGACTGTTATTATCAGAGACTAACAGATCCTTATTTAATTGCAGATCGACATTAATTTTAGATGGCATGCGGGCTGAATTTTCATAGCTGGTCTCACTGTTTCTGTAATTAGGCGTATATGGGAAACCGCTTTCATATTTTGTTATAAGGCCGATATTCAAATTTCCAGGTATAATGTAAAAGACTGAAAGGTTGATCGTATGCGTCTGATCCCAGTTTAGGGGAATTATCTGAAAGTTAAGTTTTTTGTTTCCCTGCGTTTTAATGTATGCATCGTTAGGATCCGATGCATTGCCCTCGGTACTTTGCAGTGTATAGTCCAGCGATACTGAAATATGATCCGATTCGGTCGGCCTTTTATAAAGCGAGAATGTAAGTCCCCTTGTTTTGCCGTAATCCCTGTTTGAAAACAGTGCATATCTGTCACCTGCAACATACGTTTCGTGAATCTCGGTCCCCAATAGGTTAGTCAGGTCCTTAAAATATCCAATTACTTCAACGCCAAACATATTGAAGAAAGAATAATGAAGCCCAACTTCATAGGCAACAAGAGACTGTGGTTTTAGGTTAGCATTTCCCATTAAAGTATAAAGCCCGCCGGGATTAACCCTGAAGTTTGGATCGGCGTAATAATATTCAAAGGATGGCACCTGAAAGAAATGTCCATAACTAAAGTGAATAGAACCATCTGCCGATATTGGAAATGCTATACCTACTCGTGGACTTACCTGATGCTTTGCCGATGCTTTTACTTTAGCAGATACTTCAGGGGCGCGGAGATCCGAGGGAACCTCTCCTTTCGAATTAAAGTAGTCGTATCTTAGACCTGCATTTACAATTATGCTTTCAAATTCAATTTTATCCTGCACATAGAAAGCAAAGCTTAAAGGCTTAAAATTAAAATAGCCATTATTTAAAAATGCATTCTGATCGAATACCTTTATCTGTCCCTGATACCTGGATATCTGATTTGCAAGCTTTATATCATACAGGTTTAACTCAAAGCCTGTTTTTGCCTGGTTAAATTTGTCAATCTGGCTTTCAAAATCGAGCTTAAAAATATTTGTAGTATTTCCCCTTTTATTATGAACCATATCTGTCCCACCCGTCAGAAAAGCATATGCAGTTAATTGATATAGCAAATTTGGATCGGCATATGCAGGGTCGTTAATGTCGGGGAAAACATAAAGCCGGTCTTCTTTGTAGCTTATTGAATGTTTTAATGTAACATATGTTGAAGAGCTGAAAACATATGTCAGTGTAGCAATATTATTAACTGAATATGAGTGATTCTTGGGAACTCCGTTTGGATCATACTTAAAGAAGTGGTTATAGAACTGCGAAGTAACTTTATCATAAATAAGAAGGTCAGAAAGCCTGAGTGGCGAAGCGATATTAAAAGTCAGTTTTCCCTGGAA
>JAUZPB010000211.1 GCA_030706145.1 Bacteroidota bacterium
CTTTGAAGCTGTATAAACTATAGCACTGGGAGAAGTTACTGTGCCTATCTTCATGTTGTGTTTTACTGCTTCACGGATCAGCAGGTCATCGTCTCCACTTAAGGTTTCTAAGGTGTTTTTATAACCATGGAGAGCATCAAATGATTCTTTCTTGAATGCGAAACTGCTTGCACCTGCACAGTATGGCTTTTTATAATATGCCGCTGAGAAGGTTAATAATGAGCTGCGCAGGTGATTAAACTGTGACATCTTATTTACAAAGGAATCAGTGGTATAAAAAGAGTATAGACCAAATACAATGTCATACCCTGAATCAAAACGCATTGCAAATGTCTTTAGCCATCTTTTGCCTGGCTCACAGTCGGCATCTGTTGTTATTATAAAGGGATTTACTGCTTTACCTATTCCAAGGCTGAGTGCACCCTTTTTAGCGGGATAGGGCTTATCTATGGCCCTTATAACTGAAAAATTTGGCTTGTCCTTTATATGTTCAAGCACTGTCTCATATGTGCAATCGTCTGAATTATCATCTACTATTATTACTTCATAGAGGTCCTTCGGATAGTCCTGGGCATCTAATGCTTTAATAAGCTTTGCGATATTCTTCTTTTCATTCTTAGCCGAAACTACTACTGAGAACTTTATACTGTTACTTTTGTCTTCATCATGTAATGGTCCGAATACTTGAAATATCGCATAGCTGATCATTCCATTTAAAACTATAAACAGCGCAAGTATTAATATTAAAAAACAAACAAATACGTATATCATATAAATATTAAAAATTATCTATTGGGCATTGTTGTATATATATTACTTACATTCACTTCATACTTAGCATTCAGCTCTTAGCTATAAATCTATTCTTCTAAAAGCCATTCTTCAGCTAGTTCATCCTTTACTCCGTCAATAAAACGTGAGATCTTTGCGAATGTAAATCCCTTCTCGCGGTCAAAAATACTCATCGGGTAGGTAATATAAAGATTCTGTTTTGCTCTTGTGCATGCTACATACATAAGCCTTCTTTCTTCCTCAATTGCCTCTATTTTATCAAATGATTGGCTTATGGGGAAAAAACCTTCCATGACATGTATAATAAACAATGAATGCCATTCAAGACCTTTTGCCGAATGAATAGTTGAAAGTGTCACAAACTCATCTTCCTTGGACTCAGAGTCAATATCTACTATGCTATCTCTTGGTGGGTCTAAAGCCATATCGGCAAGCAGTGCATCTAGTGTTCTGTAGTTTTGCGTTATATTAAGAAGTATATCAAGATCCTTTTTCCTTTTATTGAAATCATCATACTTTTCCTTGAAAAGAGGAGAGTAATACTCCATTACCATTTCTGCTTTGTCTGTCGGCGATGAGCCTTTAGTATGCAGCTTATGAAGGAACATGAACAGCCCTGATATTTTATCAGTGTACTTTGAAGGTACTAATGCTTCTGCTCCTTCTCTTATATTTAACCTCGAAATAGCTATTTCATCAAGTATCTTCTGTGCTGTCTTTGGACCAATGCCGTCATGCAGCAAAAGTACCCTTAGCCAGCTTACCAGATCCTTTGGGTTAGAGGCTAACCTTAGAAATGCAAGTACATCTTTTACGTGTGCGGTCTCAATAAACTTCATCCCTCCGACCTTTATAAATGGGATGTTAGCCTTTGAGAGCTCAATTTCCAGATCAAATGAGGAATAAGAGGATCTGAAGAGAACTGCAATCTCCTTAAGCGGTACTCCTTCTTCTCTAAGTTCCAGTATTCTGTCTACAATAAACCTTGACTGCATGTTCTCATTTGTAGCAGAAATTATTGCAGGCAGCTCTCCGCCATGCTTACGCGTAAATAAGAATTTAGGAAACTTCTCTATTGCACCTTCAATTATATAATTTGCCAGGTTTAGTATTTCCTGTGTGCTTCGGTAATTTTCTTCAAGCTTTATTACATTTGCACTGCCGAAGAGTTTCGGGAATTCAATTATATTCTTGAAATCGGCTCCCCTGAAGGAATAAATTGACTGTGAGTCATCACCAACTACCATAACGTTGTTGTTAAAGCGCGCAAGAGCCTGTACTATCTCTGCTTGTATCTTGTTTGTATCCTGGTATTCATCAACCATTACATACTTTATCGTTGATAAAAAGGCTTTGGCAGAAGGACTTAGCTCTGTTAAAAATCGGTTCAGGTATACAAGCAGGTCATCATAGTCTGCTAGATGGTTATTCTGTTTATATGAGATATAAACTTTCTGTATATCCAGGATAGCATCTGAGAATTCAAGAAAATGGGGATATTCTTCCTTTATTATATCTTCGACTTTGCGCCCTGTATTAACACTAAAACTTAATATCTTAAAAATTGTCTGCTTTGTCGGAAATCTTTTCTTTATAGCTGTAAGATTTAACCTTGAACGTATAAGGTTAATTACATCTTCACTGTCACCTTGGTCTAATATGGTAAAATTTGGATCTAATCCAATAGCTTTGCCATATTTCCGCAGAGTTATGTTTGCAAAAGAATGAAATGTACCTCCGTTTATCCTCGAACACCTGTTATCTAACAATAAAGATGCTCTGTTCATCATTTCACTTGCGGCTTTTCTTGTAAAGGTTAGCAAAAGTATCGATTGAGGATCTGTACCCATCTCTATCAGCCTTGCAACACGGTAAACCAGCGTTCTGGTCTTACCTGTCCCTGCACCTGCAATTACAAGATAAACTCCCTCGGTTGATGAAACAGCCTCATATTGAGCAGGATTAAGCGTATTTTTGTAATTTATCTGGAATCCCGACTCATCTATCTCTACTTTTGTTGTCTCAGCCGGGATAATTTTCTTTAATTGATATTTCTTAACCATTCCTGTAAAATTTTGTCTGTTTTACCGCAATATACGCTTTATTATATACAATTTAAATTACGCGCCTTGTCCCAGCTTTACATTTTGTTGCCTGGCAATAGCTTCTAATAGAACCATTTAATGGGAACTATTTCACCTTATCAGTGCTTTAATAAGTGGAAAATATATACATTTCCTTTTGATTTTACCTTTTTTACTTTCATAACTCAAAGGAGGGAAGTTAACAGAATATATTAGTATATTATTGAAACTAAAATTATTTTTAATTGTTATCATTAAAAAACAAGCAAAAATAGACCAAACTTGAAGTAAAATGAACAGCCCTTAGGAATTGATCAGGTACAGCTCAACATAATAAATTCACAATGTGCTTGATTGAGGTAATATCAATTTATATATTATACTAAAGAAGGCAGTTACTTATAAAATTTAAAGAATATGAGGGAATAAAATGGACGGAAATTTCTCAGAAAGAGTACAAGACGTAATCAGGTTAAGCCGCGAGGAAGCCCTCAGGCTTGGTCATGATTATATCGGTACTGAGCATCTCCTCCTTGGAATCATAAGGGAAGGGCAGGGAATGGCAGTACGGATACTTAGAAACCTCGATTGCGACCTTGTCAAGCTAAAAAAGGCTATCGAAGACACTGTAAGGACTTCCGGAGGTACTCTTACTATTGGCAATATTCCCCTTACTAAACAAGCTGAAAAGGTACTTAAAATTACTCAAATTGAATCTAAGATCTATAAATCAGATGTTATTGGTACTGAGCATATTTTATTATCCCTTTTGAGAGATGAGGACAATATTGCGACACAGATACTGCATCAATTTAATGTTACTTATGAAAACGCCAGAGCTGAACTAAATAACATTTTGAGTAGTAAAAATCCTAAAGACCCAGTTTCTACTCCTCCTCCTACTGAAAAGAAAACTGAGAGGACAAAAACTCCTGTTTTGGATAATTTCGGCAGAGACCTTACTAAACTTGCTACTGAAGATAAACTTGACCCTGTTATTGGAAGGGAGAGGGAAATTGAACGCGTCGCCCAGATATTGAGCCGTAGAAAGAAAAATAACCCGGTTCTTATTGGCGAACCTGGCGTTGGTAAAACAGCAATAGCTGAGGGGCTTGCGCTTAGAATTGTTCAAAGAAAAGTTCCTAGAATCCTTCAGGATAAAAGAGTCGTTACTCTTGATATAGCTGGACTTGTTGCAGGGACAAAATACCGCGGCCAGTTTGAAGAAAGAATGAAGGCTCTTATGAATGAGCTCGAAAAAGCTGTCGATGTAATACTCTTTATTGATGAGCTGCATACTATTGTTGGTGCAGGTGGAGCTTCAGGTTCACTCGATGCTTCTAATATGTTCAAACCTGCTCTGGCTAGAGGAGATATACAGTGCATTGGCGCTACTACACTCGATGAATATAGAAAATATATAGAAACAGACGGCGCCTTGGACAGAAGGTTCCAGAAGGTTATGGTCGACCCTCCTACGGTTGACGAAACTATACAGATCCTGTCTAATATTAAAATTAAATATGAAGAACATCATCATGTACGCTATTCAGATAAAGCTATCGATTCTGCCGTAAGACTTAGCGATAGGTATATTACCGATAGATATCTGCCCGATAAGGCTATAGATGTTCTTGATGAAGCTGGCTCAAGAGTTCATATGGGTAATTATTCTGTCTCTGAAGAGATCTTAGCCCTTGAGGAAGAGATTGAAAAAGTTAGACAGGATAAGATAAAAGTTGTTAAAAGACAGGATTACGAGGAAGCTGCCCGTCTAAGAGACAGGGAAAGAAACCTCCAATCCGACCTTGAAATTGCTAAACGTGAATGGGAAGCTAAGACTCAGGACCTTGTCTATGATGTCTCTGAAGATGATATTGCTACTGTTGTGGCTATGATGACAGGCATTCCGGTTACAAGGGTCGTTCAGGCTGAATCTGAAAAACTGATGAATATGGAAGAGTCTCTAAAAACTCAGATCGTTGGGCAGGATGAAGCCGTCTCTAAGCTTACAAGAGCTATTAGAAGGACACGTGCTGGATTGAAGAATCCTCACCGCCCAATCGGTAGTTTCATCTTTTTAGGCCCTACGGGCGTCGGTAAGACAGAACTTGCTAAAGTCCTTGCCAGATACCTCTTCGACTCTGAAGACGCCCTTATAAGGATCGATATGAGCGAATACATGGAAAAATTCACCGTCTCTCGTCTCGTTGGTGCTCCTCCGGGATACGTTGGCTATGAAGAAGGCGGTCAGCTTACTGAAAAAGTAAGAAGAAAACCTTATTCTGTTGTCCTTTTGGATGAAATTGAAAAGGCTCATCCTGATGTTTTCAATATTCTTCTTCAGGTACTTGATGATGGTATTTTGACTGACTCTCTTGGTAGAAGAGTTGACTTTAAGAATACAATTATCATTATGACCTCTAACGTCGGTACAAGAGATATTAAAGTTACTGGCGGTATTGGTTTTTCTGGCGCTACTGAAGAAGGAAAATATCAAACCCTGAAGAATACAGTTGAAGATGCTATGAAACGCCTCTTTAATCCTGAATTCCTTAACAGAGTAGATGAAGCTATTGTCTTCAGAAATCTTGAAAAAGACGATATTATGAAGATCATAAATATTGAAATAAAAGATCTCGTTGATAATATTCAACAGAATAAAATGGAGATCGTTCTCGACCAGTCAGCAAGGGATTTTCTGGCCGATAAAGGTTATGATCCTAAATTTGGGGCCAGACCTTTAAGAAGAGCCATTCAGAAATATGTCGAGGATCCTCTTGCTGAAGAGATTCTGAAAGGATCTTTCAAGCAGGGAAGCAGGATAATTGTAAAACATGCAGAGAATGCTGAGGACCTCTATTTCCTTGAAGATATAGCTGAGACCGGAGTCTCTGATAAAGCCGAAGAAAAAACAGGAAGTTCGGAAAAGTAAATCTTCTGATTTTTCAAAACTTTTATTTAAACTTTTTTTATAAGCGGACCATTAAAATGTGGTCCGCTTTTTTTATAATCTTTTTGTCCTTTTTCATGCCATCACTTTCTTTTTATCTTACCTTTTTCCATATGGCTTTTTACTTTGAATTAACTAACTGAAAGAGGCTATTTTTATGGTACTTACAAAAGATGAGATAAAGACAAA
>JAUZPB010000212.1 GCA_030706145.1 Bacteroidota bacterium
AGTGTGGAAGTAATAAGTCCACCAATAACAGCCTGTCCCATTGGAGAGCGGAATTCAGAGCCTTCACCGAAGCCGAAAGCAACAGGAACCATACCAAAGATCATAGCAAATGTAGTCATAAGAATAGGGCGCAGTCTTGTAGGGCCTGCTGCAAGCAGAGCATCAGTTCTTGAAAGACCTCTTTCCCTCTGTATATTTGTATAATCAATAAGAAGAATAGCATTCTTAGTTACCAATCCCATAAGCATAATAATACCTATCATGGACATTACAGACAGTGAGCTTTTGAAAACAATAAGGAACAAAATAGCCCCGATAATGGCCATTGGCAGAGAAAGCATGATAGAGAATGGATAGATAAAGCTTTCGAACTGCATAGCAAGCACAATATATACGAAGACAATAGCTAAAAGCAGTGAGATAAACATATTGACAAATGATTCGGACTGCATTTCAGCCGAACCAACAGCCTTAATGCTATAGCCTGGAGGAAGGCTCATCTTTGCAACTGCACTTTGGATAGGAGCTATGACCTCACCTAAGACTTTGCCAGAAAGGTTAGCATCTATACGAATTTCTCTTTGTCTATCGTACCTGTTGATCTTTGAGGGGCCAACACCTTCATATACATTAGCAACGTCACCTAAGCGGACATTAATTTTTGCATCATGAGGGCCCTGTTTGTTACTCATAACGTTCAGGTCCTGTATATCTGCAACAGACCTGCGGTTTTCCTCTCTTAACCTTACTCTAACATCATACTGCTCATTGCCTTCCTGGTATTTAGTAGCCACAAAACCATCGACCATATTTCTTACAGCCGAAGCTACAGACATTGCATTTACGCCAAGGTCAGATGCTTTATCGCGATCGATTTTGACGCGGACCTCAGGTTTTGAAGCTTCTAGTGAAGATTCAATATCAACAGCACCAGGAGTTGAGCGAACCACATCGCGCAGTTTATCAGAGATCTCAGTAATCTTATTAAGATCAGGGCCACGCACGCTCATAGTAACTGGTTTTTCGTTGCCGCCAGGGCCAGATTCAATCTTAAAGTTTACAGCAGCACCAGGAATGTTCTTAAGCTGACTGCGGAGTTCATCCATAATTTTATTTACATCTTTAGAACGTTCATCCTTTTTTACAAGCTTAACCAGGATATCAGCCTTGTTGATAGGAATATTATTTCCACCAATTGTAGTAAGGATGTCGGTTACTTCATTTCTTTTTTTAACTTTATCTTCGATGACCTTGCAAATCCTGTCTGTCTGATCAAGAGAAGTACCGGCAGCGGCATTGACAGTAATGGTAAACTGTCCCCTGTCTGTTGAAGGGAAGAATTCACTAGCTAAGAACTTTCCAAGCATCATACTAACAATAAAGACACCTATTGAACCAGCTATTACAGTTTTGCGGTGTTTTAAAGACCAGGCGAGAGTTTTTTTGTATTTACCATTAAGCCATTCAAATACCTGGTTAAAGTAATAGAGGCCTTTGATAATAATATTGCCATCTTTGCTTAAGTGCTCATCTTCTTTTCTAAGCCATCTAGATGAAAGCATGGGGGTCAAAGTAAATGCAACGAACAAAGAGACCAAAACTGCAACTGAGACTGTAATACCGAACTGATAGAAGAACCGACCTACGATACCAGGCATAAAAGCAACTGGCACGAAAACCGCTACGATAGTAAATGTAGTAGCAAGTACAGCAAGGCCTATTTCACTTGTAGCAGATTTAGCAGCTTCAAATGGAGTCTCCCCCTTATCCAGGTGGCGGTAGATATTTTCAATAACAACTATAGCGTCGTCAATAAGAAGTCCAACAGCAAGTGAAAGTGCAAGAAGCGACATCATATTAAGAGTAAAGTTCAGTATATACATCATAAAGAACGTTGAAATAATAGAGGTCGGAAGAGCAATAGCACTTATGATAGTACTTCTTAAGTTAGCTAAGAACAAATAAATTACAATAACGGCAAGAAGTCCGCCATAAAGAATATCAAAAAGTACATCGTTAACAGAATCTTTAATAAAGATTGAGTTATCCTGCGCTGTAGATATTTTTATATCTTTAGGCATATCGACGGCAAGCTTAGCTACCTCTTTCTGGACCTGTTTTGCCACATCCACCGTATTAGCACCAGACTGTTTAAGAATATTAAGACCAACAGCTGGTTTACCATTAAAGCGTGAAAGACTTATCCTTTCAACTGTAGCATCAGAGATTGTAGCAATTTCATTTAAGCGTACAACACCGCCTGATTTTGAAACAACGACTATCTTTCCAAAGTCCTCAATATTCTGGAACTTACCCATAGTTCTAAGAAGCAGCTGGCGGGAACCCTGGTCGAGGTTACCACCCGGGATCTCAACATTTGCAGCGCCTACACTTTGAATTACATCCTGAATAGAGAGTGCATAAGCTCTTAACCTTTCAAGATCGACGTCAATATGTATTTCTCTTTCGGCGCCACCGATAAGGTCAACAGAACCAACGCCTGGCACATTTTCCAGTCTTTTTTTAATAACATCTTTTGTATAAGTAGTAAGTTCCTTTTCGGACCTTTGTCCTGCAACGGTCAAAGTTAAAATAGGCTGACTAGCCGGGTCATAGCGTTGTATAACCGGTTCCTTTACGTCAGTTGGTAAGTTGTTTCTAATAGCAGCAATTTTTTCTCTTACTTCCTGAGCCGCAGACTTACCATCTATTTCAATTTTAAACTGAATTATAATTTGGGATACCCCTTCCTGTGAAGTAGAAGAGATATGATCGACACCAGCAACAGGGTTAACAGCATCCTCAATGAGTTTAGTAACATCGCTTTCAATTTGTTCAGGGCCTGCTCCCGGCAGGACAGTAGTAACCACAACGACGGGGATATCGACATCAGGATACAAGTCAACATTCAATCTTGTCAGAGCAAACAGTCCCAGAACCACAAGAGTAAAGATCATCATTGTAGCAAAGACCGGTCTTTTTATAGAAACATCAGCAAGTTTCATATCATAAATTCCTTTCGATTAAGTTAGTTTAGAGAGAAGCATGGTTTTCAGTTGAAACAATCACAGGAGCCCCATCCTTGAGATTATTAAGTCCAACTGTAGCAACTACTTCCTCCGGCTTAAGGCCGTCTGTAACTTCTATAAACTTATCATTCTGCAGACCAAGTTTAACATTTCTGCTCATGGCTTTACCCTGAGAGATGACATAAACTTTCGGTCCCTGATCGCTATAAATAACTGCTTCACGAGGTATTACAGAAACTCCGCTTGGAGTAGTAAGATCCAGTTCAGCCTTAGCAAACATTCCCGGCTTAAACCATGTATTTTTAACATTATTAAAAGAAGCCTTAATCTGGAATGTACGGGTTGAAAGATCAGCCAGTTTGGAGATCTCAGTAATTTTCCCGTTTACAGCAATTGACGGATTTAATTCTGAATATATTTTTACATTTTTTCCAGCACTAACGTAAGGCATATCTGCTTCTCCAATGCTCATAATTAGTTTCAGAGCACTTATAGTAGCTACAGTAACAATAGGGTTACCTGGGGAAGTAAAATCGCCAATATTAAGTTTTACATTTGCAACGACACCGCTAATAGGAGTTGTGATTTCAACAGCGCTGCGTGCAGCATTAAAGTTAGCCTTTGCAATATCATAGGCAGTTTGTGCCCCATCGAGAGACTGACGTGAAATAGCGCCGCTTTCAAATAAAGCTTTTGTTCTCTGAAGGTTTCTTTCTGCATTCTGGAGGTTTGACTGAGCCTGGTAATACTGAGAAGAAACTCCCCCCTTATCAAGCTTTACTATGACCTGTCCGGCTTTTACAAAGTCGCCTACTTTAACCGGAATGCTGAGAATTCTTTCAGCAAGCTGGGAGACAATATTTGCCTGTTGATCACCCTCGAGGCTTCCAGTATAGACCTTAGTTAAGGTTAGCTGTTTAGCTTCAACCTTGCTAGTTAAGACAGCGACAGAATCATTTTTTTCAACTTTTGATTCGGGTTTATTTTCATCCTTTGTTTTAGATCCGCAGCCAACAAGCTGTATAGATGCAAAGGATAATACTACAATCAGTAATGCCAGCGATAATTTATTTAACCTCATACTCATTTAGAATATCTCCTTAAATTTTATTTATTTCATAGAAACTTTATTTCATGGAAACTTTATTTTTTATAACCAGAGAGCCGTTCCCAGTCAGATTTAGATACAAGGTAATCGTAAACGGCTTGTGCTTTATTAATTTGTGTGCGTGTCAGAGCCACCTGGGCATCAATAAGTTCGACCTGTGTTCCCAGGCCATTTTTAAATCTAACTTCGGCAATAGAGACAGCCTTAGTAGCCTGTTCAACACTTCTAACCTGGGCTCCAATTCTCTGTTTAGCCTCACTCATTTTGAGTTTTGCATTTTCGATCTGAATTTTCAGACCATCTTCAAATTTCTGGCGGTTGAGTACAAGTTTATCTTTATCAATTTGGGCTTGTTCGACCCTATATTTAGTCTGCATACCGTTAAATATGGGGAAAGAGAGCTGAAGTCCGACGACAAAAGTTGAAGCCCAATTATACTGGGAAAACTTAAAAGTATTATCCTGTGACTGATATTGATACTGACCTATGGCAGCAAGTGAAGGATAATAATCGGCCTTTTGAATTTGTATACTTTTTTCAAGGAGTTGTTCCTGGGCCTGCAAACCTTTTAAGGTACTGTTTCTTTCAAGGACCATTTTGCTTTCTGATTCAATTACGCCTGCCGGGACCTCTTCCATCTCAAGTGCCCCCTGAAGAGCGATTTTTTTACTAATATCAATTCCTAAAAGGTTCTTAAGAGCATTCAGAGCCAGGACAAGGTTATTTTCTGCCTGACTTAAAGCGGGCTCTGTATTTGCGACCTGAACCTCTGAACGCAGGAAATCAAATTCTGCAGCCATTCCCTGTTTATAAAGCTGGCTAACATTTTCGTAGTTTGCCTTTGCAAGATCAAGGCTCTGGCGGCTAACATCGACTACATTTTTTGCAAGCAGGACCGAATAGAAAGTTTTCTTTACAGCAAGCTCGACATCCTCATTAGTAGCCTGGACATTACTTTCAGAGACTTTACTATATTCTTTAGCAGCTTCAATAGCCGAGTTAAGTTTAGCGCTAAAGAGAACCTGGCTTAAAGAGAGTGTGGTTGAGAAACTATTATTTGCCCCCATTTTCATCGTTAATGTACTAGGCGATTGATTAAACGGAGTATTTGGGGCAATAAAGAGTGAAGGCAGCTCAAAAAACCTCTGATAGCCGGCAGTAAAATCAAGTTGCGGGAAAGCATTTCCATAGGCTTCATCAATCTGCGCCTCAGCTTTTGACATATCTTGTCCAGCAATAAGAACATCTTTATTATTTTTTCGTGCAATAGAAATTGCATCGTTCAAAGTCAGCACATAGATCTTTTCTGCTGATGAATCAGCTGTTTGAACTTTAGCATTTAATTTATCAGCTGTTACTGCTGTGCTGTTGGCATTAGCAGAATTATTACCCGGACCAGGATTTTGGGGGTAAGTAGTGCCAATTGCAACAGCGAACAAAAATAGAATTAACCTCTTCACATTTTCTCCTATCGTCTTGATCAATTAATCTTATTTTTCTAAAATTCCGTTAAAAAGAATACCCAGAATAAATTCTGCATGCTCTTTAGTATTATACTCATTGAGCATATTATTTTTAACCACCTGTGTTATATAAGGGAAGACCATACTGCGATAGCAGTAATAAAGGTACTGAGGATTTACATCTCTAATTTCCTTGTTTTCCACTCCCTTTTTTATTCTTTCAATAACCCTGTCATCCATCTGGCAATGCATAGCCTTAAAGCTATCCTTATGCATGTTAGCCGGTCCCTCGCATCCGTTAGTTGTATAATAACTAACAAGCATAGTCAAAGCAGCTTTGCTTTTAGAGAGATACTCAAATGTTTTTTC
>JAUZPB010000213.1 GCA_030706145.1 Bacteroidota bacterium
AACTGACGGTTCATATAATCTATTATATGATTCTTTAACACCTCTTCAGGAAGCATCAAAGGCATATGCTATGGCGACAGGCGGCCATATTTAAGATTCTGTCCGTTCGCACAGTTATCGAGGCAGTTCGACTCCGTGAATAACAGGAATTGTTTTCAAGTAAAGATTGCTTTAGAATAATACTAAAATTGATTAAATTCGCACAGACGTGGTTTTTAACAGAGCCATTTTTTTATAATGTCTATCAATTCTTTTGTAAAACATAGCTTGTCTATAATTAACGGCAGGTAATATGAAGAATATTTTGAAAAAGGGACTAAAGTTTGTGCTAATTTTATTTACTGGAATTCTTGTCTGTATTCTGGTCATATTAGTACTCTTGCTGATTTATAGTCCTGGTAGGCTTGCCCCATACTTAGATCAGAATGGAATCCCAATTTCCCAAGGCATTTCAGAGAAAATATTTGTTAATATCGGAGGCGTCAGGCAAGGGATGTTCATAAGAAGCAAGAACATAAACAATCCTGTACTTCTTTATTTACATGGGGGTCCCGCTTTTCCAAATTATTTTCTTATTGACAAATTCAAGCCGGGTCTGGAGGATTTATTTTCTGTATGCTATTGGGAACAAAGAGGCGGCGGGCTTTCCTATAGTTCGGATGTTACTACTGAGAGTATGACTCTCGAGCAGTTAACTTCTGATGCTATAGAAGTAACCAATTACCTTCGAAAGCGTTTTAAGAAAGATAAAATATTCCTTATGGCTCATTCGGGTGGGACTCCTATTGCTCTTATGGCTGCAGCAAAGGCTCCTGAGCTATATTCTGCTTACATAGCAATGGCTCAAATTACTCGCCAGGCTGAATCGGAGAAAATAGCATATAAATATATGGTGGAACAATACTCACTTTCTGGAAATAAGAGCGCATTTGATGAGCTAAAGCAATATCCAGTCTTGGAATCTGAGAGTTATATTGCCCCTTTCTATAAATCTTCTATTCGTGACAAGTTAATGCATGAACTTGGTATTGGAACAATGCATAATATGAGATCTGTGTTTTTTGATATTTTTATCCCAGTATTGACTTGCAGAGCCTATACTCTAAAAGAGAAATATAACATCTGGTATTCAAAGTTTTCCTTTTTAAAAAAGACCAGATTAATTGATCAAATACTGGATACTGATTTCACCTCAAGAGTTACTAAGCTTGAAATTCCAGTTTACTTTTTCAGTGGCAAATATGATCTAACTGTAAATATTGATTTATCAAAGGCATACCTTGAGCAGCTGAAAGCGCCGATAAAAGGATTTTATACATTTGAGAGATCTGCCCACAGTCCTTTATACGAAGAGTCAGAAAAAATAAAAGAAATATTGATCAAAGATGTGCTAAACAAGAGGAATAGCCTTTCTGACAAAAACATAAAACCTATGGCTCTTAACTGACAGCCAAAGTTGCTTTCTGGGTATTGAATTGAAGAGCAGAAATGCTGCCGAGAATATTGTCGAAGGTATATGCATTTGTCATTGAAATGCAATTTTAATATTTTTAGGCAACTCAGATTTTATATTGACTTTCATCTAATCGGGGAGTTATTCATATGATAAAATTACTTACTGCAACATTACTATTTTTTTCCGCTTCCTTTTTTGCTCAAGAAACGAGTCAGGACAGCATATGGCAGAATTTTAAATTCTTGTCAGGAAACTGGGAAGGTAAAGGAGGGGGTGAACCTGGCCAAGGGATCTATGAACGCAGTTATAATTTTATATTTAACAACAGATTTATTGAAGTCAGAAATAAATCGACCTACCCACCTTCAAATGAAAATCTTAAGGGAGAGGTTCACCAAGATATTGGTTATATCAGCTATGATAAAATAAGAAAAACATTTGTGCTCAGACAGTTCCATGTTGAAGGATTCGTAAACCAATATATACTTGAGAGTATGTCGACAGATGGGAAGAAAATTGTTTTCATCTCAGAAGCAATAGAAAACATTAAACCAGGATGGAGAGCAAAAGAAACATATCAGGTAAATAGCGATAATGAATTCACAGAAACCTTTGAATTAGCACCTCCAAATAAAGAATTTGAAGCTTATTCAACTGTAACACTTAAAAAGAAGAAATGAAGCTGATAATATAGCACACTTACAATTTTCGCAATGAAAATATTTAGCTTTTTATTTCTAATCGTTATCTTTTTATCTGGCTGCAAAAGCAAAAGGGATAACCTAATATTCGATGAAGTGGTATTCATTGAATATCATGTTGCTTTGTTACCAACAGGTATAGGGGATCTAAGTTCTGGGTTATCTAGCAAGAATGTGCCACAAAATCCTGAAGAGTACGTTTCAAAAGAGCTCAATATATCAAAGCCTTACCTAATAGATCAAATAAATTACAAAGTATTTATTCCTTTCAGAGAGGTAAAAATAGAAACTGATGGGCAAATTAATTACTTTCAACATAAAAATCTTGATTCCATCAGAAATGGATACTTTAAGACTTCTCTGAACTCTTCATCTATTATGTATTTTAACTATCTATTAGATTCAATTAAATCAGGTCATATTGATTCAGTTTACTATAAAGAACACCAGGATATGATATATGATGGGTTTTACTGCTTTCTTTCATTTAAGAAGGACAAAAAGGAAATATATTCCTATACTTACTATCCAGATGATGCATCAAAGGAAATCAAGAGATTTATTGAGTTCCTAAAGTATTTTATTAAAAGAACAAAATTTGAGCCTATAAAAGATAAAAGTCAGTTCGATGAAATAAATAAAAGAGTATTTAATTCAAAATTAAGTTCGCCTCCAATAAGAATCATTTTTGAATCTGATAATGAATATGTTCCAAGCATTCAGGAATTGAAAAGAAGATAACAGATTTAGCAATTATAGAAAACTGATTTCAGAGATCGGGTTGCAATCCTGCAACTGATTAGTTTATTAATTTAATAACATAGTTACCCACTTATTCAACTACTATATATTTCACCCCAAAAATTGAAAATGATTAAATTTAATTTTTGAGCATTTCCCTTAGGTAATAATTAATTTAGAAAATTATTTTTTGCTTCATGTAATTTTTTCATCTTTCAATTGTCTATTTAGAAACAACAAAAATAAATCTTTAAATAATACTATTGCTCATACCCCATCAGAAGAACTATACAAAATGTATTCTGATGATATACTAAGATATTCTTTTAGCATCCTAAAAGATTATGAGGAAGCAAAGGATATGGTTTAGTAATTTAAAATTCGAAGTAGTAGATAAATCTGTACCAACTACGGATTTGAGTTCATTAATGAATGAACAAGGAGAACCAGTGGGACCAACAAATCTCAACTTTCAGGATTAGAGATCACTGCTACCGCTATTCGAAAGTCATTACTGATCTCTGTAATAAGGTTCAGGTCGATACAAAACTTTTCAATGGAGGAACTAAAGAAATTGCAAATAATTGAATAATTTAATTCTTCTTTGTAAGTTCCACATGTTAACGCTGTTCCTTTGGAATATAATAACGATTCTCAAAATCCAAGAGGTATAGAATGGTTAAGAAAGCTTGCTTTATTATCTTGTTTATTTCTCTATCTATTCCGGCTTTTGCTAAGGTTAGTAATAACGCTACATTAAGCGCTTCGATAAGTGTTAATCTTGAAGAAAACAGTCGCACTATGTTCAGCCCGGTTCATATAAATTTATTTGGAAAATGCACAGAGTCAACTCACTTTGGGATTGTCTCAAAAGATTATTATATGAATAAAGTAAGCTCTTTATCAGGAGTAAAACCAGTTACAAATATATTCTCATCGAGAAGTAGTTACAAGTTTATACCTCTGCCGCTAGCAAGAGCAGGAGAATATAAATTTGAATTGTTGCCGTTAAGTACTTCCAGCGGTTTTATTATTAGACTATTAAAGTAAAAGTTATTAGGAAAAGTAGTTTATAACGAGCTATTCATAACATCATTCTTAACTTTTTCCCTTGGGAGACTTTGGAGAGATTGAGTTAGAAGTTTCTTATCTTTCCACAATCAAATGAATTCTTTGCTCGAAGGAAACAATAAATGGCCAACTGGGGCACAGCAATCTCTGAAATAAATGGGATAAAAATACACTACACCAGAACCGGAGGGAACAAGCCCCCCTTAATTTTACTGCATGGGTTAACCGCGAATGGTGCATGCTGGACTGCTTTAGCTCATGCTATTGAAGGTGATTTTGACGTAATAATGCCAGATGCCAGAGGTCATGGAAAGTCAAGTGCACCTGAACAAGGGTATCGATACGAAGATCATTCGAATGATGTCTTAGGCCTTATAAAGTTTTTGGGACTTTCATCTCCAATTTTGATCGGGCATTCTATGGGAGGGCTTACAGCAGCAGTTGTGGCAAGTAGTGCATCTAATTTACTCCGGGGCCTAGTTTTAGTTGACCCAACCTTCTTAAGCCCCGAATTTCAGCGCCAAGTCTTCGAAGGTGATTCAGCCGATCAGCACCGGCAAATGCTCAATAAATCGCTAGATGAGTTAATTGCAGAAGGGCGGATAAGGCACCCAAAACGTTCATCGGAAACTCTTGAACTAATTGCACGTGCGCGACTTCAAACCAGCATAAGAGCTTTTGATGTTTTAACACCACCGAATCCTGACTACATAGATTTAGTAAGAATGATTGATGTTCAAACCCTTCTCGTAATTTCGGATTCTGGTGTAGTTTCCCCCGTTATGGCTGCAGAACTGCAACGCATTAATCCGAAAATCCAAGTTGAGCAAATCGCGGAAGCGGGCCACGGTATCCAATATGACCAGCCTAACCGTTTTGCCACTATTGTCAAAGCATTTTTACACTCAATACCTATTATAAATTAAGAGCTTCTTTTTGTGGAACACAATAAAAATATACTGAATATTAAGTATCCTATTTTTAGAAGGGTCTCTAATTTCATCATGGCTGTTATTGCAATTGTCTCAGCTATTGAATGGAACAGAATAACTGACTCATACTGGGGATTTCTTTTTCTGGTAGTTGCACTTCCAGGCTTATTCTATACTTTTATGCAAGCATTCAAAAAGCTATTTAAGAATAATTCAAGCGATACTTTTGAATAATCAAACATTTGATTAAATTCACATAGACGGAGTTTTAGATAGAGACAAAATAACTCATTGGGTATATAATTATGAAATATTATATTTATTTACTTCTGTTTACACTTATCTCTTTTGGCTGCAAGGACGAAGTAGCTCAATTCGATTCAAATGACCCGTATCAAAAGTGGCACCGAAATAAACAGAGCAACTACACTATTGATCAAAGCCGTGTTTGCGAGTGTATTGACGGCGGCCAGACAATGAGAGTAATTGTCCGCAATGACACAGTATTTCAGGTTATTAGATTATCTGACAATACTGCACTATCTTATAAGGAATCAAAGAGGTATTTAACTATAGATTCTTTATTCGGCATTATCCGTTATTCGAAAAGAGATTCCCTGGTAATTAATTATAATCAGCAATTTGGTTATCCTGAAAAACTTGATATAAACCCGCAAATGCATCCTGTTGATGGCGGCGTACTTTATAATACAACTAATCTTCAATTTCCATAATCTCCGGTTTTCTGCATTTGGGCCCTATGCCTGTTCGACAGTCAGTTTGATTATGGTTTTCATTCCATCTAAATGGATTGCTTCTGTGACATTTTCAAAATCTGTTCAAAATAAATTTAATTTTCCGCCAAGCCCATTTTTTCTACTATTAATTATATACGAATAAAAATTGTTTGTAATTTCACCTGTTTTATTGTGATTTTCAAAAAATCGTGAAACTTAAACAATAAACTAACTTTTGTTTTCACACAAAGAATCGTAATAATTATTTTTGAGGGTACGTAAATGGCAAAACTTCTTAAATCCTTCTTTTTGCTTGTCTTCTTTATTC
>JAUZPB010000214.1 GCA_030706145.1 Bacteroidota bacterium
TGTAATAGCAGCCCGCAAAGTCTTACCTGTTTCCATTTCCTCTCTCATTCTTTCATAAATAAGTACGTTCGCATCAACGGCCATACCCATTGTAAGAACTATACCTGCAATACCCGGCAGTGTCAAAGTAGCACCGAAACCTGCAAGTACAGCAAATAGGAATAAAATCGTAATAAACAGAGCAAAATCAGCAACTCCGCCAGCCATTTTGTAATAAACCATCATGAATAATGCGACGATTGCAAATCCAAGTAATAAAGAGTTCTGACCTGCCTGAACTGAGTCCTGTCCCAATGAAGGTCCAACTGTTCTCTGTTCCATAATATCGACAGGCGCAGGAAGAGCACCGGCTTTAAGAACGATCTCCATAAGCTTAGCTTCTTCAAGGTCTTTCATACCTGTAATCTGTGAACTTCCGTTTGGAATCTTGTTCTGAACTGTAGGAGCTGAATAAACCTGACCGTCAAGAACAATGGCAATTCTCTTTTTAATGTTAGCGCCAGTAATTCTGGCCCATTCTCTTGCACCTTCTGAATTCATCTGCATCGATACTTCAGCCTGGGCTGTAGACTGATCTATACTAGACTTGGCGTCAGTAATATAACCACCAGTAAGCTCAGGATCTTTATTTACACAGTAGAGCATAAAATATTTTGCTCCACCCTCACCTATAATAGGTTTAGCAGAATATAAAAATTCAATATTATTTGGCATAGCCCTCTGAACTTCCGGTCTGTTAAGCATAAGATTTAGCTTAACTTTATCACTTTCCTTAACATAAGCCTCAGCAGTACCACTCTGTGGATTTAGGACTGCAACGGCAAAGAAGGGGTGCTGTTTTGCAAATTCTGCAGCTGAGAGCTTACCATTATCCTGCTTTTCTTTTTGTGCAGTCTGAGCAATTTTTGTTGAATCCTTAGCTGAAGCAGAATCAATCTTAGCCGTACCAGCCAATACCTGATCTATTTTCTGCATTACCTCAACGGTCTTTTGAGGATCAATCAACAGTTTAAACTCCAGAAGAGCACTTCCCTGTAAAAGCTGTTTTGCTTCTTCTTCTTTTGCCACACCAGGAAGCTCGACTATTATTCTTCTTGTACCTTGCTTCTGAATGCTTGGCTCAGATACGCCGTACTTATCAACACGTGTTCTAATGATTTCCATAGCACGAGTTACAGCATCATCTGCTTGTTTCTTCAGTTTAGAGATAATATCACTATCGCTTTCTCTAATAGTACCGAAGTAGCGGCTTAATCTGATACCTTTTGCCTGAAGTTTGGAAGCAAGAACAGAAACCACATCTTTATCGCCCCTGCTAGCTTCAGTTTCAGCTTCTTTGAGGGCCTGATTAAAAGTTGGATCAGGGTCCTTAGCCAATTTTTCAATCAGCTTTGCGGTATTGACTTCCATTGCAATGTACATGCCACCCTGAAGATCCAAACCAAGTTTGATCCTTTTAGCCTTGTCCTTTGCAATTGACGGATCGCTAGCGATAATGCTGTCAATCTTGGCTTCAGCCATCGCCTGAATTTTGTCATTGGGAAGATTTGGATTTGCTCTTTTGAGGTTTGAGATCAAATTTTCCCTTGTGGTTTCCAGTTTCTGCGAATTTCTATAATCCGCATAGGTAAAATGTAATAGGTAGAAACTTAATCCTATTAACAGTACGGTTAGAATGAGTCTAAATCTGAGATCTTTCATAGCTCTGCTGTTTAATTGACGTAAACAAATTATTATTTAATTTTAAGAGGTTAAATATATGGGGATAAATAAAAAAAATCAATTGAATTGCTGAAGTTGGGAGGTTTTATCATCAGTTCTATTGACAATTTATTAAAAAAATATTATAAATCAGGCCGATTATCCTTTCAGCCTGTTAAATAATTTCCTCAGCTCAAAAATTGCTATACCATAGGCTACAGCAACATTTAATGACTGTTTAATACCATATTGTGGAATTTCAATTGAAAAGTCACATAAATCGATCAAATCCTGTGACACACCTGTAATTTCATTACCAACTATAAGGCAAACCGGGAATATCTGCTCATTTAGATCATAATAAGGAATGCTCTTATCGGTCAATTCCAGGGCACAGATTTTTACTCCCTTTTTCTTCAATTCCAGAACAGTTTGTCTTGCATCGGCTGAATATTCCCAGCTTACACTCTCTGTAGAACCAAGGGCTGTCTTTAGTATTTCTTTCTTTGGAGGGTGAGGAGTATAGCCGCAAAGATACAATTTCTCTATCATAGCTCCATCAGAGGTCCTGAAAATTGAGCCCACGTTATATGTACTTCTAATATTATCAAGAAGAGAAAAGACCGGCACCTTACTGACACTATCCAAAGTATCCAGAGTACTACGGTTTTCTGCGATTTCATCGTGAGAGAGTTTCTTTATATTTGTCTGAACATGCATATTTAATAGTCTTACAGGTTTCAAAAAAAATCACAAGTAACAGAGCGCCTAGATCAGGAAGTAAATTTTAGCCCTATAACTCCAGTAATTATAAAAAGAAGAAATACGAGCCTTATTACTTCCCTAGCTTCACCAAAGAACATCATTCCATAAATTGCTGTACCGGCAGCTCCAATTCCTGTCCATATGACATAAGCCGTTCCAATTGGCAGAGTTTTAGAGGCCTGCGAAAGGAAGACAAAGCTAAGAATCATAGTAATGATAGTAAATACAGATGGAATAGGTTTGCTAAGACCGGCAGAATATTTCAGACCGACAGCCCATGAAATCTCACAAATACTGGCAATAAAAAGATAGATCCAAGACATTGACAAAACTAAAGCGTTAAAAGTGATTTAAATTTATTTAAGCCCAAATATACCTTATTATTGTTGAACTTTCTACTATAATATATTTTACTGCAACTAGTTACCTTCCGCAAAACAGGAGTTACAATTCTACTCCATTCAAACAAACTAATATTTAACTGCCAGCTGCCCACAAGCAGCTGCAATATCTCCGCCCTGAGTCTGCCTGACCATAACGGTTATATTATTATCCCTTAGACGCTGTGCAAATTCCTGCAGCTTGTCTATAGGAGTTGGTTCTAGTGTAGCAGAAACGCCACCTGGATTCATATGGGCAATACTATTAAAAGGAATAATATTTAGTTTTGAAGGTATTTCCCTGCAAAGTCTGCTAAGGGCCTTAATATCCTCAGGTCTGTCATTTAATCCCTTAAACATTGTATATTCAAAAGTAATTCTTTTTCCAGTTTTCTTTTCGAAGAACTTCAGGGCTTCAATGTTTTCCTTTAGTGAGTATTTCTTATTAATAGGCATTATCTGGTTTCTAATATCCTCAAAGCAAGAATGCAGTGAAAAAGCCAGCTTAATTCTCAAATCAGAATTAGCAAGTTCAATTATTTTAGGGGCAATCCCGGAAGTTGATACTGTTATTCTATTTCTGCTTACCCCCTTAGTAAGTTCATCTGTAAAGATAGAAAGAGAGCTTAAAGTATTTTTATAATTAAGTAATGGCTCCCCCATTCCCATATAGACTATATTTGTAAGGCGATCTTTACCATAATCCTTTGCAGCAAGAAGATACTGATCAACTATTTCACCGACGCTCAGATTTCTTTTATAGCCCATAATTCCTGTTGCGCAGAACTTACAGTCAAGCGGGCAGCCAACCTGAGTCGATATACAGAGTGTTGCCCTGTCCTCTTCAGGAATTATCACCGATTCAATTTTTTTGTCATCTGCAGTATTAAAAAGGTACTTCTTGGTTCCAGTAGAAGGAGAATCCTGGACTGTTACAAGTTCAAGCGTCTGAATCTGGCAATTTTCATCCAGTTTCTGACGGATTGATTTAGAGAGGTTCTGCATTTCCGAAAAATCGAATGAAAGATGGTTATACATCCAGTTAAATAGCTGTTCACCTCGGTACTTTGGTTCTCCAATTTCCTCAAAATAACCTTTTAGTTCCTGAAGCGTTAATCCCTTTAGCTGTTTTTTTATATTCGTAATTTTATTTTCCATAGGTGTAAATATACTAAGCTTATGAGAATTTATTCCCATAAAAATTTATCTAAAAATTTCGCCCTCAAGTTATTATATTCCTCAATTTATTATATTCCTCAAGTTAATGTATTGTGAATAGTTTTCAAATTATATCATGTATCGAAGAGACTTTTATCTCGCGCACCTGGCCAGGGCGTAATCCGTTTAGATTGAGCTTTCCAATACGAAATCTAATAAGCCTTAAGGTTGGAAATCCAATATTTGCGGTCATTTTTCTTACCTGACGGTTCTTTCCTTCTATTAAAGCAAGAGATATCCAGGAGACAGGTATATTTTTCCTTTCTCTAATAGGAGGGATTCTTTCTTCAATAAATTGCGGAGCAATTTCAAGAAATTTTGCCTTTGCAGGGAGAGTCTTACGTCCTTCAATAATCACCCCTTTTTCGAGCTTTTTTAGGTCATCTTTATTTGGAATGCCCTCAACCTGAACAAGATACTCCCTTTCGTGTGAAAACTTTGGATTTAGAAGAAGATCAGTAATGCTTTTGTCGTTTGTAAGCAAAATTAAGCCTTCACTATCCATATCCAGCCTTCCAACCGAATAAACATCCTGCGGGAAGTCATAAAGATCAGCTAAAGTTTTTCTACCCGAATTATCGGTAAATTGGGTTAGCATGCCATATGGTTTATATGCTAAAAAATATTTAAAAAGTTTTGACTTAAAGGATCTAGGCATGTAATGTTCAAGTTTAATCTATTTATATTTAATCTACATTTAAATTGAGTAATTTCTTATTACAGATACTCTCCTGCGTTTCTCTATGGTAAATATAAGTTGGGAAATTGACTTTAGTTACTGAGAACCTTTTATTTTCTGCTCTTTCCAGAAGTTCAGAATCCTCGCTATATTCAATATCCTTAAAACCATGAAGGCTTTGAAAAAGAGATCTTTTTCCCAAAAAAGTACCACCGATCGAACATTCGCTTAGGTGAATAAGCTTTGAAAGGTCATTTTTATCTCTTACAAAGGGATTTCCAATTATGACAATTCCTCCATGAATAAGGTCAACTTCAAAATGCTGACTCATGAATTCAAGACGCAGCTCAAGGTGTCCGGGCAAATATTCATCATCACTATCTAAAAATGTCACATATTTGCCAGAAGAAGCTTCTATGCCTGCATTTCTACTTAATGGAAGTCCCCTGTTTGAATGTCTTAAATATCTAATATTATCCCACGCAGAAATATAATTATTTACGATGCTAAAAGTTTCATCTGTACTTCCATCATCAACAACAATCAGTTCCCAGCCCTTAAAAGTCTGTTTAATGACAGATTCAATAGCTCTTTTAAGGAGCAAAGCACGGTTAAAAGTAGGAATAATGACCGAAATAACCGGGGAAGAATTTTTACTGATCTGCAACATAATTTGACCTTAATAAGTATAAGGTTTTATGAAATATAACAAAAAAGTATTTTAGGTTAGTTCAAATTTACATAATAAATCCATTTTTTATTAAGGTTACTTTCTTTATTTTGGATAACTAAATCTTGGTTAGTTTTAAGTTTGGTAGTATTTAATTCCCAAATAAACAAAAACTTAGGGGGAAAGAATGCACAGAGATCAAGTTAAATATTTTGAAATCCTGAGGCGCTACGAGAGGAAATTTACTCCCAAAGAACTGGAAGATTACAAAATGCTTTTGCTCAGGCATAAAGATGATGAAGATTTGGATAAACAGTCGCTTGAAAGATTAAAACTGTTATATGAAAAATATTACGTAAATCGTGAAAAAAAGAACTATGATTATATCTTTAAAAAGCCTGAACATTCCGATGATGAGCAGAGCGACTAAAGAGGCAGCTTGCTCAAAAAAAGAGGTCGCTTGAACAAAAGAAATAGCTTGAACAAAAGAAATAGCTTGAACAAA
>JAUZPB010000215.1 GCA_030706145.1 Bacteroidota bacterium
CTCAGCTTCTCTAATTTTTTCACCGTTTTACTTTCCCTGTTTTTTAGCTTCCTTATCGGGAATTAGTATACTTCCCCATTTTGCAGGAATTGTTAATTTAATTTTCCCTTTCACTTTATCATAAATGCTTCCTGAGCTCATTGCATCTTTATAACTATACCTCCCCTTTACTGGAATGGAAACTGTCTGCTGAATATTACTATTATTTAAGACAACAAAAATCGTTTCTCCTTTATAGCTTCTTGAGAAGCCATAGAGCTCTTTTCCATCGTCTGTCAGGATCATCTTATAGTCGCCGAGCTGAAGTGCCGGATTTGCGTTTCTAATTGATACTAGTCTTTTATAATGGTTAAACAGGTCTTTATTAAATTCAACTTTGTCGTGTTGTTTCTTTTTAGTCTGATCAGGTAAAAATACCTCCTCAGAATAAGTCATATCTTCCCAGAGCATTGGTTTTCTGCAATCCGGGTCATTAGCGCCCCACATTCCAGCTTCATCCCCGTAGTAGATCATTGGGGCTCCCAGGTATGTCATCTGGAATATTGCACATAGCTTTTGAATTTTTAGCTGCTCTTCGGTTGGTTTGGAAGTATTATATTTGGGATTACTTCCCTTTGACTTTTCAAAGAAATCGGACCAGGCCCTGTAAAGACCAATGTCAGGGTTTGCAACGTGTGAGCCCAGGCGATGAGTATCATGGCTATCGAAGAGGTTTTGCTGAACATATTCAACACCGCCAGGAAATGCGCTTCGGAGCTTTTTTAATCTCTTATCAAATTCAGAAGCTGTAATTTTGTCTTTTTGATTTATGAAGAACTCAGATGAAGCAAAAGCAAAATTATAGTTCATTACGGCATCAAACTCATCACCTTTCAGGTAAGGTTTTATAACACTTATCGAATCTATGACCTCTGCAGTCAGGTAGGCCTGATCATTAATGGACTTAACAAGTTTCCTCCAATCTTTCCAAAACCCATGTTTTATGCAGAAAGCTACATCAAGCCTCCAGCCGTCAATTCCAGCCTCAAGGTTGCCGTTTTGCTCTGGATCCATCCACCTTCTTGTTGCTGCAAAAATGTAATCTTTTGGTCCTTTAACAATTCCATTTTCATCTTCTCTTAGCTCTGGAAGTTCACGTACGCCAAACCAGCCCTCATAATCGAATTTTGTACCATTTTTTGGATCGTCCCAGGACTTAATTGTAAACCAATCTTTGAATCTTGACATCTGCTGTTTTGCCTGAACATCCTTAAATGCGAAGGAATTTATACCCATATGGTTAAATACACCGTCAAAGATGATCTTCATGTTTCTCCTGTGAACCTCTCTTATAAGTTTAAGCATTAGCTTATCGGCCGAGGTCCACTGCCAGGTTGAAGGGTCATCCGGAGTTTCACCTGCAATAATTTTTCTATCTCCTTCAGGGTCAGGGCCGAAGTTAGGATCAATGTGGTGATAGGTTGCTCCGTCATACTTATGAAGTGAAGGAGCATCGAAGACAGGATTAAGGTAAATTGCATTTACTCCAAGATCCTGCAGATAATCCAGTTTAACAAATATTCCCTGAATGTCGCCTCCATAGCGGCGCCTTTGAATATTAAACCAAATGTCCTTTCCGTTTTTCTTTTCATAAGGCTGAAGTTCATACCAATCGGATGTCCATGGATGGATCTGCCATGGCGAGGTTGAATCATGCGGCCATGAGCCCTTTATATTTTCCAGCTTAGGATCATTACTTTTATCCCCGTTACGGAATCTTTCGGGAAAGATCTGATACCACACAGCACTCTTAGCCCAGGCCGGTACGAATTCTTTTACTTTTGTTTTTCTTGCTTCTTTAGTTTTCATACTGCTTTCATCCTTTGCCTGAACCGGTAGAAGATTTATGGCTGATAAAGCGATCAATAAAAAAATACCACTTAGCCTGAAGTTGTTCAGGCGGATTTTCTTGACTGGCATAAAAAGATATGCTCCTCTTAATCTGAATGAATAAGTCTGTATGAAAAAGAATGATCTATAAAAGTGAAAAGATCTTTGCGTAAAGATATGAGATTAGATCAGGGAAAGCAATAAGCAAGGCCTCTCTTTAAGTGCAATTAAAGAGAGGATCTTTTATATAGAAACTTTTAAGAGATTGGTTTTATTAAGCCTAATTCAATCCGCACATTCCTGAAGAGCAGCATCCTCCCGGATTATCTGCTGCCGGGCAATGTCCGCTTGCACAGGCATCATTAAAAGTCTTTGAAGAGCTTCCGCTAACTGAAGGACTGAATGTAGAAAGTAATTTCTTATAATTTGCCGAATGGCATTTAGGGCAAACAACTTCGGAATTGTCATTACCCGATTTATGTAAGATCTCAAAACGCGTATTACAGTCATTGCATATGTATTCGAAAATCGGCATTTATAGCTAGTCTCCTATTTTTTGTGATGTATAATCTAAAGGTTAAACAAAAAAAACAAGTACAACTTATTCTTTTAGTCCAAGAAATGAAATCAGCCTTTTATGAGCATCTTCCGGCAGAGTAACGTTATACTGTTTATAGAAAGTAATTGTTGTTTCTATATTCTTAAAATACGTCTGGCAGTCGCTGCATTCTTCAAGATGAGCCTTAATTGCCAGACATCTTGGTGAATTGAGTTCTTCGCCAAGGTTGTCACAAATGTGACTCATTACTTCTTTGCAGGTAATTTTATTTTCCATATTGTAACTTCTTATTTAATTCATTTCTCAAAAATGCTCTGGCCCTGTGGAGCCTGGATTTTACTGCTGCAATGGAGAGTTCGGTTATCTTTCCTGTCTCTTCTGTAGAAAGCCCCTCTATATCTCTGAGTAAAAATACAATTCTGTAATCAGCAGGCAGCCTCTGAATAGCATCATCGAGCATTTTCTTAAGTTCGTTATTCTCAGCAACTACTCCAGGAGATACAGACCAGTCGGAAATCTCACTTTCATCTATAAAAGCATCATCGTCATCAAAAGACAAGCTGTCATATTTTTTACCCGAGCGTACAAGCATCAGGCAATGATTAGAAACAATTGTATAAAGCCAGGTAGAAAGCTTACTTTTTTGGTCGAACTGGTTAAGGTTTTTGACCATACTATAGAATGTTTCCTGCATCGTATGCTCTGCCCTTTCACGGCTGCGGCAGATCTTGAAAGCAAAATTATAGACTGTCTGCTCGTATTTTTTTACCAGCTCGGATAGGGCCTTTCTATCGCCCGACTTTGCCAGAGTAATTAACTGATTTTCATCCATTTAGTTTGATGCTCATTTCTTATTTTGGATTCATTATCCCGCATACAAAATTCCGGGTAAAAAAAATTATCTATTCTAGAATTCAAGACTCTTCCAGAGGTACCAACTTGCAATAGAATTATATGGTTCCCATTTATACTGTTTTGATATACTCAGTACTGTTTTCTCATCTGGCAGATCTTTCAGATTGTAATTTACCATTATGGCTTTCTTTATACCTAAATCACCTACAGGCAGAACATTAAGCCTGCAGAGAGTAAAAATAAGGAACATATGTGCTGTCCACAGTCCTACTCCTTTTACTTTCGTAAGCTCAGTGATTATTTCTTCATCTTCCTTGAGGTTAATTTTTCTAAATGTAATTGTCTTACAGACCAGCTTCTCCGAAAGATCCTTAACATATTTAACTTTTGCATTTGAAAGTCCCAAGGCCCTAAGAACCTGATCCTCAGTTTTAAGTATCAGCTCAGGAGCAGGAGTGCTGCCTCCAAAGTAATTCTTAAACTTGCCAATAATAGATTCGGCTGCCTTCATTGAAAGCTGCTGCCCAATTATTGCTTCTAAAAGTGAGCTGTAATATTCCCTGTGAGCTTTTAGCTTACAATTGCCGGCTTTCTTTATAATTGAAGCCATTAAATGGTCATTCTTTTCCAGGTGCCGAATTCCATTTTCAATTTCAAGATTTTTCATTATTATTCGTTCAATTTTTTATAACTAATTTTTTCATAACCTAAAAGAAGCTCATATGTTTCCACAACTTTTAAAAGCACTCAAAGAAAATAAGTTGTTTGATAAAATTAAGGAATCTGAACTTAATTTCCATATCAGTCTCGAAAATTTACTCGACAGAAAGGCCGGGGAAATAATTTTTAAGGAAGGCGATCCTGGCGGAAGTGTATACATTGTAATTTCAGGTGAAGTTGCAATTGATAAGACACACCTTCTGGGAAAAGCAAAAAAAGAAATAGTTACCTTAAATGATTTCTTTGGTGAAGAAGATTATCTTGAAGATATGCCCCGCACTTGCACAGCTTATGCAATAAGCGACTCGACTGTCGTAAGACTTGATGGCGATATCTTAAGACAGTTGTGCACGACAAATGAGCAGTTTTTTTACAATATCAGAAGGCAAAAAAACGAGTTCCCGGACGAAACATTTTCTGCCATAAACCTTCCACAGGTCGATTTTAATTCAAATGAAATTGAACCTGAAGAGCCTGTAGAGAATAACGATTTGAACGTTCAAGAAAACTCGGTCGTTACTGAAAACTTGAATATTGAAGAAAACTTGGATATTACCGAAGACTTAAACATTACTGAAAACTTTGATACTACAGAGGTCTCTGCTAAAACTAATTCAGAAAATAAAGCTAATTCAGTTAATGAAACTAAAGCTGACAATGAGACAAACCTTGAAGACAATTTAAATATTTTGTTAAATAATGAAGCTTTGTCAGACAGTAGTCCTGAAAGTCTTGACCTATTAAAAGAAGAAGCATTATTAAAAGAGTCCTTTAGCTTTGATGAAAAATCAGATGAAGAGTTAGAAGAATATGTTTCATCAGAAAAATACGTTTCAAAGGAGACAGAAATGCCTTCTGTTTTTTCCGATGCTAACTCTTCTCGTGAAAGCAGCACATCTGTCCCGGATGAAGTTAGCATAGACCAGCTGAAGATGATAATGCAGGCAGCACAGCTTGTTAACTCAAATATAAAGATTGACGACCTGCTGCAGGCCATTGTAGATGCCGCAAGAAACCTTACCGGAGCCGAGCGCGGTACACTTTACCTTATAGACAAATCAAAGAATGAACTCTGGTCAAAGGTAATTGACGGCAATGAAATATCTGAGATTAGGCTGAAGATGGGTCAGGGTATTGCCGGATGGAGTGCTGAAAAAAGAGAAATAGTTAATATTAAAGACGTTAAAAATGATTCAAGATTCAACAAAACTATAGATAAAAGCAGCAGCTTTGTAACGAAAAATATGCTTTGCTTCCCTATCAGCAATAAAACTGATGAGATCGTGGGAGTTCTTCAGCTTCTTAATAGTGAGCGGGGAGAATTTACAAGGCTTGACGAGCATATCTTATCTATGCTCTCAGTGCATGCAGCACTGGCTTTGGATAATGCCGAGCTGGTTGAAAAGCTTCTTCAAACAGAAAGAGTAACTTCACTTGGCAAGACAGCCAATTTCCTTTTGCAGGATATAAAAAAGCCCATTTTAGTAAGCAAACGTTACGCCGAGCACTTAAAGACAAAAACTCTTTCGCCCGATGTTGCACAGGTTGTTGATATGCTTTTAGAACAAATTACCCATGTAGCTGACCTGGTACAGACAGCCTCAAGTTATTCAGAGGGCAAGACAATACTTCATTCTGTTGTCTGTAAACTAAATGAAACAATGGATGCTGTACTTGACAAGATTTCTACAAATGTTAAGCTAAAGGACTGCCAAATCATAAAACAATACGACAAGGATATCAGTGTCAAACTAGATAGAAAGGAATTCTACCAGTGCTGCACACATATAGTCCGCAATGCCTGTGACGCTATGGGTGAAGGAGGAAAGCTACTTATAACGACAAAGAACAGAAAG
>JAUZPB010000216.1 GCA_030706145.1 Bacteroidota bacterium
AGAACTTTTAGAGTCAATTGAAACTCAACTAAGTAAAAAAGATAGAACTGATTCTATTTTCCAAAGAATATATTCCGATATCTCAACTTATGTACCTCATGAACTGCGTACTCCGCTGCTCCCTGTTATCGGCTATGCAGAGCTAATGAGAATTAGTCTGGATGAACTCTCAAAAGAGGAAATGTCTGAAATGCTCAGCAAGATCCAGTTCTCAGGAGAAAGACTCCTAAAGACTATTAACAAATTTATTATTTTTTCAGAAGTTCAGCTTCGGCTTTCTAATAAGATTATTTATAACCGTATGGTAGAGGAAAATCCTTCATCTAGTTTTAGCATAATTGGCGATAAATGCGTAAAGGCTATTTGTGCAGCTAAACGTGAAGATGACCTTTTAATGGATCTTATTGAAGCTGACCTTAAGATCTCTGAGGCGGACCTTTCTTATATAACTGAAGAGATTATATGTAATGCAATTAAATTTTCAAAAACTGGACAATCAATAATTGTAAAAAGTAAAATTGCCTCCAATATGTATGTCCTTGAAATTACAGACCATGGCAAGGGAATGACAAATGAGCAGCTTATTAATATTAATCCGTTTGTACAGCATGAAAGACAAATATTTCAGCAGCAGGGCAATGGTCTGGGGCTTATAACAGTTAAAAATATGCTTAACTATTACCAGGGAAGCCTTTCCATTAGTAGTGAGCTTGATAAGTATACTACCTGCCTTATTTCGATCCCTTTGTCTTAAAACTGTTATTTATATGTATTTGCCAAATTCTTTGGAAGCTTCAAGCAACGCTATATAATTTTCAAAATTTACATATTCCGGAATGCTGTTGCCGCTTCCAATGCAATATCCGCCATTGAAAGCAGCTTTTTCTATGTTTTCTCTTACTTTATTTCTTATATCCTCTTTGCTACCTCTGCATAAAAGATCTACATCTACATGTCCTATAAGACATAATTTATCACCATACCTCTCCTTTACATCCTTTATATCCATAGCTTTTGGCTCAATTGGATGAAGTGCGTTAACACCACATTCTACTATTCTGTCAAAAACATCCCAAAGGACACCGTCTGTGTGGTAAATAAGAGGCTTGTTATACTTTTTTGCCAGATCACCAATTTTCTTTAGCCAGGAGAAAAAGTACCGGTCCAATACATCTGGCCCCATTAAAAGACCATTTGTATAGGCTATATCATCACTTATCCAAAGAATATCTACTATATCAGATTGCGCAAAATATTCGAACATACTTAAGACTAGTTCACCTAGCCGCTTGTTTAACTCATCTATTAACTCTGGGTTTTCAAAGAGAGCCATCGAAAATCCCTCAAAACCCATCATCTCCCATGTCATTGTAAAAATATCACCGTACTGGCCTATTACTCCCATGCCTTCAGGCAGAAGTTCCCTTACTTTTTCAAATTTGGAATAGTTAAAATCTTCTTTTGACGGGAATTTATATTTTTCAAGATCTTCCCAGGAGGAAATAACCCCTTGTGATTCTGATGCCCACTTCCTTTGAAGTGTCCCATCTTCCTTAAATGTCAGATTGCTTCCTGTGCCAATATTCATTGGATTAAAATCTGCAATTGGCTGGAGCTTTACATAGTCATATCCAGCTTTATACCAAAACTCTACGTCATCTTGAAGACTTTGAACTGGCCTGCCGATTATCTTTCCCTTTATTTCTGGATGTACTCCAAGTTCACAGATAGGAACGAAATTCCCTTTTTTACCCCATAGCGTTTTAACAAGGTTTTCTATGTCTGGACGATTTGTATCTTTCAAAGCTATTTTATCTCTCCCTCTCTAACAATATTTTAATTTCATCTGCTTAATGTTCAGTAAGTCTCCAGATATTTTACCAGACTTCTTGGATCTGCAAAATATCCATCGGCTCCTATCTTATCACAATATTGCTGTGAAAGAGGTGCTCCTCCTAAGAATACCTTTAGATCACCAAAACGGCTCTTTAGCTCTGAACTGATCTTATCCATATTAAGCATCGTTGTGGTCAACAGCGCGCTCATGCCCATAAACTTGGCATCGTTTTCTTCAACTGCCTTTATAAACTTATCTGCCGAAACGCTTGTGCCTAAATCTATTACATTCCACCCGCTTCCCTGTAAAACCATCTTAACAATATTTTTACCAATGTCATGTAAATCGCCTTGAACAGTTCCAAGAACAAATGTTCCTTTATACTGCGCTTCACCTGTCTTGAAAAATGGTTCGAGATGTATCATAGCAGCTTTCATTGCTTTAGCAGAAATAAGAAGATTCGGTATAAATGCCTTCCCCGAGGAAAATTTGTCGCCTATTCTGTTCATACCTATGATAAGAGCTTCTGAGAGAATTTCCCCTGGCGAAAAGCCTAGATCAAGTGCTTCCATTGTAAGCTCTGAAGCTCCTTTTTGTCCTCTTTGCTCCGGAAGAAATGAAGTAGCCTCATCTGCTTTCCCAGTTTCAATGCACTCAGCTAATCTTTCAAGTAATTCCATAATTGTCTCGTTATGATTGTTAAACAAACATGCTTAGTCTTTTTTTACAAGCACTTTGCAAATCCGACAAGACAAATTAAATAATTCATTATATACAGATCAATTTTTTTTCTTTTTATTTAACAATTATACCAGAATAAAAAGGTAAACTTCTCAAGGTAAACTTATCTTTATATATATCCTTGATATTTCTCTTACAGCCTGAACTTCCCATAATAGATCTCGGTCCTGTAGTTGAATGCAATCAAACCATTATTGTTGTATTTGTTAAATAGCCTCTCTAATTCTTTCATCATCGGAATGAATACTTCTTCATCTTTTGTAGGAGCATAGGAAGATGATAAAAGCCTTCCTTTTAGTCCCTCAAGATCAAATAGTTGTGAGTTTTTTAACTCTTTTTTTGTACAATTGCCGGGCAGATAAAAACTATCTATATCACTGTTTTGTTTGTTCTTATGCCCAACTAAAGGATATTCTTTTGAGTATTTTAGCAGAAGCTTTTCATATTCATTTTCAAAATCTGTCTCAACATTGCGGCTGTTCCAGATAAGCACAACCCAGCCATTGTCCTTTAGTATCCTCTCAAATTCTATGCGCACAATATCCCTCTTAAACCAGTGAAAAGCTTGTGCCGCTGTTATCATATCAACAGACCCAGCAGAAAGTGTTGTCTTTTCTGATGTGGTATCTACACTGATGAAATTTGGAAATGCTTTTAATGCTTTTTCTGCTTCCTTTCGCATCTCCATATTAGGCTCAATGCCATAGACCTTATTTTTATTTTCAAGTAAAAGTTTTGTAAATATTCCTGTCCCTGAGCCTATATCTGCTATCTTCCAATCCGGACTAAGGCTGCAATTTTCTTTAAGTATCTTTATTGTTTCAGGTGGATATCCTGGCCTGTATTTTACATAGTTTTCAACCCGGTCTGAAAACCTTAAAGTCGGTTCCTTCATCTTGATATTTTTCCCTTTTTAAAAAAGATTATATATTAAAATCTCCGTTTAATATCTTGGGTAACAATGGATTTAATATTCTATATGAAGCACCCCAGAGCTTATATGTGCCAACTTTATAGTAAGGAATACTAACCGGCATTGGCCACTTTTCTAGCTGCATTAGCTCTTCGGCATGAAATTCAGGCTTGGTAAGATCATTTAACTCAACTTCAAGAACTTCATCAACTTCGCTTTCCTGCACAGTCCATTTTTTATTTGGAACAATCTTCGCAAGAAAAGGATATATCCTGTAGCCTGTTGCTAAAGTATCAATTGATGGGAGCTCCGTTATTATTGTTACATCCTGCCTTTTTAAGCCTATCTCTTCTTCGGTCTCACGCAAAGCTGTCATTAAAAATGAATCGTCAGTCTCTTCATACCTGCCTCCGGGAAATGCAAGCTGGCCGGCATGGATCCCATGATTGCTCCTTCTTATTAGTACCAGCTTTAATGTGTCAGCTTCAGAGCGGTAAATGGGCACAATTACAGCAGAATCTATAAGTTTACTGTTCATTATTTATTTTCCAAATTCAAAAAGCATTAAAGTTTAAAAATAGTGACTTGGAACTGATTTATAAAGCCAAATTATTTTTACGTGTAGTATAATATGGAGGTGTTAATCCATTGCTGAGGAAATGTTTAGTAAAGCTTTCCCTATATGCCTATACTAGCATACATTTCATAGAAAAGATATCTTCCACAAAATTCAGATACTATCATGAGTGTAAAGGAAATATATATAAGGTGTGAAACTTCTACTATTGTTTTACTTTGCATTGCAATAATAATGAATATCAAAAACAGAATTATAATGCCAAGTATGAACCTGAACATAATAAGATATCTGTGTCTTTGAACAATAAGATTAAATTTATTCCTTGTTGATGATGCCTCTTTGCGCAGGCTCTTAAATTGTAAAATCCCTAAAACTAGTTCAGATGCTATAAGTATAAAGCAAACAGCAAGAATAAAATTTGCCAACCCTTCCTGAGCCTTTAATTGTCCTATACTAATGCCGCTCTGCTTTAGAAAATATATCAGTATAGTTAATAAAGAAAATAAACCCAAAGTGGCTGCCGATAAATAAAATGAGATCATTGTATAGTTACTGTTCCATGTAGGAACAGTCTTTAGCATATAAAGCCTTGACATTGAGTAGACAAGCGCTATTCCTGAAATGGCAGTAAGTGCCAGGATCAGTTGTTCAAAAACAAATGGGAAAAAGTTCATGTAAATTATAAATGAAGCTGTAAATGCGAAAATTGAAAAGACTATTGTAAGTAATATCTCCCGGCTTAACCATGAAGAAGAAATGTTTGTAAGGACATATAGCGCGTTCTTTGGATTGCCTAAGTGGAAAAATGAGATTGCAAGAGCAAGTGCAATTATTAAACAAATTACAAGTGGCAGTTTGCAGAGTATCTCTCTTAATACAATGATTTCATTTTCTGCAAATATTGGAACATGCAAAATACTAAGTATAACAAAAAAGCCGGCACTCATTTGTATCATCAAAGTAAAAAATATTAGTGGCCATTCAGAGCTTCTCATAATATTTTCCTATACCTCTTCTTTGTTATTTATATAAGCACTCTTACTGCCAGCTGCGGTTGCATCTTTGTGTGGAGTTATTGTAATAGAGGGTTTTGTGATTTCTGCATAAGGAAGAGGGTAGACTTCACAATCAGCTCCGTATTTTTCTCTTATCTCATTTTGCTCACCAAAATCCAATGCTCTCATCGGGCATGAAGATACGCAGACAGGGAGTTTCCCTTCTTCTATGTAATCAAAGCAAAGCGTGCACTTGCTCATTATTCCTTTTGATTTGTTATACTGCGGTGCGCCATAAGGGCAGGCCCATTCACAATATCTGCAGCCTATGCAGCGCTTCTCATCTATTAAGACTATACCGTCTTCGCGTTTATGCATAGCTTTTGTAGGACAACTCTTAACACAAATTGGATCTTCGCAATGGTTGCACGAAATTGACATGTTATATGCCTTTACACTGCACAGCCAGGCATTGCCGCGCTTGGTCCAATGGCCAAGGTTTACTTCGTATACTCTGCGCCACAAGATACCGCAATCAAGGCCGTTTTTATCTTTGCATGCCACCTGACATGTCTTGCAGCCCGAGCAGCGGCTTGAATCATAATAAAAAGCATACTGTTTATTCTTCATCTTCCCGGTTGCTCTATCTTCCATGTTCCCTTCATCTTTTCTATTATGCCTTTTCAACCTGGACCATTATCGTATGCTGCGCATTGCCAAAGGC
>JAUZPB010000217.1 GCA_030706145.1 Bacteroidota bacterium
CTTATGACTGAATGGTGGCATTTCGATTACTCGGGCTGGAAAAACTATTCGGTGCTTGACGTTCAGATAAAATAGCCCCATGACTTTTCTAAAAGTTTGGGGCAAATCAAGGCAAAGAATTTTTCAGGCTTCTGTCCAGTGGATTTTGTACTTTTAGTTTTTACTTCAAAAGTCCTACTTCATTAGTATAAATTTTCTGGTTAAAAAATGACTTCCAGCTTGAAGTCTGTAGAGATAGATTCCAGATGGAATCGATATCTCCTTTGAGACATTGGTCATATCAAACTTAAAACTGTAAGTTCCTTTTGGCTGCTTCTTATTAATAAATGAAGCTACTTTCTGGCCAGTTACGTTATAGACCTGAAGTGATACATCGGCATCTTCAGCAATCATATAACTAATTACTGTCGACCCATTAAAAGGATTTGGATAGTTTTGCTCCAAAGAAAAACTGTTTTCCTGCAGAACTTGCAGACTAACTTCTTCTGAATGTATAAAACTTCTTCCATCATTATCAATTTGCTTTAACCTGTATGAAAGTCTATCTCCTATTGTAAGATGCTTATCCTCAAATAAGTACTCCTTTGGAGTATTACTGTTTCCACTGCCCATCTTAAAGCCGATCTTATTCCAGGAGTTGCTCTCTGACTTTCGCTCAATTTCCCATCCGTAGTTGTTATTTTCTGTTGCCGTAGCCCATTTAAGGATGACAGACTTACCCGATAAGAAGGCTGTAAAGGAAATTAGTTCAACCGGAAGTGCTGTATTTCCAACCTCTTTCATTGTAAATTCAAATATAGAATTAGATCCTTCCCAGTTACTCTTATCTTTGATAAATTCTCTTGTAGTGTTTGCATCAGAATTTACGCTCCCCTTAAAACGATAGTTTTTCATATTGCCTGCATAAAAATCACTTATAGTCTTGGGAGCATAGGATGTTGTTGACGATGTTTCACCAGTTGTAAGCCAGCCTGAATTGCAAAAGTCAATTCCAGCTATATAGACGGGAGCCGATGCACTTCCCATGTATGCAATAACCTGATCGCCAGAGGTGGAAAGCATAGGCCCTGCTTTGTAATAAAACGTTACAACGCGGTCAGAAAAGTCCGTCTCGTCTGTATCATCGCCATTTTCAAATCGAATAAATGTGCCTCCTGGTACATCTCTAAGAGTTAAATATTTATCGTTATCTAGTTTAATCATTCCCTCTGTGGTACCTATTGTACCATCTTCTTTTATCCCATTGTCAGTGATTATTATAGAGGTTAGATCTAGCCGCTTTAGTGTCAAAAATTCAAACCTGTCAGGGTCAACAGAGCCTACTTGTGTAAAAATAATATCACCTGCTACAGGTGTATCAGCCTGTGACTGGCAAAATAGTTTTGCTGGATAAAAATTTACTATTGTAGTAATGATGAATGTTAAGATGAAGATTGTTCTTTGAATAGGTCTTCTGAGCTGTACAATATCCATATCCCCCCCAAAAAAAAGTTTTATTGGATAGCTCTTTGATTGTTAGTGTGTGTTAGTCTTGAATAGTTTTTAAAGTAAATAATTCCGGCTGAATGTCAAGCCTTGCAATTATTTTTGAATTGTATCCTTTATGGGTTAAATTGGCTGGGAATAATTGAAAATTTTAACTAGGAATGAGGTATTTTGAAGAAAATAAAAAACAAAAGCGGAACTCTGCTTTAATGTAAAAATTTCTTTTACGCAAAATCCCGCTCAGTACTTTTTTTATTCTATTAACTAAAGTATCTTAAAAAGCTTTTAGATTATAGCTGAATGTCAGAAGCCAATATCTTCCCAGAACGTTTGTTCTTGTGTCTTCAATATATGAGTCAGTTGAGTTTCGGGAGATGTTTGTATTCTGATTAAATAGATCGTAAACACTAAGGCGGATCTCTGCTTGTTCATTGGCGAAGAATTTCTTGCCGAAACTCATATTACATAAAAGTGAGTTCCGGTTATATGAGCTTGAAAGTCCATTATCATACTGATGTGTTAGATCGCCCTGAATAAAAAATCCTTCCCAGAAATTCCAGAATAATTTTAATCTGCTGTTTTGATTAAAATATTCCTGTGCATTTGAGCTGCTTATTGTGCTTTTTACATTGTTGTAGCTGCTGTTGCTTGAAATTGAAAAATCAATGTCAGGACTGATATTACTGCTTAGAACAAATCCAAGACCATAACTCTGTGAGTTACTGTAGCTAGTTGTCCCGTTAATTATGCCAGGCGTTCTTGTATAGGTTGCTGAGGTCATTAGGTTAAAATTAGACATAAGAAAACTAACTGGCAGACTGTAAGTGAAGAATGAACGAAGATTTATATAGCCATCTATGTTTTCTGGCCTGCTTAATTGCGAACCTTGCTTAAGTGCAATGCCACCTGGAAGAACTGTGTCTTTATATGCTATTGTAGTACTATTGCCTATGTAATTCTGTGTGAATGATCCCCCTAGCATAACGAAGAAGGAATTCATATTTGAAAAATTGATCTTTGAATACCTGAGCGAAAATGAATGACTGTTGTCCTGCTTCAATTCAGGATTCCCCGTGCTCAGCTGTATTGGATTTGAGTTATCTATTACATTTTGTAGCTGTTCTACACTTGGAGCATTATTATTTGCCCTATAGAAGAAATGCAGGTTCTGATCACGCGATATATTGTATCGCATCATAAAAGATGGAAGTAGAGAGTAAAATTTCTTCTCGATTTGTAAAGCATATGGATACGATCCGTCATTCTGCAGATCTGATATATTATAATTAACTCCTAACATCATTGAAAGACCTTCTTTTTGAAAACGGTATCCGGTCCCAAAACTCTGTGTCCTGTAGATCTTTTTATACACATTGCTCAGTTCAGGTATAAGTAAATAATCTGTTGTCGTGGTGTCTGAATTATTGTATGTCCTCTGATCACTCTTGTCTTCTGAGTAGGAAAGCGCTGTATTGAACTGTATCATTGAATTTTCACCTATGGGCTCAGTATAAACAACATTTGTGCTTCCGTTGAATCCATTTTTGTCAAGATTAGCATACTGATTCAGTGTATCGGCTGTTAGAATCTTATCATAGTATAGATTTTCTGAGAATAGGTCACTATTTCCCTTTGTTTTCTTGTATCCTGAATTAAATCCAACCGATAATGTCCTTCCCCTGGTTTCAAACCTGTGCCTGAATAGGAGTTCATTTGAAAAGTTGAGGGCTTTGTAGTCTGAACTTGAAGTATTGTTCTCAAAGTTTAAGAGCCTGTTTCCATTTGATGTGCTTCCCGTTAAATCGGTCGTACCATTATTTAGCTGAACCGATAGCTTCGGGCGCAGCATAATTGAATTCGAGGAATCTATCTGATAGTCTACTCTTAAGTTGAGACGGTGATTTGTATTTGTCGATACACTTGAATTGCTCTCGTTATAGAGCTGTGAACCATAGGCATTTTCAAAATATTGCCTGTTTACCTTTGAATCTGCATTATTATCACTTAGATTAAAAAAGTAGCTTCCCGTCAGATCGATTTTATCAAAAAATTTATTCTGATAATTTAGTCCAAAAGCCTTTGTATTTGTAAGACCCCCTTTTGAACTGACAAGAAAGTCCTGTGCATTACCACCGCCTCCAAAATTTCCACTGCCGCCGCCTCCTGAAAAACCACCGCGGCCGCCACCCATTTGACCTCTTGGACCGCCGTCTCCACCTCTTCTGCCACCACCACTGCGTCCCGGACTGGACATTACCCCGGCTAGATCCTCTGGTGTAAAGTTCTGCTCATTTACGTTATTTATCTGGCCTAAAAGTGATATCCTCTGATCATCATTAAAAAAGTTAATGCTTGCACCTGTCTTATATCTTTCATCATTACCATATCCGCCTGTAAATTTCCCAAATGTTCCTTCTTTTATCCTTAACCTTGTTACTATGTTTATTGTTTTTGTCTGATTTCCATCATCAAAACCTGTAAACTGGGCCTGCTCACTTTGCTGGTCAAATACCTGTATCTTTTCTACAATTTCAGCCGGCACATTTTTTAGAACTGCACTTGGGTCATCACCGAAAAAGGGCTTGCCATCTACCAGTACACGCTTTACATCTTCACCGTGAGCCTGTACTTTCCCATCCTGCACAGTTACTCCCGGCATTTTAGCGATCAGATCCTCTGTACTTGCATCTTTGTTTACCTTGAAGGCATCTGCATTAAATTCCGATGTGTCCCCTTTTTGAACAGCTGGGGGTATCTTGGCAACTATTTCAACCTCGTTTGTTTGTATGCTCGAAGGAGATAGTAATATTGTTCCAAGATCAATTGACTTGCCCCTAAGCTCTATTATCTGTGTGTAGTTATCAAAACTTATATAACTGATCGTTAGTTGATATTTTCCCGACTTTTTAAGCCCATCAATTGCAAATCTGCCTTTTGAATCAGTTACTGCACCTTTTATAGGCGTATTTGCCGAACTGGGCACACTTAAAAGCTGCACTGTTGCCCCTGTCAAAGGACTTTTATCTGCTGAGGATACGACTTGCCCTTTTACAGTGATGTTCTGTGCACTTACGTTTAAATATCCAATAAAAATAAAAAATAGTATAAATCTCTTCATCTTAAAACAATCCCTGATTTTCTAAACCTTAGTACACACAAATCTCCAAATGGTTTAATCTGAAAATGAATTTTCTTTATAATGAATCGATTTATAATAAACGATTTATAATAAATTAGAAAAGCCGGTTCCCCCTTTTGGTCTTGTTTGTCGGGTCTGCACTTAAAGGATCATCAGGCCAAATATGCTTAGGATATTTTATTTTCATCTGCTTTAATATCTCTGGATATATATTTATCCAAAAACTCCTTAGGTCCTGCGTTATTGCAAGAGGTCGCATTGCTGGCGAAAGCAGGTGAATTAGAACGGGAATCTTTCCTCCTCCTACCTTCGGCGTATCTGTCTGCCCGAATAACTCCTGTAGCCTTACTGCTAGAACTGGCTTTTCTCCTTCGTCATATTTTAACTTGATGGATGATCCACTTGGGAGTTTTATTACCTCAGGCGCTTCTTTTTCCAGAAAACTTAGCTGCTCATAGGAGAAGATTGTTCTTATAACTGTTTTCATATCAAGAAAAATTAAGTCTTTTTTTCTCTTTATACCTGTAAGAAAAGGGGAGAGCCAAAACTCCATTGTCCTTTTTAAGCTCTCCTCTGTTAATACTGGCCAGTCGGCATATTCTTTAGACTCTTTGTTAAAAACATTTTGTCTTAACCACTCACTCCTTTCTACTATGGATTTGCTTTCTTTATTCCACGGAAGCTCATCTAAACCTTTATCCAGGAGCATCTCTATTATGCATTTTTGAGTGACTTCTTCTTTAGGCGTAAAGTCTCTTTCCTGAATCGATATAAGGCCTAGTTTTAAGAGTCTTTTTCCCCTGACTGCATCATCTGCCCATTGAACCTTTTCTTGACTTGTCAAAATGTCCTTAAATATCTCAAGGATTTCTGAACTACTTATAGGTGCAGCAAGGAATACTTTTGCAACTGCTCCTGCTGCATCGACATCTCCAATGGCCAGGAATTCTTCCCTTAAAAGTAAACTCCCTTCAGGAAGTGAAGCTACTGTGCCTTGCGCAAGCTGATATTGTCTGCCAGAGACTTTTTTTGCTGTCCTTTCAGGATATGCAAGTGC
>JAUZPB010000218.1 GCA_030706145.1 Bacteroidota bacterium
TAATAAAGGGTGGGAAAAAGATTATACAAAATTAGCTCCAAATTATAAAACCGGGGAACAGGGACCCCTTGTAACAGACGCACAGGCAGAGAGATTATTATTTTATGTGAAAAATCCTAACAGATTAAAAGTAAGTGAGATTATAAGATTTGCCAAGACAGATATGGAAAGGAATAATATACCGGTTGACAAGAGTGATGATACCTTTAGAAGGTATATAATGAAATGGGCAAAAGATCATCAGGATCAGTGGGTATTTTTTAGAGAAGGAGAGAAAGCATTAAACGATAAAAACACACCTTATTTGAAACGCGACAGGGATTTAGTTGAAGTCGGTGATTTGCTTGTAATTGACGGACACACGTTGAATTTTGAAATTATAAATCCTGCAACCGGCAGACCTAAGAGAATGACATTGATTTTGGTTTTTGATTATAAAAGCGATTATCCGCTTGGTTGGGAGATAATGCCTTCAGAAAACACCTATGCAATTACTTCAGCTGTCAGACATGCTTTGATAAGATTAGGATTTAAGGGAAGAGTAGTAAACATTGATAACGGACGTGCAAATAAAAGTAAATGGTTTTTGGGGAAATTTGAGGAGTGCGGAATCCAGGGAATGTTTTACAAGGTATTTGAATCAGTAATGATAGCCCAGCCATATCATGGACAGAGTAAAACAATAGAAAGATTTTTTGGAAGTTTTAGCGAATTAGAGAGAACACTTCCTACATATTCAGGAACAAGTATAGCAATGAAGCCGCCAAGGATGATGAGAGCCGAGAAGTTTCATAAAAACATTTACACAAAAATGACTGAGGGAATGGCACTGGATATTTACCAGGCTAATTATCTGGTTGCCTTATGGTTTGATGAATTTGTAAAAAGGCCTCATGCAGATGGATTTTATAAAGGATTGACACCGCAGGAAGTATATAATGATTCGATTGCAAAAGTAATGAGCAAGCCAGATCTTGAAAGCAGAATAATTAGTAAGGAAGAGCTTAACTTTATGATGTTAAGCGAAAGAGTGACAACATTATACCGTAACGGGATACGGTTTAGGGGAACAGAATATTTTTCACCAGAGCTTTATCCTTTTGAAAAAGGAGCCGACAAACATCAGTTCAGAATTAAATATGACGATATAGAACCGGAGACCATACTGGTCTATGACGATAAAACTGGAAAATATATATGTGAAGCCAAAGCCAAAGAATATGTACATCCACTGGCTAAATACATGGGAACCGAAGAGGATAAACTAAGATTAGCAGAACAATTAGGTGAAAAGAACCGCCTGTTATCAGGCACAATAAAAACAGCAAAAGAATATTTTGAAGAATATCAATCCGGAGAGACCGGCAAAACTGTAAAGCTAATTGAAATGAAGCAGATTCAAACATCCGCGGCACGTCAACTTCGGAATAAAAAAGAAGGAAACACGGACGAAGGAATCGAGCTTGATTATTCAGATGCACAGGTCTCTACGGAAATTGACGAAGACGATATTGATTTAGCAATTACAAATTAGTTTCAAAAAAAAGAAAAAAAGGACGGGTAAAATGGAGTCAAAACTGGAGTTAAAACAAGTAATAGAAGATTTTAATTTGCTGGTTTCCAAAGGCGAAATTAAAAGCCTGAACCTTGCAGCCCAAGCAATGGGAATAAGCGGCAGCAGGCTGAGTCAGTTCTTAAGCGGATCATATAAAGGCAACATACAAGAGACCACAGAGATAGTCGGCAACTATATTCAACTGGTTGGTGAACGTAAAAGTATCGTTGAAAAAGTAGATTTCGTAATGACCAAAAATGCAAAGAAAGTACTTGACCTTGCACGGCTTATTCATATTGAAAAAGGTTTAGGAGTGCTTACCGGAAGAGCCGGATTAGGGAAAAGCATGGCATTGCAGAGATATAAAGCCGGGCATAAGGATGTTATTTATTTAGAGGTAAATACAACATTCTCTGCAAAGATTCTACTTTCCAAGATTTGCCAGCAATGCGGGTTAATCAGTAAAGGACATCTCAATTATCTACTCGATTCCATAATAGACCGGTTAAAGGATACAGGTCGTTTATTGATAGTTGACCAGGCCGAATATCTTCCGGACAAAGCTTTGGATATTTTAAGAACAATACATGATGAGGCCGGAATAGGATTACTGCTTGCAGGACTACCAAGACTGCTAAATAATATAAAGGGTATAGGAGGCATACTTGAACAGATATATACAAGAGTTGATACAGCCTGCGAATTAACGAAGCTTGAAGATGAAGATATTAAAAACCTGATACATTCATATATCCCCGGCTCAAACGGTGTTTATAAAGATTTCATAGAACCATCAAGAGGTAATGCAAGAGTATTAAAGATATTGGCAAACCACAGTAAGAGGATTGCTCTCAATCATAAGGTTGAAGTAAATGGAGACTGTGTAAGGCGTGCAAACAAATTACTTATAAAATAAAAAGGAGTAATAAAAAATGGCGGTTAGTGAACTGGTAAAAGTAGTTGATATAATAGAAGAGCTTGAACAAAAAATAAGTTCAAAACAAAATGAGACGTCTGAGATCAGGCAAAGGCTTGAACAGATAGAACCAGATTACCAGAGATATATAAGCTTATTACATAAGGCTAAAGATGTTCAGAGAGATAGAAGTGAACTGCAAAAGACATTAGCCTTAATAATAAGATTTTATGAAACAGAGTCAGGTGAAAAATATGAGCCTGCAAATTTATTTAACCAAAGAGATTAATAATGGGGAGCGAGCTTGAAGTTAAAATCAGGAAAATACTTGATTACATTGAAACAGAGACAAAAGTAACTGCAATAATTGAGTTGATACACGAGGAAAATATTAATGCACTTAAGAATTATAAGAAATCCTTGCTAAAAGTATTTAAAAAAATGAAAGAGGAGAAAGATGCAGTCGCTAACTAAGAGTTTCATTGTTGATGCCTGCCGGCAGTTACATCCAGAGACAGTTTATGATGTTGAAGCTGTAACGCTTGAGAGCCTGAAATACAGGCAATTGGCGCTGGCAAAAGATAAAGCCAATATCGACAACAGAGAAGATATTGAGATATACTACATGCTTAAAAATCTAAAAGACAAATTATTAATTGAAGCCATAGAGGGGAAAAATGTCTAAAACAATAATTAAAGTAAGCTGTGGCAAGAATAAAAAATTATCGAGACTAAGAAGAGAAAAACAAAAATTAAGAAAAAAGATTAATGAAATAAGTGCCCACTTATTAGAGGATGATTTTGATGTCGATTTCGTAAGAAGAAAAGATACAATGATAATACTAAAAGAGCTTGAGCTGGCGATGGATATAATCGAGCAAAAAATAAATTATAGGAAAGGCGGTAAATCATGGAACATTTACTTAGCGATGCTATAAAGAACTATGAAATAAGCCACAAGATAGATTCAGTATATTCAGAGGATGTAAAGCAAAAAAAGCTTACACAAAAACAACAAGTATATTTTACTATCGGTAGACTTGGCAAGGCCAGTGACCGAGATATAGCCAAAGCCACAGGTTTAAGTCTTACTATAATTCCGGATAGAAGAGGTTTACTATTAAAACAAGATATTATTGAAATAGCCGGTGAGACAGAAGATAAACAAACAAAAAAGAAAGTAACATTATATAAAATAAAGGAGTAAAAAATGGTATTTGCAACATTCGCAGATGTAAATTACGCGCTAAAAATGATAGCAACCCAGAAGGCATATATTGCTAAAAAAGAGGCAGAAATGAACGATAAGATATACATAATAAAGGAAAAATATGAGGAGGAAACAATAGATGCTCAGAGAGAAGTTGACAATTTAACAACAGATGTAGAAGCCTATTGTATTAAGAATAAAACTGACTTTGAAAAAAGCCGTAGCCGTGTATTGGGATTTGGCACAGTAGGTTTTAGAAATAACCCTCCCAAAGTAACAACATTAAACAGGAAATATAACCTTAAAACATCATTGGAATTAGTTAAGAGATTATTCAAGAAAAAATATGTACGGACAAAAGAAGAATTGGATAAAGAAGCAATACTTGCTGATTATGCTGCCAAGACCCTTGACGATAAAAAACTTGCTGGAGTAGGATTGAAGATTGATCAAGATGAAACTTTTTTCTGTGAAATAAATTGGGAAGCTTTAGAACAAGCAGTAAGTTAAATAATATCAAACAACAATTTACCCCGGATTATCCGGGGTAAAAAACAAGAGAATAAATATTATGGAAAAAGAATTAAATAAAATCATTAAAAATTTTGAAGCTGATATTAAGAATTTCAGAAAGATAATAAATGAGAACCATGATGAAATAAGTAAAAAAGGATTGGCAAGGAAAATCAGTCAGATTGAATATTATGCTTCAAGTCTTAAAATTGCATTAAAAGCACTAAAGGTAAAATAATGATTACGCCGGGGCAGATAAAACTGATAAGGTACACTGCAAATAAATGCGGATTAAATGAAGATGAGTACAGGGAATTAATTATGTCATACGGAGTAATGCATACAAAACAACTTGATGAAGATGCAGCCAAACAGATAATAAAAATGTTCAAGGAAAAATTCGGATTTGAATACAAAAGGAAAAAGGAAAAGATTAAACAAGAAGTATCAGGTAAACGTGAATGGCCATTTGCCACTCAAAAGCAAGTAAATTATATAATAATGTTGTGGATTAAACATAGTAATCTAAAAAGCAAAGAAAGTCTTAATAAGTTCTGTAAACGCATTACCGGTATAGATCGGATTGAATGGATAAAACATTTTGAAGTACAAAAACTGATAAGAGCTATAGAGTCATTATCTAAAAAAGGACAGAAGTAATGCAGTGTCCAAAATGCAAACGGGATTATAAAGATGTGAAAGAAGATAAGGATAAGGGTTATTTCACTCAGCAGAATGACCATTATTATAAACCATACAGGATGTTTGGATTCATGTGCCCCAGTTGTGGTTTCCATGCTACTGTATTCAGCATTCCAACAATGGTACCATTTGTAAGGTCAGGGAGAAGCCACGGCGAATTAAACAGAATAGTAGCAGAATTTCAACAAAGAGTAATTGATTATTCAGAGAAGCATCATATAAGTGCCGGATTTTTATTTGAGGAAGAAAATGAAAAATAACAGGGAAGAAATTGAACAAATAAAAAAGGATTTCAGAAAAAGATTAGAAAGTGATGTCAATTTTTTAAAATCCGGCATCATCAGAGAACTTGATTATTTGATGAGGAATAATCAGGACAAGGATTTGAATATACTTGTAGAAGAAGCATCAAAGAAACTGAAGTTTCAAGGCAGCAGTAAGATAAAGTTAATTAATGAAGTCAAAGAGACACAATTGAAAATTGCCACAGTATGGAAGGAATATTTTTCCTCTGTTACCGATAGCAAATATTTGAATGATGGAAATTATGAAAAGATGTTAAGTGTTTACAGCGTTGATTTTAATACACTCGAAGAAAAGACAAGACAGACCGTTACAAGAGAAATCAGCAAAAGTATAAACAATGAATACAGTTATGATATAGTAAGGACAAATTTAATAAGAAGCGGGATCGGGACGAATGAAGCCTATACATTAGCAAACACTGCAGTA
>JAUZPB010000219.1 GCA_030706145.1 Bacteroidota bacterium
AATGCAATTACGTCGTGCTTTGTTGTTTCTTCAATCTCAAGTACTCTTTTAACGTCGAAATTTGCTTTTTTCTTTATTACTTCGACGTCAGCCATTGGAATTTCACCAAGCTTAGCCCTTGCTTCAGAAGCAAATATTTCTATCTTGAGCCATGTCTGGTATTTAAATTCATCTTTAAAGATCTTTCCCATCTCGGGCAGGGTATACCTATCTATCATTTTTTAGCCCTCTCAAGCTTCATTTTTTTGATTAAATTTTCCTTTTCACGAATTATTTTTAATGAAATAGTCTGACCGGTTCTGAATTCCTGGAAAATACCGGTAATTGACTGCTCGTTTGTTATCTTAAATCCTTCAACTTCAGTAATAATATCGCCGACATCAATTCCGGCTTTTGCAGCAGGAGAATTAGCATCAATATGCGTGACAATAACACCTTTTGAACTTGCCAGTTTGTAGTAATCTGCAATGCCATCATCAATAGTCTGGACACTCATGCCAACCCAGAAATTTCTGTCAATCGTTCCGCTTTTCCTAAGCTCTTCAACAATTCTTTTAACTTTGTTTATGGGGATTGCAAAGCCGAGTCCAATACTACCGGAGCTTCCGGCCGTATAGATGAGCGTATTCATTGCAATAAGTTCACCAACGCTATTTACAAGCGGTCCGCCGCTGTTACCGCTATTGATAGCAGCATCGGTTTGGATCATACCAAGATAATAGCGATTATTTACTGGATCAAGGTTCATTCCCGTTGCACTTATTACACCAACTGTCACAGTCGGCTGATCGTTGATCTCAAAGAGTCCCATTGGATTACCAAGAGCAATTACCCACTCGCCGATCAGCACATCATCAGAATTGCCAAGGGGAATGTAGGGTAAATTGTTCCCATCGATCTTAAGTAAACAAATGTCAGAAGCAGGGTCGGTTCCTACTTTCTTTGCTTCCAGGTGTTTGCCGTTTGTAAGTGTTACTGTAATTTTGTTGCCATTGCCTGCAACGTGGTCATTTGTAAGAATATATCCGTCAGGAGAAATAATAGTTCCTGACCCCAGCATTTTAACTTCCTGCGGGATTGTTCTGCCGCCGAAAAAATTTCTCCAGAATGGATCATCCTCGAAAAATGAATACATTGGATCGCGGTACTGACGTATCTCAGTTACGCTTATGCCCACAACAGCTGGGCTAACCTTTTTTACAGTCTCTGTTATTAGATTTCTTCTTTGATTGCTTATCTGGTCGTTTAGTATCTCTCTTTGCTGAGTAGGTACAACAGAATAATTTTTACTCGAATCGGCTTCAAAATATATCTTATCCTTCTTCGTGCTCTTGTTAAGAAGTACAAACGCCGAAACAGCAGTTACTAAAACCAGTACCAGCACAATACTTAAGCTAAGAGTTCTATTCCTCATACTAAATCCTTAATATTTTCAACTTAGACGGTTTGGACAAACTTAATAGTTTAAAAGATTCCAGAAGGTTGCATTTTTTGCATAAAAATAAATATTTAGCGAACAAACATGCATAAAATGTTTTTGCAGGAAATCAATCTTTAATAAAATATGCAAGAGAAATGCAGAAATTTTGACAAAAAGTAAAAATTTCTGTAAAAATTGCAAGATTATTTATTAAAATTTTAAGATTTCCTGTATAAAAATAGCAAAATTATGGCTTGATTAAAAGGGGAACGGATCATTGGTGATCCAAATATTGAATAAAAAGCCCCTTTAGCATTTCTACTAAAGAGGCAGGAATGAGGGGCAATAAAAAATTATTCCTTAAGCTAGAACACCAACACTTTCTTTCTTAAACACTTTCGTCAAACATAATGCTTCATCAATCGTTTCATGTATCATAGGTATTGCCCATTTTATAAGATCAAAGATCATTTCTACGTCATCATCATAGAGAACAAAACTATCAAAAACTAACTGCCTTTTATCTGAATCAACTTTCTGTATAGGAATAGGGAATAGATCGAGGATCTTTGATCTCTTCTTCTCAACCCTAATAAGTGTCGATACAAGGTTGGATAGTTCTTTCAAATTTGATATATCGTTTCTGCTGAATTCCTCTCTGTAGTTCTTTAATGCACCCAAAATCTTATACTGGCTTATTTCAAAATCATTTATAAAGAGGAAATTTTCTATTGTTAAATTTTTCATTGTCTTCATCCCTTTTAATAAACTTTATTGCAAACTCTTTTTCTTGATCTCTTAACTCTGATCTAAATTATCCAAGTCCTGTGCCAGTATTGAAATCGAATAATTCTAAATATTTTATAATGCTAAACTAAAAAGTGGTGGTTAATATTAGCCACATGTTTTATATTTGTCAACTTTTTATATCCTTAGGCAGCCATCCTTGACATAAGTTTTCTTTTTACAACAGGCAGAATTGTTTCTGAAAATGGAAAATCAAGCTCTGTTGTGCAGATAAATGTAGGTGAGGTTGGCATATCAGCATAATCTCTGAACAACTCCATAACAGTATCCTGCGGAGCATTATCTAAATAAATTTTATCTATGTTTTGAAGGAATCTTGTATTAAGCTTTCTCTGCTGTTTCTTCCCATTTGAGGTTAATGTAATATCATATCTTAAGAGCTGAACAGCTTCAAATTTATTATCAGGGACTAGTATATAGCCTTCCTCCTTACAGGAGTCAGCTACCCCTATTTCTTCAATATTTATGTTCTTTTTGACGAATTCGTAAAGAATTTTCCCTTCATCTATCTTTTCGCGTATGAGTGGTTTTGCCCATTCAATTAAGTTTACAACCTCTTCTATATACTCATCTGTGATCTCTACAGTCTCGATCATAAGGTTCTCACTACTGTGAGAGGGACGATTATAGTTCTCAATATATATATCATTAAGATTTGAGTCGTCAACATCCTTAAGAGCTAAATTAAGCTCAATAAGTTCAGATAGACCGGGATATAATCTGTTTTTGTTGAATTCCTGTGTATAGTTTTTAAGGCTGTCCAAAATTCTATACGTTGTCAGTTCGAAATCACTTACATAAAGAAATGTGTCAATAGTCAATTTGTTCATTTTCTTTGCCCTAATAATAATTCATTTATTACTCATCCAATTTCATACCAGAATTGTAAATAGTTTAGATGCCTAAAATAAACTAAAATCAAACTTTGCTTTGTAAGTAGGTGGCTAATATTGTACAGATGAGTCTGAAATAGTGAGCGGGTTGTTTACTGTTTGTTGCTGTAGTAACAAACAAATCAAAGTTAACGGCTTGAAATAAAATGAGTTAGTTCATTCTACTATGCTATTGAATTTCTTGCCAATATTCTTTATCCTTACAACCTGAAAAAGAACAAAATGATCCGAATAAAGCGGCCCGAAAAAGTCAACGATTGCATTACTAAATGAGGAGACCTTATGAAGAAACATCTACTGCTTTTAATAATATTTTTGCTTCCTGGATTTTTATCTTCACAGACTGTCATAGGGAAAGCTGTAAATATAAAAGGGGAAGCTATTTCTCAGCTTATACTTAATCTATATTCAGGATCTTCCGTTTTTACAACGACTTCGGCATCAGACGGGTCATTTGCGTTTTCTAATATTACCGGGGTACAGAAAGATGACCCATTTTTGCCAAAAGGCTTTTCTGTTTCAAATAATTACCCGAACCCATTTAATCCAAAGACAAGAATAAATATTACTCTCCCTTATACAAGTAATGTCAAAGTTGAACTGTTTAATGTTCTGGGGCAGGAACTTGACAGGTCGTTTGAAAGGGCATTTAATCCGGGGACAAACTTTGTAGACCTGGAGTTAAATGGACTGCCAAACGGCATCTATATAGCCAGGATAAATATAGACAATAAATTTACAGTAAAGAGAAAGCTGCTTCTTTTATATGGATCTCAGCATTTAAATGCAATGGCAGCGGGCCCGGCTTTAGCAAATCTTCCGGATGGCAGCACACAATCTCTTCAAAAGGCATCATCAGATATAAACCTTGCATCCGGTATTAAGCTGGACAGCCTTGTTATTTCAGGCTATGATATAAATACAAACAGCTACTATGACTTACCGCTTTTTTCAGGCAGCTCACTTGATCTTGGCAATGTAATGATAAATACAGAAACTAAAGGTAATCCATGCCCTGGAGTGCCTGTTATTACATATGCCGGTAATGCATACAATACTGTTCAGGTTGGAAGTCAGTGCTGGCTAAGGGAAAACCTGGATGTCGGCACTATGATCAACGCTTCTCTTGACCAGACAAATAACGATGCAATTGAAAAGTACTGCTATGATAATAACCCTTTAAGCTGCACAACTTATGGAGGATTGTATCAGTGGGCTGAGGCTCTAAAGTATAAAGTAAGTGATGGCCGCGTACAGGGGATTTGTCCGGACGGTTGGCATATTCCATCAATCTCTGAATTTGAGACTCTGGTAAGATCTTCTTATGTAAATAATGATGGGAATAAACTAAAAAGGGAAGATCAGGGTCGTGAGGGTGGAAAGGGAACAAACGCTTCTGGATTTTCAGCCCTCCTTGCAGGCGACCGCTTCGCAAATGGGCAGTTCTACAGTACAGGTGGTACATCAGGCTTCTGGACTTCTTCGGACCTTAATGCAATGAATGCACAGAATATGTATCTTGGAGTCTATTATAACGTTATAAATCTTACAGCAGACGATAAAAGTTATGGATTCAGCATAAGATGCATTAAGGACAATGCAGCTGATAATGCAGGGAATGCTTATTTAATAAAAGATGATGTATGTGCCGATCCATCTGGCGGTGACCTGCTGCATAAAAGAATTGAAAAGGCAGGAACTCTGTCTTTGAACTCAATTGCTCCAGATATCATACTTCCCGACAGCTCAGGAAAGGAAATTGATCTGGCAAAAATATCTGCAAAGAAAATACTTGTTGTATTTTATTCCAGCTGGTGCGAACACTGCCAAAAACTGATACCTGAGTTAAGCAGCCTTTACAAAAAATATAAAACAGGCGGACTTGAAGTATTGGCTGTTTCACTGGATGATAATAAAACAGAGTGGCAGGATTTTATAAAGAAGAATGATCTTACATGGATAAACGTTTCAGATTTGAAGGGGTGGACTGGAAAAGCCGCATCAGACTATTTTATTTATGCCACCCCGACTATGTTCCTTCTAAACGGAAATAAGCAGATAATTGGCAAGCCGCTTACTATTCCCGAATTAGAAAAGGAATTATAACAATTATTTCAGCTGTGAAAAGGCAAGCTTTGATTCTTCAATAAACCTTTTGACAAGCTCAGGGCTTTTTCTTCCATCGGGAGCTTCTACTCCTGTATGGACATCTACACCAGATGGGCGGATCTCAAGTATAGCTTTTCTGACGTTATCCGGATTAAGCCCACCTGCAATTATGACAGGTTTAGGGGAGATCCTTACTAGCTCTTTACTTATGCTCCAGTCATGAGTTTTCCCTGTTGCACCCGAGGCACCTGTCTCAGGGTCAAATGTGTCTGTTATATATGCATCAACCCATTCGGAAAGGTTTTTAATCGTAAGCTTAAGTTCTTCAAGGTTATTATTGTTGTGAACCACAAGGCTTTTTATTATTTCAAT
>JAUZPB010000022.1 GCA_030706145.1 Bacteroidota bacterium
CCTATCGATAGTTCTTGCAGTTGTTCTGCCTGTTCTTGTATCTGAGCCAGAGGTTCCTCCAGTCTTATAAAGCCTGTCACGGCCGGGGACTGTACTAGTTGAGATTGCACGATTTCTTCCACCACTAATTAAATCTCTAGTTCTAACCGAACCAATTCCACGACTGCCGTCATTATTTCTAAGGCGAGTAAATCCATAATTACGAGATTTAGTATAGTTACCGCCGTAGTAATAATAAGGATAGCCCCAATAAGAATAATATCCCCAGTAAGGTCTAGAAAAAATTGGATAGTTATAGTAGCCCCAATATGGGTCAAAATAGCAGTAATTGTCATACCAATAAGGGTCGTAGAAATCCCAACCAACACCTATAGAAAATCCTGGGTGATAGCCCCAGTAATATCTCCTATAAAAAGGGCGATAATCTCCATAATAATAATTGTTTGTAGTCCCGTCATTATCATAGTTACCATCATCAGCATAATAATTTGTATCCTGGTCAGAATACTCATCAGAATACCTATCGTCATATCTTGCCGTATCCTGTATACGGTCATAATCTTTGTAGCGGGTTCTTGAATGTCTGTCGGGGCGAGAGGCCAATTCAGTATAACAGCCGTAAAAACTTGCACCCAACAGCAAAATCATAAGAAACGTAAAGAATTTTAGCGTTTTCATATGTACCTCATAGAGTTCTATTTATTTAAAATCAAACAATTTATATGCCCTTTTTATTCCCCTAAAAAGGGGAAAAACCGATGCATAACTGGCATACAGGTGTACAAAAGAATGGACTAAGATGTACACTATTTGCTACACTTTGTGTTCAGAATTCAAAGAACCGGAAAACAAAGGTTATGTTTATTCTGTGCAAATTCAGCAAAACGCAAAATGGTGGAGTAAATAATGGTACTCTATGTTCAAGAAAAACATTAATCAGGCCAAAGCCGGGATGACCGAAATTTCGATCAAAGCCGGCCAAAGAGAATATCTTGTTTTAATTTTAAGGACAACCTTACCTGGCTTGTCGCCTGCCTGAAGAACAATGATCCCCTTTTCAGGAAAAACCTGTGTAATGCTCACCAAATCCTTACCTTCGAGCAGTTCAAAGGCGCAGGAGGATCTTCTAAAGGGGGCCCTGATACCAAAAGCGTTCAATGGGACAGCCTCAATTCTAACAGTTGATTTACTATCGGCATATAAGTTTTGCGCAGATACCTTAAAACTTACTTCATAGACATTAAAAATGTATTGCCAGAGTAAGAATGCAAGCAAAACAGAAACAGCAGCGATTATCAACAACAGGGCAAATCTGGAATTCACAGGATTATAACCAGTCCTTTTTTTTAGGCATCAGTTTTAACTTTCTTATAAATTGTCTTTTCTTTCTGATCCTGAAGGACAACACCAATTTTCTTTAGTTCATCCCTAATTTCATCAGAAAGCTTGTAATTTTTCTCTATTTTAGCTTTTGACCTTAGCCTTATCAAAAGTTCAATTAGATCATTTTCAAGTGATTTACCATTATCATTCCCAACAGAATTAAGGTTTAATATACCTAGAACATCCTGTGCAGTTGAGCTTAAAAATTCAAGAATTTTCTCTAAGAAAGCCTTATCCAAATTTGGATTTTCATCAATAATCCTGTTAGCTTCCTTAACAAAATCAAAAATGACAGCTGTAGCCTGAGGAGTATTAAAATCATCATCCATAGCTGAAACAAAAGATTCTCTAAAGGAATTAAAATCCGCTTGGGAAGAACTATTTGTGCTTTGTCCTGCTTTGTCAGAGCTAAGCAATTGGTTGACCCTTTCGACCAGATTGACAATTTTCTCCTGTCCTTTTCCAGCAGCAGTCAAGAGCTCTTCACTAAAGTTCAAAGGGCCGGCATAGTGAGTCTGTGCAAAGAAAAGTCTAATAGTCTCGGCAGAGAATTTCGACAAAACGTCTCTAGCAGTAAAGAAATTGCCCAAAGATTTAGACATTTTTTCATTTTGGATATTAAGGAAACCAAAATGCATCCAGTAATTAACAAATTTTCTACCCGAGTGAGCTTCACTTTGAGCGATCTCATTTTCATGATGTGGGAAGATCAGGTCACTTCCCCCGGCATGAATATCTAAGGTCTCCCCTAAATGTTTCATACTCATTGCTGAACATTCTATATGCCAACCAGGTCTACCCTTTCCCCATGGACTTTCCCAAGAAGGTTCTCCAATTTTAGCTTTTTTCCACAAAGAAAAATCAAGTGGATTTTTCTTTTCCTCATTTATTTCAATTCGGGCGCCAGATTCAAGTTCATCTGTTTTTTTCCCGCTAAGTTTTCCGTAACCGAAAAACTTACTTACATCATAGAATACGTTTCCATCGATATTATAAGCATAGCCCTTTTCTTCCAGATCTTTGATAAGGCCGATAATGTCATTAATATGTTCAGTAGCCTTCGGATAAAGATCAGCTCTTTTAATATTCAGTTTTAATGAATCTTCGAGAAACGCCGAAATATATTTTTCTGCAACCGCCTTTGCCTCAATATTTTCCTGATTCGATTTTTTAATAATTTTATCATCTATATCGGTTAAATTCATTGCAAACTTAACCTTAAATCCCTTGAACTCAAGATAGCGTCTTATAATATCAGCCATTATAAAGGACCTGGCATTTCCTATATGAAACAGGTCATAGACCGTAGGTCCGCAAACATACATACTGACCTGGCCTTCGTGTATAGGAATAAACTCTTCTTTCTTTCTAGTTAATGTGTTATAAATGAGCATTTAGATAGTGTCCTACTTTATTTCGAGCAAAAATAACTAAAGAAAATGTGCAAAACAAACAACTTCGAGTCTTCAGGGGCTACTGCCCTTTAGATGCAAATGCTACTAAAGCAGATGCTGTCTAGACAGAGGCAATAAATGAATAATACAAAATTAAGAATTATTCCAGAAAATAGTTTTCACAATCAGAGTTTTTACTCTTCAATCTTGACTTTTTTCTCAACATTGGGTCAAAATTATTTAGACTCGACAGTTAGAGGAAATCAAATTATGTTAAAAGTAAATTCATCAGTCACAAAACAAAAGCAACTAATAGCTTTTAAAAACAAGGAAAAGCAAAAAAAAGTAAGTGTTTATTTCAGATTTATCAAAATCGGTTAATGGTTCTTTCATTTTTTTAGTTTACTCATTTTCAGTTAAATATATTCAATGTTAAGCAAATAAGGGAGAAACTATATGAAAGGGAAAATTATACTACTAATTTTACTGATAACATTTGCAGCAATTCAAATTACTTACGGGCAAAGCAATAATGTTTATATTGGAGCTGCAGCCTGCGGCACTTGCCATACAGCCGGAGGAGCTGCAGCACAAAAGCCTACATTCGACAGTTGGAAAGGCACATTGCATGCAGTTGCACATGATTCGATTTCAGCGCAAAATGCCTTTTATGGTTATGACTGTTTACAATGTCATAATACTGGCTGGGATCCAGCTCTAACGAACAGAGGAGCAGATGAGTTTGTAACTAAAGATACGACAAAAAAACCAAATTATGTGATAACTGATCAAACAAAATGGAATCTTGTAAAGAACGTAGGCTGTGAAGCTTGTCATGGACCAATGGGAGATGCAAGCACAGGGCAGCTAAGCTCCACACACTGGGGTTTTGGTACGACAAACAAGCCTAGCTATTCGGCAGCCGTTTGCGGCAGTTGTCATCAAGGTGATCATGATCCATTTTTTGAGGAATGGAAATTATCAGGACACGCAAAGTCGACACAGTCATCTTTTGTTGTAAATAACAAAGCATGTGTAAGATGTCATGTAGCTCAAAGTTTTGTCCTTTATATAAGTAATCCATCGGCCTATAGAGACACACTACTTGTAACCGGAGCCGATATTACACCAATTACATGTGCAACTTGTCACGATCCACACAGCAGGAAGAATGATTTCCAATTAAGATTTGCTTCGACAAATAAGGCCGTAATTTGTGATGAATGTCACAATGCAGAGATAGATTCAGTCGATGTAAACGTAGCGCCACATCATGCAACTTCAGAGATATTTTCTGGAAAGAACTTCGGTTTCCATTATCCTGGTACAACATATCAGAATTCTGCACATCCCACTGTTGTCTCAGATACCAATTTCCTAAAGACTAAGGGACTGGAAGACAAATTAAGATGCATGGTTTGCCATATGCATACAGATCCATACAACAACATCACGAAGAAAGCAGTTGTAGGGCACACATTTTCTCCAAATCCAAAGGCTTGCATGGTATGTCATACAGACTATACTTCAAAAGTCGACACTTCAAATCATGCAAAACAGTTTGATTATCGTGGAATGCAGACAAAAACAGATAGTTTGATGAATGCCCTTGCAACAAAGCTAAAGGGTGCTTCAAAAGCAGATTCAGCTACCTTGTCTTTCAAGCAGGCAAATTACAATTTACTTGCAGCACAAGCAGAAGGAAGTCATGGAATTCACAACACAAAGCTTGTACAGCAACTGTTGGTTGATGCAATTACCAATTTTACTCCAACAAGTGTCGAAGCGCTAAAAGGAGTTCCTGTATCTTATAGTTTGAGCCAGAACTATCCAAATCCGTTCAACCCGACGACACAGATAAAGTTTTCAATTGCGCAGGCAGGAAACGTTGCAATAAGAGTTTATGATGCCATTGGAAACGAAATTGAAACACTTCATAATGGATATTTGGCAGCGGGTAATTACAGTGTAAGCTGGAATGCATCCAGATACTCCTCAGGTGTATATTATTATAAGATAACAGCTGGCAACTTTGAGATGGTAAAAAAGATGCTTCTTGTCAAATAGTATTTGAAATTTTCAATACCTTTTTTATACAACAAGAACAAGCACTTCACAATATTGGGGCTATTTCTGATAAAGCAAATTCCTCAGAGATAGCCCCTTTTTTCTACTCTTTTCTTTGCAAGATTCCTTTAATTTCTTTTACTATATTTGTAAAGTAAATTTTGATTAATAAATAAAAGTGCCAGATTTATAATATGCGTATAGAAAAAGATTCGTTGGGAGAACTTGAGATAGCTGATGATGCTCTTTATGGAATACACTCGTATAGAAGTTATTTAAATTTCCCGTCATCTAATGAAAAAGTCAACCCCTATTTAATAAAAGCATATCTGCTAGTAAAATCAGCTGCAGCAGAGACAAATTACAAGTGTGGTTTGTTATTTAAAGAGAAATTTGATGCGATAAAGGAAGCAATTGACCTGCTTTTGGAAGAAACTGAGTTAGCAATCATAAAAGAAAGTGATTCAATTTACGGCAAAGTAATTGTTGACCCGTACCAAGGTGGAGCCGGTACATCGCTGAATATGAACATAAACGAAATAATAGCAAATTCAGCTCTTATACTAATGGATAAGCAGCCTGGAGATTATGGACTAATTCATCCGCTTGATACGGTTAATATGTCGCAATCTACAAACGACACATATACCACAGCCTTTAAGATAGCATCGATCTATCTTTTACGAGAACTGACCGAATCCTTTGAAAAGCTTCAGAATGCTTTTCAGCAGAAAGAGAATGAATTTAAGGGAATATTAAAGCTAGGAAGGACAGAATTTCAGGATGCAGTTCCAATAACTCTTGGGCAGGAATTTGGAGCATATGCTCAGGCGGTTTCAAGAGATCGTTGGAGGCTATATAATGCAGAGGAACGTTTAAGATCTGTCAATATGGGAGGAACAGCAATTGGGAATTCGGTAACAGCTACAAAGAATTATGTTCTAAATGTAAATAGTATACTGAAGAAAATTACAGGTTTACCTATTGCAAAGGGTGAGGACCTGATAGATGTAACTCAAAACCTAGATGTTTTTGCGGAAGTTCACGGTCTGGTAAAAGCCGGAGCAACAAGCATCATAAAGATTTGCAATGATCTTCGTTTTATGTCTTCTGGTCCCAAAGGTGGAATTGGAGAAATTGATGTACCTGCTGTGCAGGCCGGTTCGTCAATAATGCCAGGGAAAATAAATCCTGTGATACTAGAGCACGCAATACAGATATGTGAGCTCATAAAAGGGAATGATGTTATTGTTTCAAATTTGATCTCACAAGGGCATTTGGAATTAAATCCTTTCTTACCAATGATAAGCCACATTTTCCTGAAGTCCTTAGAGCTTCTGAAGAATACGAACCACAGGCTTGCAGAAAAATGCATAATAGGTATAACGGCAAATAAAGAAAGATGTACTCAGAACCTTATCTCCTCATCAGCCCTGGCGGCTTCATTTATAAAGGAATATGGCTATGAAACAATTGAAGAGATAGTAAAATATGCAGCATCAAACAATCTATCTTTTATAAATGCGCTGCTTGAAAGTAAACTAATAAGTGAAACTGAGCTATATAGTATTGTCTCACGAGAACTGGGTGTAAAGATTGAATAGCCTGCCAAAATCCGAACGTACACATATAGTTTTTATAGGGAAGAGAAATGCTGGAAAGTCTTCTCTAGTAAATGCATTTATCGGGCAGGACCTTTGCATAGTAAGTGAAGTTCCAGGGACAACAACTGATCCGGTAAAAAAAGCCATGGAACTATTACCGTTTGGACCTGTAGTACTAATAGACACAGCAGGCATTGATGACGTAGGAGAATTAGGCGAGAAAAGGATAAACAAAACAATAAAGGTACTTTCTTCAGCAGATTTTGCCGTTGTAGTTTTAGATGCATCTGAGAGTCTAACGGAAAAGGAAAAAAATCTATTTGAATATCTTAAAAAGCTTGGAATAGGATACGTTGTTGTTATAAACAAATTTGATCTTGGAATTAACACCAAGCTCATCGAAGAAATGGAGAGCTTAAAGGTAAGATATTTTAAGGTATCCTGTAAAGACAATTATGGAATAAGAGATTTAAAAGAAAAGGTCTCCAAACTAATACCTATTGAAGTTGAACCACCCTTAATAGGCGATTTAGTAAAACAAGGGGACCTGATTGTTCTGGTAGTCCCAATTGATCTTGGGGCTCCTAAAGGAAGGCTAATACTGCCCCAGGTACAGACAATAAGAGAAGCCTTAGATGAAGATACTATCTGTATAGTAACAAAAGATAAAGAACTGCGTTCTGCTCTAAATAAGATAAAGGGATCTCCCAAATTAGTTGTTACCGACAGTCAGGCAATAATGAGAGTAGCGGCAGATGTAGATGAAAGTATAGCACTTACGACATTTTCCATACTAATGGCTCGTCATAAAGGTGATCTTCCTGAGTTTGTAAATGGGTTAAAAAGAGTAGAAGAGCTTGAGAGCGGAGACAAAGTACTAATTGCAGAAGCATGTTCGCATCATGCAAAAGAAGATGACATTGGAAAGGTAAAGATACCTCGCTGGTTAAGGCTTCATACACAAAAAGATCTACAGATAGAAGTAAAAAATGGAGAAGACTTCCCTGAAAATCTTACAGATTACAAGCTGATTGTTCATTGTGGTGGGTGTATGATGACACGCAAGGCAATGCAGATGAGAATAAACCAGGCAAGATTACTTGATGTTCCCATAGTAAACTATGGTGTATTAATCTCATATATGCATGGAGCTATCCCCAGAGCACTACTGCCATTTGAAGAGGCAGTTGCCTCGTGGGAAAAAGCACAAAATTAACTCTTTAGTTTTTCAATAAGTTTAGTGAAGTCTTCAGGCAAAGGAGAGTCAAACCTCATAAACTGGCCTGAATGCGGGTGAAAGAAGCCAAGAGTTTTCGCATGCAAAGCTTGCCGGGGCATTATTTCAAGAAGGTTATCGATCCGGGATTTCATTTTTGGAAGATTTGTTCCATAGACAATTTTATTTCCGCCATAAGTAACATCGCCAAAGACCGGATGATTAAGTGATGACATATGCACCCTTATCTGGTGAGTTCTGCCTGTTTTCAGTTTTAGTTTCACAAGAGAAGTAAACTCAAACTCTTCTAAAACAGAGTAATAAGTTATAGCTTTTTTCCCCTCAAAATCGCTAACCCAAAACTTTTTTCTATCAGTCTTGCTGCGTACAATATTTCTATTTATTTCCCCTTCCTTTTCTGGGAAAATGCCCCAACACACAGCCCAGTATTCCCTTTCAATTGTATGTTTAGAAAATTGTTCAGCAAGTTTAGCATGAGTAAAGTCGTCTTTTGCTACGACAAGAATGCCGCTTGTATCCTTATCAATTCTGTGCACTATGCCAGGTCTTCCAGCTTCATTTACGCTGCTAAGTTTTTGTGTATGATGAAGTAAAGCATTAACGAGTGTACCTGTATAGTTTGCATAAGCAGGATGGGCAACCATACCAGCAGGTTTATTTACAATAATCAGGAATTCATCCTCATAGATTATATCAAGAGGAATATCTTCAGCTTCAGTATCTTCTGGTCTTGGAGCAATTGGGATTGTTACATCAACAATATCAAATGGATTTACCTTATAGTTTTGCTTGACAGAGGTGCTATTAACCTTAACATACTCGGCATCAATTAGTTTTTGTATTTTAGACCTGGTGGCATTTTCAATAAGGTTAGTAAGGAAAGTATCAATTCTCTCCTTCTTTTTTCCGGCAGGAACTTCAAACCTGAGTTTTTTTTCGCTTATAATATTAGACATGCTTATTTAAGGTCTTCCTGTTGGCTTGTAAGCTTAGAAGACTCATTGGTATTTGAACCAGGAATAAGACTTTTTTGTGTGCTTGAAAAGATAAGAAGAAGTATAACACCAATAGAGACAGCCATATCTGCAACGTTAAAGACAGGCCAGCGGTCATAAGTATAGCCAAGGAAATGAATGTCAAAGAAATCCACGTCAATAAAATCAACAACCTTACCGAAAAAAAGAGGTGCATAGCCGTAGAAGACGCCGTAAAAAACGCGGTCGATCAGATTACCAACTGCGCCGCCTAAAATTATAGCCAATGATATCCTGAGTGTCAGGCTTTCTTTTCTAATTTTGAACAAATAGTAGATTATGGCAATACTAGCAGCAATAGAAAAGAGCGATAAGAACAGTTTAGAGTTAATACCCAGATCAATGCCAAAAGCCATTCCGGGATTTTCTATATAAGTAAATCTTAAAATCTGGCCCAAAACATCGTGTTTATCTCCATATAACATTCCTCTATGATGAATATTAAGGAATGGAATAGAAAAGCCTTTAACAATCAATTTTGTTATCTGATCAACGATCAGAATAAATAAGGAAATAAATAATACTCGCAAAATTCAATACTCTCAGTTTTCTTCGTCTTTTTTCACATCAGAATCATTTTCCAGAACAATAGTACCAGCAGAATCGTTCTGCTGCATTTGAGGTGTTTCCTTTCTGCTAAAAAAAAGTAGCAAGCAAACGCCAAAAGTAACGGCAACATCAGCAATATTAAAAATCGGGAAGCGGTCAATAATAAAGCCAAATAGATTGACAGGATAGAAGTTAAATTCAAACAGATCTACAACCTTGCCAAAAAAAACAGGAGCATAGCCAAAAAAGATGCCATAGAAAGCTCTGTCGATAAAATTACCGATAGCTCCAGCAAGAATAAGAGCCAAAGCAATTCTTAGGATCAATCTCTCATTTCTAACTTTATATAAGTAATAGACAATGCCTACACTAGCAAAAGCAGAAAACAAAGAAAGAAACAATTTTGAAGTTACTCCAAGACCGATTCCGAATGCCATCCCAGGGTTTTCAACAAAAGTAATCCTTAAAAAGGAACCCAAGAAGTTATGTGTTTCGGCATAACTCATCCCATCTATATGTATTTTTAGAAAAGGGATCGAAAACCCTTTGACGCATAATTTCGAAATCTGATCTGCCAGAACTACAAACAGAGAAAGAAAAAGTACTCTCAAGTAAAACTCAGATGAATGTTAAAAAAAGTCTACTTCTTTTCTTGTTTTTGTTTAACAGGAAGACAGAGCTGACTATGAGGAACAGCAGCTAATCTTTCCTTGGAAATCAAAGGACAAGTAGGGCAAAGGTATTGTGGTTCATCAATACATTCAATACAAATTCCATAGGTTCCATTTTCAATTCTATGCAAAGCATCATCGAGGTAGCCAAGGAATTTATTTTCTCTTTGAGCCCACAGGAAAATTTTCTCTCTTTCCATGGCATCTGTTCCCTGCTCGGCCATATGTAAAGAGTAAGGTGAATTTTCGTTAACATATTGACCAGTAGTAGGATCCATCATTTGTTCGCGCAAATTCTGAAGCTGTTCAATAATTTCATTTCTTTTATCGAGAATAATTTTCTTAAAATATTCAAGGTCCTCTTTGCTATATCCTTTAACTTTACGAATATTCTTCTTTGGTGAAGTGACCTCAACTACAGTATGCTCATGATGAGCATCAGCTTTTTTAAAATTTTCCTCTTTGGAATGGATGTCCTCTTTTTGCTGTTGTAGAACAGTCTCAGTCTGTTTTTCCTCAAGAGGAGCATTTGTTACTGATTGTTCATCTACGAAATGGTCCTCAATTTTATTAACCCCTGCCTTTTTGACTTCACTTTTTTTAGTTGCAGCTTTTTTAGGTTCCTCTTTAGAAAGCAGCTCCTTTTTCGATTTAGCTTCAGTTTTTTTCTCTATCCCCTTTTTCATAGTTTCCTTAGATTTAATTTGAGCAATATTCTTCTTAGGTTTCTCCTTTTCCAAATCTTTCTTTACCGCTGTTTTAGCTGCAACTTTCTTATCTGTTTTTTTTGCAGTAGTTTTTTTAGCGGTAATATTTTTAGCAGCACTCTTTTTTGTTGCAGTATTTTTTGCTGCAGGAACAGTTTTCTTAGTTGTTTTTTTTGCCGATTTAGTTGCCATTTTAGGCCTCCTATTTCAATAAGAAATATATACTACGATTCCATCTTTTTTATACTAATGGTGCATTTGTAATCGCCTATTTCCCAATCCTGAGTGAAGCCCTCACAATCAGAATTAGTAATAACATTATCAGCTAAGGTTTCATTGGCAATATAGTCCTTAAAAGAGCTAATAGCTTTTGAAAGTTCTTCATTTGCTTTGAAACCGATAGTTATTCTATCAGTTACTTCAAAACCTGCATCTTTTCTCATATTCTGAACCCTGTTAACAAACTCTCTAGCAAGGCCTTCTTCAAGAAGGGCACTACTGAGCTCTGTATCGATAGCGACAGTTACTCCTTCTTCAGATTCAACGAGCCAGCCTTCAATCTCAGAGCTAACTATTTCAACGTCACTAGGAGTAATTTTAATTTCTTCATCGTTCAGACTAATTAGGAGCTCTTCTCCTTTTTCAAGTTTGTTAATCTCAGCCTTTCCAAATCCTCTAATAGCATTTGCCACAGGGTTAGCTTTTTTACCAAATTTTGGTCCAATCGACTTAAAATTTGGTTTTGCTGATTTATTGACAATTTCTGCATCATCTTCAAGGACAACTAAATCTTTAATGTTAACTTCCTCTAAAATAACATCCTGCATTTTCAAAACAGCATCTCTTCTAGATTTATCAACGGCAACCATAATTTTACTAAGAGGCTGTCTAACTTTCAAATTTGACTTAGCCCTCATAGAGCGAGAAAGATAAACGACACGCTGGGCAACATCCATCTTTTCATCTAGTGCTCTTTCAAAATAAGAAGGTTTAGGGAATTCCGAAAGATGTACTGACTCAAAATTTTCTTTTCCAGTAGCCTTATTCAGATTCTGATAAATCTCTTCAGAAACAAAAGGTGCAAATGGAGCAGTAAGTTTAGAAATAGTAACAAGGCATTCATATAAGGTCTGATAAGCTGAAAGCTTGTTTCTATTCATCTCTGATTTCCAGAACCTTCTTCTGCAACGTCTTACATACCAATTTGACAGCTGATCAATAGTAAAGGAAGAAACAAGCCTAGCAGCGCGAGTTACATCGTAGCTATTCATCAGTTGTTCATATTCTGAAATAACGGAACTCAATTTCGAAATAATCCATCTGTCAATTTCGGGTCTTTCGCTATAAGGAATCAAATCCTCGGAAAAGCTAAAGTTATCTATATTAGCATATAAAGCAAAGAAAGAATATGTATTAATTAATGTACCAAAAAATTTCCTTTGAACCTCAAGAATTCCTTCTTCGTCAAAAAGAGTTGGTTTCCAAGGTGGACTTGTAGTAACAAGATACCAGCGTGTAGCATCGGCGCCATACTTATCAAAGAGTTGGAAAGGATCAACAGTATTACCCTTTGACTTGGACATTTTTAGTCCCTGCTTGTCAAGAATGAGCTCATTTACAATGACGTTTTTGTAGGCGACATTTTCAAAGAGCATTGTTGAAATTGCATGAAGAGTATAAAACCAACCGCGGGTCTGGTCAATTCCCTCGCAAATAAAATCTGCCGGGAAGTTACTTTCAAATAATTCCTTGTTTTCGAATGGATAATGATACTGAGCAAAAGGCATAGAACCAGAATCAAACCAAACGTCAATAAGTTCAGGAGTTCTTTTGAAGATCTTACCATTTCTTTCAAACAAGACATCATCAACGAAAGGCTTATGTAGGTCAATACTATCTAATTGGCTAAGAGGAATTCTTTTTCCATCTTTCTCAATAAAGCCATCTTTAAGTTCCTCAATACTTCCAATTGCGAACATTTCTCCATCATCGCTAATCCAAATTGGCAATGGAGTAGCCCAGAATCTATCACGCGAAAGTGCCCAGTCTTTGTTTTCCTCAAGCCAGTTACCAAATCTTCCACTACCAACTTCAGGAGGGAACCAGTTAATTTTCTTATTAAGCTCAACCATCTTATCTGCAATTGTAGTTGTCTTAATGAACCAAGACTCACGTGCATAATAAATAATAGGGACATCCTGATGGCGCCAGCTGAAAGGATAAGAGTGTGTAATGGTCTCTTTCTTAAAAAGTCTGCCCATTTCCTTGAGTTTAATTATGATATCCTTATCAGCCTCTTTGACGAATCTTCCAGCAAAATCAGTAACCTGTTCAGTAAAAAGGCCGCCACGAGTAACAGGCTGAAGCATAGGAAGGCCATATTTTTTAGATACTTCATAGTCATCAGCACCGAAGGCAGGGGCAATGTGAACAATGCCTGAACCATCTTCAGTACTTACAAAGTCAGCTTCAATAACATAAAAAGCTTTTTTGTTAGGAGTGACGTAGTTAAATAGCTGTTCGTATTCCTGTCCTGCAAGATCGCTCCCCTTATACTCTGCCACAATCTCATATTCCCCTTCTATTACAGAAAGGCGTGATTTAGCGAGTATGAGGTACTCATCTTTAAGGCGAATTTTAACATATTCAATTTCAGGTCCGACAGCAAGAGCAACGTTTGAAATAAGTGTCCAGGGTGTTGTAGTCCAAACTAAGAAATATGTAGTACCTTCTTTGGTAAGAAGAGAGTCCTTTAATTTCATAACAATGTAAACAGAAGGATCCTTAGTTTCCCTATAGCCTAAGGCAAGTTCATGTGAAGAAAGCACAGTTTCAGACTTTGGATCCTGAGGGACGACCTTATAATCCTTATAAATAAGTCCTTTGTCAAATAAAGTTTTAAGTGCCCACCAAACAGATTCAATATATTCATTTGTACATGTCACATAAGCATCATCAAGTCTAATCCAGTAACCCATACGGGTAGTCATTTTTTCCCAGAGGTCGGTATAGGTAAAGACCGAATTTCTGCAGGCCTTGTTATATTTATCTACGCCGTAGTCTTTAATTTCGCTTTTATTTTTAATGCCAAGCTGTTTTTCGACTTCAATTTCAACCGGGAGTCCATGAGTATCCCAGCCAGCTTTTCTATGTACCTGATAGCCCTGCTGAGTTTTATAGCGGCATACCAGATCCTTTAATGTTCTGGCCATTACATGATGAATACCAGGTTTACCATTAGCCGTAGGAGGGCCTTCATAGAAAGTAAAAGGTTTTGAATCACTTCTAGAAGTGATACTCTTTGCAAAGATATCGTTTTCACGCCAAAAGGCTAAGATTCTTTCTTCAATTTCCGAATAATTAATTTTTTCTGGGTTCTGCTTAAACATAGCTGTTCTTAACTACTTTATCTTGTTAAATAAATTTATTCTTTAATAATTAAAGGACAATGAGCTTAATCAATGTTCAAGACAATGAGTGAGCTATTTATCCTCATATTTTTTTATAAGTTCTTTTTCAATTTGTATAAATTCTTTTAATTCTCTTTCGATTTTCTCTTTTTTCTCAAGAGCTTTTTTAGCTTGAAATTCGGCCTCTTTAATTAAAAGGTCAGCTTTAACTCTAGTTTCCCTCAATTCCAGCTCAGCTTCTCTTTTAGCGCTCAGGACCATTTTATCATAAGCATCAAGGACTTGTTCATTATTTGCCAGCTGTTTTTGCATTAAAATTACCTCAGCAACAGACATACCGAAAAAGCCCATACAGCCAAGGACCACATTTCTAAGGCTATAGATAATAAGGTTTTCAGTTAAAAGGTCACTTGTGCCAAAATATTCTCTAAAGAAACTAATCAATCCCACGCTAATAATTGTTGTAGCAACAGTAACAGCAAATACAATTCGTCCACCAAACTTCCAGTTAAGGGTTTTGTCAATAAGCCAGCCACAAGCGAAGGAAAAAACAGAAAGAACGAACCAGACTGCAAAGTTTAGTTCACCGAACTTAAATAACTGAGTATTCAAAAAATTCGATGCAAACATAAAGACAGCCAGAAGTACAGGTGTCAGGAAATAAATATTTTTCCTTTTTTCGCTCATAATTTTTTTATTACTTCTTTCATAATTTGCGTCATTTTAGGTTCTGCTTCCATAGCAGAGGCAATGATTTCCTGAAGATTAACTGGTTTTAATGCCTCGGGGAAGCATTCGTCAGTAATAATGCTAAAGCCTAAGACTTTCATACCCATATGATTGGCAACAATATTTTCTGGGATAGTAGACATACCAACTACATCAGCTCCGGTTTGGCGGAGAAATCTATATTCTGCTTTAGTTTCCAGGTTTGGACCCGGAACAGCAACATAAACACCTTTCTGAACCTTAATCTTTAAATCCAGAGCTATTTGTTCGGCAAGGTTAATAAGTTCAAGGTTATAAGGCTCGCTCATATCAGGGAAACGGGGGCCTAACTCATCTTCATTTATCCCAATTAGTGGATTATCTCCCAAAAGGTTGATATGGTCAACCATAAGCATTATATCCCCTCGTTTGAAGAGAGGGTTCATACCACCGCAAGCATTTGAAACCAGAAGTGTCTTTACACCTAAAAACTTCATCAGGCGCACGGGATATGTAATCTGCTGCATAGAATAGCCTTCATAAAAGTGAAAGCGGCCCTGCATAGCGACAACTCTTTTCCCATTGATCTTCCCAAAGATCAATCTTCCATGATGAGATTCGACGGTTGAGAGCGGGAAATGGGGCAAATCCTCATAGTCGATCTCAGCTTCGATCTGAATTTCTTTTACCAGGGCACCCAGCCCTGTGCCAAGAATAATGCCTATTTCGTAAGACTCTGTGGTCTTTGTTCTAATTACACCAAGAGTTTCAGTTATTTTCTTCAGGAGGTCTGTCATAATAATTTATCTATAATGCCATCAATATTAATGTCTATTTTGTCCCTTTCAATTGATTTATCCTCTTCAGGAAGAGGTTTTTGAACGGTTTTTTCCTTTTCAATACTCTCTATTTTGAGTTCAAGTAAATTTGACTGAGTAGTAACTAAAGCTTTCAGTCTTGCAATCAAAAGATTTTTTTCTTCCCTTAATGTAAGGACAGCGCTTCTAATAGCATCGGCTTCAGATTTTGCATTTTCAAGGATTTGAGCAGCTTTTACTTCAGCTTCCTTAATAATGAGGCTCCCCTGTTTTTTTGCAGATTCAGCTGCTTTGGAGGAGGATTCATGCGCATTAAGTAAAGTATCCTGGAGTTTTTTTTCAATTTTTCTATATTCATTCAGCTTAGCAGAAGCCTTATCGAGTTCTTTTTTCAGGTAGTCGTTCTCGCTATTTAACTTTTCGAACTCCTCTGCAATTTTATCAAGAAAAGCTACTACTTCTTCAGGTTCAAATCCCCGTATGGACTTATTAAATTGCTGATTTCTAATATTAAGCGGAGAAAGTTTCATTGTTCCTTCCAGCTTTTAGAATAATCTCTAGGTCCAAAGATAGCCGTACCAAGCCGAATCATTGTAGCTCCCTCTTCAATAGCGATCTCATAATCATGGCTCATACCCATAGAAAGCTCACTTATAGTAATAGCGTTTTCACATAGCATAGTCTTTAATTTACGTAAATCTGAGAAACATTTCCTAATTAATTCTTCATTGTCTGTAAAAGGAGCCAAAGTCATAAGGCCAGTAAGTTCGATATTCGGAGCATTAAGGCAAAAAGAAGCAATTTCCAAAAGTTCGGATTCTTCAGTTATGCCATATTTTGTAGCTTCATCAGAGGTCTTCACTTCGAGGAGAACTTTCTGAATCTTTCCACATTTCTGAGCTTGTTTATTAATTTCTTCGGCAAGTCTTAAAGAATCGACTGAATGAATCAAACTTGCGATTTCAACGACTTGTTTTACTTTATTCCTCTGGAGATGTCCGAGGAAGTGCCAATTAACATTTTTGTCTATGAGAGGGAATTTTTCAGAGAGTTCCTGAGCCTTATTCTCCCCTAAATCAACTATTCCGGCATCAATTGCCTGATTGATGAGATTAAGCCCTGTATTTTTTGAAACAGCAATGATTTTAATTTCAGAAATATCCCTTGCTGCCTTGTCACATCTCAGGGCAATATTCTTTTTTATAAGTTTTAATGTTTCCAATATCATCGCTTAATTAAGACTGTGAAGTTATAGCTTTTATGCAAAAAAATCAACGAAAAAACAAGATATTTTCATTTTCAAAAAGGTCAGTTAAGCATTTTATTAGCAATAATGTATAAAAAGGAGTGAATATAAAAAAAGTTACAAAAAGAAAGGCAGGGCAAACAAAAACACAGCAAAGAGAGAGAGAAAGAAGGACAAAATGTTTCTTTCTCTCTCGCTCTTTAAGTGCAAGTATAATAAATAAAGTTTTAGCTGCAACCTGAGGTAGAACCGCAGGTCATACATTTAAGGCAAGTTCCGTTTCGAACCATAGTAATACTACCACATTCTACGCAAACATCGCCGGTATAGCCCTTTTCTCTAGCCTCTTTGATTTTTGTTGTCATGCCATTTGGTTTAGCAACTGGAATTTTAGCTTTTGCATCAGTTTTTATTTTTGGCAGTTTAATATCTTGTTTATCGAGCTCAATCATCCTTTCGCTAATGACCTCTTCACTCTCAAATTCCTCTTCCGGAGCTCTTCCATGTCCAGAAGAATTTGAAGATTTAACTTCATCAGAGGATACATGAGCCAGATCTGTTCTACCAAGATAAGTAACGGCCAATTCTCTGAAAATATAATCAATAACAGAAGTAGCCATTTTTATTTTTTCGTTGCCAGTTACCATACCGCTAGGTTCAAAGCGAGTAAAGACGAAAGCATCTACAAACTCTTCGAGTGGAACGCCATGCTGCAAACCAAGAGAAATAGCGATAGCAAAGCAGTTAAGGAGGCTTCTAAAGGCAGCGCCCTCCCTATGCATATCAATAAAGATCTCACCAAGCTGACCATTATCATACTCGCCGGTTCTAATATAAACAGATTGTCCATTTATTTTAGCTTTTTGAGTATAACCAGTTCTGCGATCAGGCAATCTCCTTCTCTTTGCAATATAGCGGTGAATGATCCTTTCTGCAATCTTTACAATATCATTATTTTCCTTATCTTCGATGATACTTTCATATTCTTCGACAGCGACAGTGTTTAGTGGCTGAGAGAGTTTTGAACCATCCCTATACAAAGCATTTGCTTTAAGGCCGAGTTTCCAGGATTCCATAAAAGCATTCTTTATATCATCAATAGAAGCGTGGTTAGGCAGATTAATTGTTTTTGAAATTGCGCCTGAAATAAATGGTTGAGCGGCTCCCATCATTTTAATGTGAGCGCCAGTTTTAATAAACCTTGTCCCCTTCTTTCCGCATTTACTGGCGCAATCAAATACAGGATAATGTTCATGTTTAAGGAAAGGAGCACCTTCAACGGTCATAGTGCCGCAGACATAATCATTAGCAATAGCAATTTCCTGCTTTGAAAAGCCAAGAGAAGAGAGCATATCAAAATCCCACTGGTTCATCTGCTCTTTGCTAAAACCTAAGGTCTTAATGCAGAATTCCTCTCCAAGAATGAACCTATTAAAAGCAAAACTGATCTCAAATACAGAAGGAAGGACTTCATCGAGTTTTTCAAGAATTTCATCAGTAAATCCTTTAGCCTTCAAGGATTCATAGTTAATATAAGGGCAATTCTGCAGGCTACCAGCACCTTTGGCGTATTTAACAATTTCCTGAATTTGCTCCTGATTATAGCCAAGATGTTTTAATGCTGGAGGAATTGATTGGTTAATAATCTTAAAATAACCTCCACCGGCCAGTTTTTTAAACTTAACTAAGGCAAAATCCGGTTCAATTCCTGTTGTATCGCAATCCATTACAAGACCAATTGTACCTGTAGGGGCAATAACAGTGACCTGGGCATTTCTAAAGCCATACTGAGTTCCAAGATCGAGTGCTTTATCAGAATCCTCCCTAGCAGCCTTCAGAAGGTCTGAAGGGCAATTCTTCGGATTAATACCCATTGGATAAATAGTAAGTCCTTCATACTCCTCATTAGGAACGTTATAGGCAGCTCTTCTATGGTTTCTAATTACGCGAAGCATATTGTCTTTGTTTTTTTCATAAGCTGCAAAAGGTCCAAGCTGCTTTGCCATTTCAGCAGAAGTAGCATAAGCGCACATATGCATAATTGAAGTCAAAGCTCCGCAAATAGCAAAAGCAGTTTCGCTGTCGTATGGTATACCCTGGAGCATAAGAAGTGATCCAAGGTTAGCATAACCGAGGCCTAAAGTTCTGTAGTCAAAGCTCCTCTGAGCTATTTCGCGGCTAGGGAACTGGGCCATAAGAACGCTAATTTCAAGGACTATAGTCCAAAGTCTAGAAGCGTGCCTGTAAGCATTAATATCAAATTTTCCAGATTCCGGGTCATAAAACTTCACAAGATTCAACGAAGCCAGATTACAAGCTGTATCGTCAAGGAACATATACTCGCTGCAAGGGTTAGAAGCTCTAATTTCCCCATCGTTAAGGCATGTATGCCATTCGTTAATTGTTGAATGGAATTGAAGTCCTGGGTCAGCAGAAGACCAGGTAGCATAAGCAATGTCATTCCAAAGATCCCTAGCCTTAAGTGTTTTGCAAGCTTTTGGAGGTCTGTTTTCCTGGGCTGCTTTTTTCTTTTCCGTACGCCAGTAAAGGTTCCAGTTTCCATCAGTAATAACAGCGCGCATAAACTGGTTAGTAACTCTGACAGAATTATTCGAATTTTGTCCAGATACAGTAGCATAAGCTTCAGAATTCCAATCAGTATCGTATGTCGGAAATTCAATTGATCTAAAGCCAAGTTTAGCCAGGTGAATTACTCTTTCAATATAGTTATCAGGGATCATTGCTTTACGGGCATCCAGGACAGCAGTTTTCAGTTTAAGATTTAATTTCTTATTAAATCTATCATTTTCAGGATGCTCCTCATAGCAGGCCTGAATAATTCTGTTAAGGTGGTAGTTGCATAATTTGGAACCAGCTACAATAGAAGCTACTTTTTGTTCCTCAATAACCTTCCAGTTAATATATTCCTCAATATCAGGGTGATCGAGGTCCAAGGTTACCATTTTAGCAGCACGCCTGGTCGTACCGCCAGACTTAATAGCTCCAGCTGAACGGTCACCAATTCGCAAGAAAGACATCAGTCCACTGGACTTTCCGCCGCCGCTAAGAGGTTCGTTTGAGCCACGGATCTCCGAAAAATTAGAACCTGTGCCAGAGCCATACTTAAACAGTCTAGCCTCACGGACCCAGAGGTCCATAATTCCACCTTCATTGACCAAATCGTCTTTAATAGACTGGATAAAGCATGCATGAGGTTGTGGATGAGTGTAGGCATCTTCAGAAACCGAGAGTTTACCTGATTTAAAGTCGACATAAAAATGTCCCTGAGAAGGGCCAGTAATGCCATAGGCCCAAAAAAGACCGGTATTGAACCATTGCGGGCTATTAGGAGCTGCAGTTTGATTTGCAAGCATATAGAGTATTTCATCATAGAATGCTTTTGCATCATCTTCCGAATCAAAGTACCCAGCTTTCCACCCCCAGTAAGTCCAGCAGCCAGCAAGTCTAATAAAGACCTGTCTAGAATCTGTTTCAGAAGAAAATCTTTCTTTTTCCGGGAGTTGTTTTAATTTTTCAGTATCGGCTGTAGAGGACTGTAACCATTCCGGAACTCCCTTTTCATTTTTCTTTACCAAGAGCTTAGGGACCCCAGCTTTCCTGAAATATTTTTGGGCAATGATATCGGTAGCTACCTGTGACCAGGTAGAAGGGACAAGTACATCCTCCATTCTAAAGACGATAGAACCGTCAGGGTTTTTTATTTCACTGGTTCTTTTAACAAAATCCACGGAAGCTAAAGCATCTTTCCCCTTTTTAGTAAATACTCTATTAATTATCATTGAGAACTCCAAAACTTTTATTTTATATGAAAAATCTGCTGTTTTGATGACAGCAGCCATAAAGGATTCTTAAAAAGGTATGAACCTATACTAAGATTTACATTTTTTTTAACATTTACAACCCGCCTTGAGATAAATTTGTTCGAAATATTTCTTTTAGAAAATGAACAAGAATTTTGTAATATTCATTTGGCTAAGATAAAGGAGGGCTTACCATATTTTTGCTGGGACAAAATAAATATTTTTTTTTATTATCAAAAATGTTTTTATCAAAAATAATTTTTTAAAAGAAAATAAATAATTTGCATTTTAAATAGTGTATATTTTTGATACAAAAAAAAGCGAAGCCTTTTTCCATAGTAAATATTTGGAGTCTATAAATTTTATTAAAATAAAATATAATGAGGAAAAAAATGATTGAACGCTCAGCCGGTATTTTACTGCATCCAACCTCTTTACCTGGTAGATTTGGAATCGGAGATCTAGGTCCAGAGGCATATAATTTTATTAATTTTTTAGAAGCAGCCGGTCAAAGACTATGGCAGGTTTTTCCCCTGGGTCCCACTGGATATGGCGATTCACCATACCAATGTTTCTCAGCATTTGCTGGCAATCCGCTTTTAATAAGTCCTCAGTTATTACTAAAGGAAGGACTATTAAAGGATGAAGACCTGGAAAACATTCCTGATTTTGATCCTCACAATGTTGACTATGGCAATGTTATAAACTTCAAATACGGCCTCCTTGAAAAAGCCTATAAAAATCTAAAAGAAGATAATAAAAAAACAAAAAAACAGTTAGAAGAGTTCTGTAATAAGAACAAGGCATGGTTAGATGATTACTCACTTTTTATGGCATCAAAAGACTATCATAAAGGAGTGGTATGGACAGAGTGGAACAAGGAAATAGCTTTCAGAAAGGAAGGTGCAATTGAGCAGTGGAAAGAAAAACTCGCAGATAGAATTGATTTCCATAAGTATATTCAATATGAATTTTTCAAGCAATGGATGGCACTAAAGAAATATGCAAACAGTAAGCACATTAAAGTAATTGGCGATCTTCCAATATTTATTGCCTATGATAGCGCCGATCTTTGGGCAAACAAGCATTTATTTACGGTTGATGAAAAGGGAAAACTTAAGACAGTTGCAGGAGTTCCACCAGATTATTTTTCAGCTACAGGGCAACTTTGGGGGAATCCACTTTACAAGTGGAAAGAGATGGAAAAGGACAATTTTGATTGGTGGCGCCGAAGGATATCGAATGTACTTGAGTTAGTTGATATGGTAAGGATAGATCACTTCCGTGGTTTTGACGCCTATTGGGAAATCCCGGGAGATGCACCTACAGCTGTAACAGGCAGATGGTTGAAGGCCCCTGGAGAGAAGTTCTTCAATACAGTAAAGAATTATTTAGGGGAGCTACCAATCATTGCAGAGGATCTTGGAATAATTACAAAATCAGTAGAGAATTTAAGAGATGAGTTTAATTTCCCTGGAATAAAGATACTTCAATTTGCATTTGGAACAGATCAGGAGAACAAGTTTTTACCCCATAATCTTATCAGAAATTGTGTTGTTCACACCGGTTCGCATGATAATGATACGACACGAGGATTTTTTGAAAAAGCAATGAATGACAAGAGTTCCGATATATATGAATTTGCACAAAAGTACCTTGGTTATTTTGACAGCATTGAAGGAATGACCTTTGAGCTGATACGTGCAGCATATTCGACAGTTGCCGATATGGTAGTTATTCCAATGCAAGATATATTAAATCTTGGATCAGAAGCTAGAATGAACTATCCAGGGAAACTAGGTGGTAACTGGACGTGGAGGTTTACATGGAATCAAGTTCCATATGAATTAGCTTCAAAGTATAAAGAGATGGTAGTTCTATTTGACAGACCTCCAAAACCCAGAAAGCATGCAGAGATTGACGTTGAATAAATTGACGTTGAATAATTAGAATACTCTAGGTAAATTAGTTTTTACAGATTTCAGGAATCGTTCAAAAAAGAATGATTCCTGAATTATTTTTAAACAAAAATATAGCAGAAAAATATGTTTGATTTTATAAAGCAGCTACTTTCTAGTAGTTCTGGAAATTTTTTCTCAGGAAACAATTCAGAAGAAAAAAAGTTACAGATTGCCACATGTGCTTTGTTTATAGAAATTGCAAGTGCAGACTTCAATTTTAGCATAGATGAAAGAAATGAAATACTTTCTGTAATGAAGACAACATTTGATCTAAGTGATGAACAATCAGAAGAGCTAGTTAGGCTTGCAGAAGAGAAAGTAAAAAATAGTGTAAGCATATACGAATTTACGCAGCTAATAGATCAGAATTTCAGCAGAGATGAAAAATTCGAAATATTAAAGAATCTATGGCGCCTGGTTTATTTAGACAATACATTAGACCAGTATGAAGATCACCTAATGAAAAGGATTGGGAATAATTTGAAGTTTGAGCACAGAGAAATTATGGCCGCCAAGCTGTTGGTAAAAGAAGAGCTAAAGCTATAGAAATAAATAGCATAGAAAAGAAAGTATAAGTGAAAAAAGGGCCAAAAGGCAAACAAAAGACCTCTGGCCCTTTTTGTTTAAAAAGCTTTTATTAAAAAGCTGTAGATATTTACGCCATCAAAACAGCAATAGCAGCTGTATTTACTATATCATCAACACTGCAACCGCGACTTAAGTCAAAGAAAGGTTTGCATAGTCCCTGGCTTATAGGGCCAATTGCTTCTGCACCACCTAAGCGCTGAGCGATCTTATAGCCTATATTACCTGCCTGAAGGTCAGGGAAAACAAGGACATTAGCTCTACCGGCGACAGTACTACCTGGAGCCTTCTTTTTACCAACGCCTTCAACAATTGCAGCATCAAACTGAAGTTCACCGTCAATGTTAAGATCCGGGCGTTTTGATTTAGCTAAGTTAGTAGCTTCAACAACCTTGTCGACTAATTCATGTGAGGCACTTCCCTTTGTAGAAAAAGAAAGCATAGCAACATAAGGTTCTTCACCAGTAAGTTTTTTATGGTTATCTGCAGTTGAAATTGCAATGTCGGCCAGTTGCATAGCATTAGGGTTTGGATTAACAGCGCAATCAGCGAAGCTAAAAACCTTATCCGGGAAAGCCATTAAGAAAAAGCTAGATACTATAGAAACACCTTCGGGCATACCAACAACCTGAATAGAAGCCCTCATTACATCTGCAGTTGTAGCAGTCGAACCAGAGACCGAACCGTCGACCAAACCTTCTTTTACCATCATGGCTCCGAAGAAGATGTCGCGTTTTAATGTCTGGCGAGCTTTTTCAATTGGTATCTCTTTTCCACGTTGCTTGCGCATATTATAAAAAATATTAGCAAAATCACTCAGTTTTTCAGATTTTTCTGGATCTATGATCCTAATACCCTGAAGGTTTACGCCTAGGTTTTTAGCATCTTCTCTAATTTTATCTTCATTTCCAAGTGTAATAACACTGGCTAAAGCATCCCTGGTAATAACTTCAGCAGCCTTTAAGACCCTTTCATCATGGGATTCAGGAAGAACAATAGTCTTCTTTCTTTTCGAAGCTTTCTCCCTGATCTGTTTCAATAATTCAATTTCTGCCATAATGACCTGTAATAATATTGTTAAAAGTATTCTACAAATATACAAAATTAAACAGAACCAATGCATTAACAATAGCAATATCTTTACTTTTCTTAATCCCAAATCTTAGTCACACATTCTAGTCACACATTTAAGTTCCAATTTTTAGCCTGTAAAGCCTTAACTTCAAGTTTCAGCTTCAGGTTTTTCGTCTACTGGTAGCTTAAAAAGCACGTTGTAAAAAAATCATCATTTATTATAACTAAGAATTATTTTAGCAATAAGGGAAAAATTTCGTATTTTAGAAAAAATATTTACATAAGCTTTATGTCAGAATTAATAATAAAGAAACCAGTAAAAACTCTACTTATTGCTCTATTAATAGCTTTAGTTTTGTATATTTCCTTTTTATTCAGCGAAATAATTATAATGCTTGCTGTATCGGTACTTCTTTCGCTGATCTTTAATCCATTTGTGACTTTACTTGAGACATGGGGCTTAGGGCGCACGCTCTCAATATTTATAATAATAATTATTACACTGGTACTTTTAACCCTCGGGTTATCTTTTCTAATACCCAGACTTTCAGAGCAAATGGATACCTTAAGTGAATCAATAAGGCATGCGAACCTAAAGCAGACAATAACAGATTTTGACAGGAAGATTGTACGTTTTATTCCATTTCTGCGTCCAGGAGCAGTATACACGCGTTTTGAAGGTTTAATATCCTCTATGTTAACCGACCTGCTAAACAGCCTTACTGTTTTTGTATCAAGCCTTGTATCATTGATAGCTGTACTTGTAATTGTTCCATTTATTACGTTTTTCTTATTAAAAGATAATAAGCGAATTATAAAGGGTATAGTAAATGTGATGCCAAATAAGTACTTTGAAATGTCTTATGTAGTAATCAGGCAGATAAGCATTCAGCTTGGCAGGTTTGTAAGAGGATGGATCTTTGATGCATTTATGGTTGGTTTGTTAAGTGGTACAGGCCTATCAATTCTGGGGATAAACAATGCTATTCCAATTGGCATCATAGCTGGTGTAGGGCACCTTATCCCATACTTTGGTCCAATAATAGGAGGCGTTCCTGCAATAATAATTTCTGTTGCGCAGTTTGGTGATTTTTCGATGTTACCAAAGATAATAATTATGTTTCTAGGTATTTATGCATTAGACAATGGTATTATTCAGCCCAATGTATTTTCAAAAAGTGTGGATATGCATCCAATTATCATAATTATTTTGATAATTGCAGGAAGTCAGATAATGGGAATAATGGGAATGCTTTTAGCAGTTCCGACAGCTACAGTAGTTAGAACAGCAGCAAAAGAGATATATAATGCCTATAGAAATTTTACAATAATTAAGACTTAAAATTTAACAAAGACTTAAAGACAAAACATTTAACAAAAAAGGCTGCTTCAATTTTTTTTGAGCAGCCTTTTTTATTACAAGAAAAACATTTTTTCAGACAGCTTCAACTAATCTTTTTACAATTTCAACAGAAGTTATTCCTTCGGCCTCAGCATTAAAATTAGCAATAAGCCTATGTCGTAATACAGGAATTACAGCATGTTTTACATCATCGATATTTGGAGTAAATCTTCCCTCTATAATAGCTTTTGTCTTAGCAGCAAGAATTAAGTACTGGGAAGCACGTGGACCAGCCCCCCATCTAACCCAATCTTTAATAAATTTCTGCGCCTGGCCATCTTTAGGTCTGGTTTTATTAACCAGATTCACAGAATATTCAATTACATTATCAGCAACGGGAACTCTTCTAACAAGGTCCTGGAAAAGAATAATTTCCTCTGCTGTCAGGATTTTTCTTAGTTCTGCTTTATACTGGCTCGTCGTAGATTTTACTATTTCAATTTCCTCAGAATAAGAAGGATAATCGAGCCAGAGGTTGAACATAAATCTATCTAACTGAGCTTCTGGCAAGGGGTAAGTACCTTCCTGTTCAATTGGATTTTGAGTTGCCAAAACGAAGAAAGGTTCAGGCAAATTATAAGAAACACCTGCAGCCGTTACTCTATGTTCCTGCATAGCTTCAAGTAAAGCAGCCTGCGTCTTAGGAGGAGTTCTGTTAATCTCATCTGCTAAGACAATATTGGCAAATACAGGTCCCTGAATAAACCTGAAGGATCTTTTTCTATTGACCGAGTCCTCTTCAATAATTTCTGTACCAGTGATATCACTTGGCATAAGATCCGGAGTAAACTGAATACGGTTAAATTTAAGGTCCAGAACTTCAGATAAAGTTTTTATAAGCAAAGTCTTAGCAAGTCCAGGAACACCAACTAAAAGGCAATGCCCGCGTGCAAATAAAGAGATCAGCAGGTTATCAATTATCAGGTCCTGACCAATAATAACCTTACCAATTTCCTGTTTAATATTTTTAACAGAAGCACTAAGTTTTTCAACGAGTTGGACATCGTTAGAATTTGCATTTTCAAGTTTCAAAATAAAATCCTTATAATCTTATTTCCCAGTAGATCTTTTCTTTAAGTTCATTTATCCATTGTTGGCGCAATTTGTCCTGTTTCTGATAGTCAGCAAGCTGTTTTATATCGGCATAGTCTGACTCAAGGTCAGCCTTGTGCTGAGGAGTCTTTTTAATCAGGTAAATAATATGATATCCATAGATCCCATTATTTAATTCAATACGTTTTGGGTAGCTAATCTCGCCAGATTTAAGTTTTTCAACTTCAGCGAGCATATTTTTATCCAGCTGTCCAACGTCATATGTACCTATTAGGCCGCCGAACTTTTGAGTTTCCTTATCGTCGCTATACTTTTTAGCATATTCTTCGAATTTACCAAAACCTCTAAGAACACTATCACGCAGATCACTTAGGAATTCAATAGTCTTTAAGTCAGCATCCTCATCGTTTTTAACTTTAATAAGTATGTGTCTAGCATGAACTGCATCGCCTCTTTTTTCGAGAGTTTGGATAATATGAAAGCCAAATACAGTCTCAACGACGCCAGAGACCTGTCCAGGTTCAAGAGCGAAAGCAGTAGCTTCAAATTCAGGAACGAGTCTTCCTCTTTTTGAAAATCCAAGGTCCCCTCCTTGTGAAGCGGTTCCAGGATCTTCCGAATACTTTTTAGCAAGTTCTGCAAAATCTTTACCCGATTTAATAGAATCGATCAGGCTCTGGGCAAAATCTCTTGCCTTTTGTTTAACTTTTTCACTTGCCTTAGGGTTAACGAAAATGTGCGAAATAGTATATTTTTCAGGAATAAGTCCAAGAGAATCTTTATAAGTCTTGTAGAATTCCACAACCTCACGTCTTGAAGACTCGACCATACCGAATTTTTTCTGCATTAGGGTCTGTGCCATCAGGCTTTTTCTAGTATTTTCTCTTAACTCTCTTTTTATTTTTTCAATAGTCATCCCATAAGCTTGTTCAACTTTTTCTTTAGATCCGAACTGCTGAGTAAATTGCTCTATCTGATAATCGACTCTTCTATTTACATCATCATCAGATACAGTAACAGAATCCAATAGAGACTGAGCATAAAGAAGTTTCTCCTCAATGATTGCATTTAGGATCTGTTTCTTCAAGGCAGGGTCCGCTGGATTCAAATTGCGCTGAGCAGCAAGTTGACTTGTACGAAAGTCGACTTCACTTTTCATTATCACTTCATTATTGACGACAGCTGCTATCTTATCGATAACTTCCTGTGCATGCAAAGAGGAAGCAATAAATATAATAACAAAAAAGAGAAACTTTTTCATCTATTTTCCTGATTTTAATTCAATTTTATGGTTGCTATATAAGTATTTTAAATAGTCATGCAGTAGCTGTTCCCTTTTTCTCATAAGGAACTTCTCAGTGACCAGAGATTTAACATCCTCAAAGGATGGGATATCATTTTGCGAGTATTTTCTTATCAGTTGTACCACAGCGAATTCATTAGGTTCCGTATTTAAGACAATACTTACTTCATTTGGGTTAAGCTCCTGCAATAATGAGAGCAAAGATGCAGGTTGAATCTGATAATCATATTCAAAGAGTAATAGTTTATCACTTTTGATGGAATTATCTTTCCCGAAAGCATTTGCAGCACTGTTCCAGTCACTTTCAATTAAAGAACTTCTAAAAAGAATTGCTTTATTTTCGTCGTTAAAGCACATTTTATTATAAAGGAAAGAAATATGAGACAGACGGAATTCATCCTTGTGCGAGTTAAAGAAATCAAGGAGTTCTTCATTAGTCGGTTCATGAGATTTTCTTTCCATGAGGCGCCTGAATAAAAAAGCTTTGGCTAGTTCTTTTTTAGATTTATCTAAAATTCGCTTAAATTCCTCGTCTTTTAGTATACCTTCCTTAACAGCCTCATTGTAGAAAAGTTCCGTCTCGATCCAATTTCTCACATACTCGTTCTTATGGCTTAAAAGCAGTCCAGAAGTATCAATATCCTTAGAGATGTCATCCTCGGAGAGATAAGAATCATCAACTTTGGCAATAAAATCCTTGTGGGACTTTTCTTTGCCGCAGCCATAAAACAGAGCTGCGGCAAGAAGAAAAGATACAAAAAAGATGTTAGTTTGATTTATAAGCTTTTTCAAGTTCTTCGCTAAAAACAACAGGTTTGTATTTGTTTTTCAGGTTATTAATATATTCATTTTCCAGGCGTTTACTTTCCTCTTCCTGGAATTGGCCTGATACTTCAGCTCTAGCTTCTTCAAAGCTTTTCTGATGCGAAGGATCTTTTTTAATAAGTTTCACGATTGAATAACCGTTTGCATACTGAAATGGTTTTGAATAGTCGCCTTCATTGCTGAGTTTATTAGCTTCTTCAGCCAAAGGACTAGATTTGAGTTCGACTAAACCATAATTGCCTGCTTTTTCCTTAAAGCCAGGTCTTTCAGTATATTTTGCAGCAAGTGTATCAAAGTTAGCGCCTGACTGAAGCTTATTATAATAAAAGTTAATAGCTGAATCTGTTCTAGCGAAAATCTCGCTAAATTCAATTCTATCTGGCCAGAAATACTTTTCTTTATTGTTATTATAGAATTCGACAAGTTTAAGACTATCTAGTTTTATTTTGCTCCAAATCTCATCATCCTGAAGTTTGAAGATATAAATACCATTTCTATAGTCTTCCATAAGAGAAGCAAATTGCTGGTCATTTTGTTCTAATTTTTTCACTTCCGAAGAAATGATCTCATTTTCACCTATCTTGTTCAAAGCATTCTTAACCAAACTTTCATTTATAAATTTTCCAGTAAAGTCAGGTAATTCTTCGACTTTCTTAAAAAAAGAATCGGCAATTACAGGTGAACCTGCAAAGGAATAAAGTACAGAATCCTTTACTATTTTGCGCAGTTTTGAATCATAGTATTCTTTACCAATCCTTGTAGTATCTGCATTTCTATCGATCAAAGAAACTATATTGTTCTTAAAAGAAAATTTGTAGGCGTTTTTGAGTCCATTAATATACTTAACGTAGTCCTGATCATAGCGAGTTTTCTTATAGAGCTGTTTCAATTCCTCTTTACTTTCCTCAAAAGAAGGATATGCTCTGACGTCAGTAACTTTTAGTACATGAAATCCATAGTTAGTTTTGAAAATATCGGAGACCTGCCCTAATTTCAAATTAAAAGCAGTTTCGTCAAATTCCTTTACCATCATTCTTCTTTCAAAGTAACCAAGATCGCCTCCAGCTGGTTTTGTACCGGGGTCTTCAGAATATTTTCTTGCCAAAGTTGCAAAGTCGGCACCTTTATCAAGTTGTTCCTTTATATCCTTAATTTTTGCAAGTGCTTTGGCAGTATCAACTGCGCCACTATCAGACTTAAAGCTAATCAATATGTGGCTAGCGCGCAAAGAAGGGATTCTATCTCTTTTTTCAGTTACTTTTATAAGATGATAACCCAAACGAGTCTTAACAACAGCAGGATAAATTTGACCCACAGGAGTGTTATAAGCAGCATCTTCAATATCAGGAATAATTGTACCGGCTGTAATGAAGTAAATATCACCGCCGCTGTTCTTAGAATAAGGGTCGGCTGAGTACTGCCTAGCAAGAGACTCGAAGCTTTCTCCTTTCTTTATTCTATCGAGAAGAGATAATGCTAATTTTTTAGCCTGTTCATCACCTGTTGTATCAGGTCTAATCATAATATGGCTTACTCTAAGCTCATATTTCCTTTTATTGTAAAGATCCTTTACTCCCGGTTCAATAACTTCTTTTTCAATCAGATAAGTAGAACCAACTTTTTCTTTATAATCATTTAATTCTGACTGAAGAGTTGAGTTTTGATCGAACCCTCTGGCTTGAGCGTCCTTTAGTTTCATTTTGAAATTCACATAAAGGTCCAAAAAGCTTTTTAATTTTGGAAGTGAATCTTTCTTTGCTGCTTCCAAGCTTCCAGCATTCTTAGCATAAACACTTTCCAATTCACCTAAAGTAATATTATCTTTTCCATACTCGGCGACAACCATTTTTGAATGCTCAGGGGCACAAGAAGAGAGGATAAAAGTTGTTATGAGAAGTAAAACGGATATGATCCGAAAACGCATTGATTAACCTCCAATGTTTTAAAATTTAAGATGTTATTTTAGCTAAAGCTAATAATAAAAGCAAGGGAATTAAGGATTAGGAAGAGGACAGAATTACGGATCCAGCAACTTCTTAGTAAATAGAAGCAGAATACCTTTTGAGAAAAAGCAAACTGCTTCTATTATTATTGAAGTTTAAAGACACAAAAGCAAAATAACAGGACTACTTTGCAAGAACTATTTTAATGGTGTTATTAAAACTACCTGCTGACATCCTAATGAAATAAATTCCGCTGGCAAGGCTGCTACCATCTAAGGTAAAAGAATACTGCCCCTTTTCCCTACTACCTTCAAAAAGCGTAGATATTTTTACACCCAAAACATTATACAGTTCCAATCTAACAAAAGACTCAGCTGGAATTGAATAGGAAATTTTTGTAGTAGGATTAAAAGGATTTGGATAGTTCTGTTCAAGGACAAAACTATTGGGTATGTTATTTTTCTTGTCACTAACGTCAGTTGCCAGGCTAAGTACATAATCGAGAGCCTTTTTGGCATCAATTATTCCCCAGCCATAGAATCTATCAGGATTTGATTTATTTGAACCGCTATTTCTAAGGGCATCTCTTATCTGGACTGGAGTAGCCTTTGGATCAGCAGATAAAAGTAAGGCTGCAACACCCGCTGTCAAAGGGCAGCTAAAAGAAGTCCCGCTTCCACTTACATACTCATTTGGGGCAGTAGAGCCTGCCAGAGTATCGGACACCCCCATAGCCATTACATCAGGCTTAATTCTTCCATCTGAAGTCGGTCCAATGCTACTAAAATAGGCTTTCTTTCCTAAGTAATCGACAGCTCCAACTGTAACAATGCTATCTGCATCGGCAGGAGCACCAAGTGTATTATGTTCTGAATTTTCTCCTTCATTTCCGGCAGAAACGACCACCACAATGCCTTTTCTTGCTGCAAGAGCAGCAGCTTTAGTTATTCTAGCTGTATGGCCATTCATATCCTGCCAGGTATAGCTCTGGTAGGGCGGATCAAAAGTAAGATAGCCAAGGGAAGTAGAAATAACATCAACGCCAATGCTATCGGCCCATTCCATAGCAGCTATCCAATTATCTTCCTCAACAGGAGTTTCGCTTTCTGTATTTTCTGTTTTGGCCAATATAAAATTAGCTTCATAAGCCGGGCCTATTAATTTGCTATCTTTGAAGCCGCCGACTGCAGAAAGTGTTGCAGTGCCATGAGAGCCTTCACCTTTAAGGTTAGGGGCATCGCCTACATTGGGGCCATTATTTACAAAATCCCACTTAGCCAAAATCTTCATCTTGCTGAAGACCTCGTGAGCTAAGTTACTAAAGCCAGCATCAAAGACACCAACTGTTACACCTTTGCCTGAATACCCCAAAGCATGAACAGTTGGCACATTTATCTGCTGAAGCTGTGTAAAAGAGCTCCCATAGTTAAGAGAATAAATATCTTTTTTTAGAGTATTATTGGAAATGCCGGCTGGTTTACTTAAATCTCCAATATTTAACTTAAATTTTCCTACCAGGTCTACTTGCTTTACATATGGAAGAGAGGAAACAAGTTTGACCATACGGGCACTAAGAAAACCACTAACTCCGTTAAACCACTTAGATTTTTGTTTAAGAAGAAAGCCATAATTCTTCAGGAGATTCACATAGTCCGGAAAGATGGGGTAATCAGTTATGTCAATCAAAGCATCTTTATCAAGCAGTTTTGCCCGTCTTTGAACAGATTTTTCGCCTAAATAATTTTCAGGCTGCATTTTAGCAGTCTCTTTATTTAGTCCTTTATCTGAAAAAAACACCCAGACAAGTACTTTTTCATCTGGTTTAACTGAGCTAATCCTTGATCTTAAGGCTTCAGTTATTTTGCCGCCATTTGCAAAGGCAGCTGTACAAAAAAAGAATAGAAATAAAAGTATTAAACTCTTACGCATGTTATCCCAAAAGTTAATCGATTATAAATCATATTAAATTATAAAATATAAGTGATAAAAAGTACACAATAGTCAGAATGTAAGAAAGACAGATCACCTGTAAAAATTAGATTTTAGATACTATTTAGATTATAGGAGAAAAAAGGCAAAAAGATAATGCAATTATGCAGTGTGCTTTATAAAAAGCTGCCGCATTGTGAATAATCTAACAAATGCGGCAGTTCTTTCAAAATTTCAGGTTAAAAAAGAGATATTTGAACTAAAAGGTTTGGCAAATCATCTAGCTCTTGTACCAGGCTTAATGCTTCCATCGACCTGGAGAAGAGAAAGTTTACCATCACTTCCCTCTACAGCTAGTATCATTCCTTGTGATTCCAGTCCCATCAGTTTAGCAGGTTTAAGGTTAGCAACCATGATAACTTTTTTACCTACAAGATCTTCCGGTTGGAAACTTTTCCCAATTCCAGCAATGATCTGACGCTGTTCAAAGCCAAGATTCACTTTAAGTTTAAGCAGCTTGTCGCTTTTAGCAACTTTTTCAGCTGAAACAATTTCTGCTGTTCTAAGCTGGACTTTTAAAAAATCATCAATTGTTATCTCTTCAAATTTCTCTGTTTCCTGGGGTGTTTCTGAAGTGCTTCCAAGCTGGGACATTTGTTTTTCAATAACGCTATCTTCAATTTTTGTAAAAAGGATCTCAGCTTTATTAAGCACGTGACCAGCTTTAAGGTTTGCTTCTCCGGATTTGAACCAGTCAGTCGGAGCAGCATTTAACATCTTAAAGAGTTTCTCTGCAGAAAAAGGAATAACAGGATAGAACATTTCAGCAAGAGTATAAATGATCTGCAAAGACAGATTAATAGTAGTAGCGCACTGCTCTTTATCTGATTTAACTGATTTCCAGGGTTCAGAATCGTTAAAATATTTATTGCCAGCTCGGGCAAGGTTCATTATTTCGGCAACACCATCTTTTATCTTATACTTTTCAAACAAGTCAGAAACTTTTTTCGGGTAGCCAGATAGCAGATTTAATATTTCCTGGTCAATTGGTTTTAACTCACCTTTTTCCGGAACCTTACCATCGAAATGTTTATGAACGAAAGTAAAAGTTCTATTTACAAAATTTCCAAGAATATCGGCTAATTCTCCGTTATTTCTGGACTGAAATTCTTTCCAGTAGAAGTCAGTATCACGGTTTTCCGGAAGGTTTGCAGCCAGACAATAGCGCAAGGGATCGGCCGGGAAAAGTTTCAGAAAATCAATAACGTCAATTCCCCAGTTTCGGCTCTTTGAGAACTTTTTCCCCTCGAAATTTAAGAACTCATTAGCCGGTACATTCTGAGGAAGTACATATTTATCGGTATTAGCATCATTCCAAGCCATTAGCATTGAAGGGAAAATGATTGTGTGAAAAACAATATTATCCTTTCCAATAAAGGCTACATATTTTGTATTTGTATCCTGCCAATATTTCTTCCAAAGGTTTTCATCGCCTTTTATCCTTGAGAGCTCTTTAGTAGCAGAAATATATCCCAAGACTGCCTCAAACCAGACATACAAAACTTTACCCTGTGCATCATCTAAAGGTACTTGTACTCCCCAATCCAGGTCCCTAGTTATGGCTCTATCCTGAAGTCCATCTTTGAACCATCCACGGCAATATTGAAGAACGTTGTCTTTCCATCCATATTTTTTGCTCATTTGGGCAACATACTCTTCGAGTCTAGACTGATATTTTCCAAGAGGAAAGAAATAGTGAGAAGTTTCCTTTAGTACAGGAGTTTGCCCTGTTATTTTACTTTTAGGGTTCTTCAGATCAGCCGGGTCATATAAAGCGCCGCAATTTTCACATTCGTCGCTTCTAGCCTGTTCATTACCGCAATTAGGGCAAGTTCCTTCGACATACCGGTCAGGGAGGAACATTTTAGCCTTTTCATCATAAAACTGAAGTGATTTTTTTTCATTAAGAATTCCCTGGTTATAGAAATTCAGGAAGAATTCCTTAGATGTCTCATGGTGAATTGGCAGGCTGGTTCTGGAGTAAATGTCGAAGCTCATTCCAAACTGCTCGAAGGCTTGTTTATTAATGTTATGGAATCTATCTATAACTTCTTTTGGAGTAATTCCCTCTTTGTCAGCAGTAATTGTGATTGGGACCCCATGTTCATCAGATCCACAAATAAAAATGATATTACTGCCAATTAATCTTTTATACCGCACATAAATATCTGCAGGTAAATAAGCTCCGCTCAAATGTCCCAAGTGAATCGGTCCGTTTGCATAAGGCAAAGCGGAAGTAACAATAATTTTTTCCTTATCCAACTTTCATCCTACGATTTATTTTTCTTTCAAATATACACATTTTTTTCGGAATTTTTCCTTTGGGAGTGCTTCTTAGGCGAATTAGTTGTAAGTTATTTATGCTGTTGTTATTAACTTGAAAGATATTGCCTAAAGGAATTTTCCATAACCCAAATCTAAAAGAAAATGGAACTCTGTAGGAAGAAATTTTTACATTTTAACTTAATGTACAAATGGTATGTTTACAATTTGAATTTTAGGGCTACATAGTTTAAATTACTAAAAATTTTAGGAGGGGTGGAGGATCTAATATGGAGATTCATAATAAATTTGAGCTACGAAAATTTGTAGCTCCTGAGTTCATTTTTGGTGAAGGATCAATTAACCTAGCAGGTCAGTATGCCAGAAACTTTAATGCGAGGCGGGTTTTAATAGTTACAGATCCCGGAATAATACAGGCGGGCTGGGCAAAGGTAGTAGAGACAAGCCTGGAAGCGCATGGGATCGGCTTTCTGACGTTTTCGAATATTACTCCAAATCCAAAGGCAGAAGAAGTCATGCAAGGGGCAGAATTATTCCACAATTCCAGGTGTGATTGCATAGTTGCAGTTGGAGGGGGAAGTTCAATTGACTGTGCAAAAGGGATTGGGATTGTTGCCTCTAATAGAAGGCATATACTAGAGTTTGAAGGAGTAGACAAAGTTCAATATTCAATGCCCCCAATAATTTGTATTCCAACTACAGCCGGTACAGCAGCCGATGTTTCCCAGTTTGCAATAATAACAGACTCAAATGAAAAGTTAAAGAAAGCAATAGTAAGCAAGGTAGTCGTACCTGATGTAGCCCTTATTGATCCAACGACGACGACGACAATGCCCAATTATCTGACAGCATGCACAGGCATCGACTGTCTGGTTCATGCAATTGAAGCATTTGTATCAAATGCAAGTTCAATGATCACCGATGTTCATGCAATGGAAGCTATTAGACTAGCTTCAAAATACCTCCTACGTGTCTTAAGAGAACCAAACAATATGGAATACAGGACCAAAATGATGATGGCTTCACTAGAGGCGGGACTTGCCTTTTCAAATGCCAGTCTAGGGGTTACGCATGCTATGGCACATTCACTTGGAGGACTTACAGATGTAGCCCATGGCGAATGCAACTCTATTTTAGTTGATCATGTGCTTGAATTTAATTTTAAGGGTGCACCAGATCGTTATGCCAGAATTGGGGATGCTATGGGGTTAAATTTAAAGGGTGAAGACACAAAATCGATAAAAAAATCGATACTTGCAGAAATATCCAGGTTGAAGAAAGAAGCAAAAATAAACAATAGGTTAAGTAGTATAGGAATTGGATTTAGTGATATCCCATATTTAGCAAAAAATGCAATGCATGATATCTGTGTAGTAACCAATCCGCGTAAACCTGTAGAAAAAGATATTGAAGTAATCTATGAAGAAGCACTCTGAAGAAAACAACTGGGAGATTCTCCGCCAGGAAGTCATAGGACTTGGAGAAAGGTCTGTAAGAAAAAACAGCTATACCGAATTAAAGAACAGGTTAGACGATCTTGAGAGATTTAGATTTCTACTTGATTGTACTTTAGATTCGATATTTGTTGTTGAAATTCCCACAGGCAGAATTATAGATATAAATAAATCGGTGATAACGCTTTTTGGTTACAGCAAAGATCAAATTCTTTCAATGAATATAAAAGAAGTGTTCGAAGAAGATCTTTGTGAGAAAATAATCAATATTCCAGAAAATGAAAAATCAAAGGACCAATATCAGGAAATAGTTTTAACAAAAGTAAAAAGCAAAATCAGAGAGCCTTTTCCAGTCGAAATTTCTATTAATTCAGCAAAATTCTTTTCAAAGATCTATGCAATAATTTTAGTAAGGGATATAACAGAAAGAAAGAAGCAGGAAGAAGAATTAAAAAGATTTAAGTTTATTTTAGACCATTCTGGAGAGGAGTTTTACCTATTCAATCCCGATGGGAGTTTTGCCTACGTAAACGAAGCAGTTGCCAAAAGTCTTCAGTACTCAATAGAAGAGCTCCTGGAGATGAAAATATTTCAGATAAATGGGAATGTAAATCAGAAGAGTTTCCTTAAGCATTTTGAGTTTTTAAAGGAAAATGATATTCCCCCATATGAGATAATGCAAACGACAAAATATGGCAATTTAATCCCCAAGGAAATAAAATCAGTTTATTTAAAGATAGGTGAAAAAGAATACATTTGCAGTTTTGCCCGTGATATAACACTTCGCAAGAAGTCAGAAGAAGAGTTAAGAAAGCTTTCAAGGGCAGTTCAGCAAAGTTCAAGTCTAATAATAATTACGGACCTTCTTGGAAAAGTAGAATATATAAATCCCAAATACAGCAATGCAACTGGCTTTATGCTTGAGGAAATAAATGGAGAAATTCCGAAATTTCTCAGCTATGATAGCAAAAATCCGGAAAGGTTTAAGAATCTTTGGAGTACTATCTTAGCCGGGAGGGAATGGAAAGAAGAGCTAAAGGTAGCAAAGAAGGATGGGGATAGCATTTGGATACAAGCTTCAATTTCCCCTGTTCAAAATGATTTGGGGAAAATCACTCACCTATTATGTACAGCCGAAGACGTAACAGATCAAAAAAGAGCAGAAGAAGAACTAATTAGGGCAAAGGATAAAGCCGAAAGATCGGACCGGCTTAAATCAGAGTTTCTTGCACAGATGTCACATGAAATACGTACGCCTGTAAATACAATATTAAATTATATTTCGCTAGTAAAAGAAGAGCTGCAATCAAACATTTCTGAAGATCTAAAGGTCAGTTTTAAGGCCATAGACAATGGGTCAAGAAGACTAATAAAGACGATTGATTCGCTAATAAATATGTCGCAGATTCAAACGGGCAATTATGATTACAATCCAGCAAGGATAAATCTAGAGAAGGATATACTAGAAAATGTTATACTTGATTATCTGTATCTAGTAAAGGGAAAGAATGTTGATCTGAAATTTATCAATAAAGCAGAAAGTCCGGTTATTAGTGGAGATATCTATTCAATCACCCAAATTTTTGCTAATCTGATTGATAACGCTGTAAAATATACAAATGAAGGAAAGATTGATGTTGTTTTATATAATTGTGAGGATTCTCTGTGTGTAGATGTCAGTGATACAGGAATTGGAATTTCAGATGAATACATGGGTCGTCTTTTTCAGCCATTTTCTCAGGAAGATACAGGTTACAGGCGCAGATTCGATGGAAATGGTTTAGGCTTAGCATTGGTATTAAAATATGCAGAATTAAATAATGCAGAGATCAAAGTTAAAAGCGAAAAAGGAAAGGGATCAACATTTACGGTTAAATTTAATTCAAAATAAAATTTGAAGAAAAAGGGAGCAGAAAAAAAGAGAGTTATAAAGACTATTTCTCTTTTTTCTGCCCGAATAAAAACTACATTTTCTCTAGTCCCTGATACATTTCATCAATAAGGTTAGAATATCTTTCCTCAATTGTCTTTCTCTTTAGTTTCAGTGTTGGAGTCACCTCACCTGATTCAAGGGAAAATGGTTTATCAAGAAGGACAAATTTTCTTACTCGTTCAAAGTTAGCCAATTGTCTTTGGAATCTCTCCAGATCTTTTTCTATGACTTCATATATTTCCTTATTATTAACAAGGTCTGTATCAGACTCATAATCAATACCATGAGAATCTGCATATTCTCTTACAGCCTCAAAATCAGGAACAATCAAAGCACTCAGAAACATCCTTCTATCACCAATTAAGACAAACTGGTCGATATACTTGCTTCCCAAGAAAAGGTTTTCAATAGGAGTAGGTGCAATATATTTACCATTAGAAGTCTTGAAGAGATGTTTTTTCCTGTCAGTAATTACAAGGAACCCTTCAGCATCAAAGACGCCAATATCACCTGTATGGAGCCAACCATCTTTTAAGACAGCTTCAGTTTCTTTTTTATTCTTAAAATAGCCCTGCATAACGTTTGAACCACGGACGAGAATTTCGCCATCGGGAGCAATTTTCACTTCAACACCAGGGAAAGGTTTACCAACAGAGCCAAACTTATAGTCATCAACCCTGTTGCAAGCTATAACAGGAGAAGATTCAGTAAGTCCATAACCCTCAAGTATAGTAATGCCGACGGCCTCAAAAAATTCGCCAAGTTCTCTAGGAAGAGCAGCACCGCCAGAGACAAAGAACCGCAGTTTTCCGCCTGTTTTATCTCTTATCTGTTTTAAGACAAGTTTATCTGCAGCCTTATGTTTTAATGAAAGGCCAAGTGTAAGTTTATCTGCTTTTTTTGCTTGTGCATATTCCCTGCCTATTTCGATTGCCCAGTTAAATATCTGTTGTTTTTTTTCAGACTGGTTCTCTACATTTTTTTTGATCTTGCTATAAATTCTTTCGAAGAGTCTAGGAACAGTTGTAATAATTGTAGGTTTAATATCTACCATATTAGAAGCAACGGCCTCGATGCTTTCAGCATAGCAAACCATACACCCTGAAGAAAATGCAGTATAATATCCAGCCATTCTTTCAAAGATATGGCATAAAGGGAGGAAAGAGAGAAAAACATCATCTTTATTAAAGGGTAAAGCCTCAGAGGCAGCATATACATTTGAGATAATATTTCTATGGGTAAGCAGTACACCTTTAGGAATTCCTGTTGTACCAGAGGTATAAATTATGGTACATAAGTCATCTCCGCTACAGGCCTTAGAAGCATCCTTAAGAAAGAAAAGGTTATCTTTCATAAAGACCAATCCCCTTTCCTGAACTTCCTTAAAAGAAAATAATTCAGGAGAAGTATGAGTTTGATCCTTTTCGTTCAGTAAAATAATAAATTTGAGGTTCTTACAGTTAGCTCTGATCTTCAGGATCTTATTTAGTTGAAATTTATTAGAGCAAATAATTCCGACAGATTCAGAATCCTTAAGAATAAATTCGACCGAATCTGCAGTAAGCGAGGGATAAATCGGTACATCGACAGCCCCCATTGATAAGATAGCCAGATCGGAATATACCCATTCAGGGCGATTCTCAGAGATTATTGCAATCTTATCCCCTTTTTTTATATTCAATGTCGCCAGTCCCATGGCGAACTTTTCAGTTTCTTCCTTTAGCTGTGCATAAGAGACATCGATCCACTGACCAGCAGACTTATATCTCATCAAAGGTTTTGATACAGTCTTACCGAATTCATCGGTAAGCATATAAAACATTTCACCAATGGTCTTAAACTTTCTAATTACGCCCATCACAAAACTCCGAATTTGTGGGTGAGAAAATAACCTCCTCAGCTATAAAAATCAATTGGGAGTTCATAGATAGTAAAGAAATAAATAGCAAAGAAAAAGGCTAATGAAAGATCTGCATGTTTAAACATCTGCACGTTTTGCACTTTTTTGCCGGAAATATTCGATAACACCTGGAAGAACAGAGATAATAATAATTGCAATAATGACAAAGGAGAAATTATTTTTTACAAATGGAATATTCCCAAAGAAATAACCTGCCAAGAGGAATAAAGAGACCCAAAGAATTCCCCCAATAAAATTATAGCTTATAAATTTTCCATAGGACATAGTTCCTATTCCCGCAACAAAAGGAGCAAAGGTTCTAATAATAGGAATAAACCTTGCAATTATAATGGTTTTTCCACCATGTCTTTCATAAAACTGGTGAGTTCGCTCAAGGTGTTCTTTTTTAAGGAACCTAATTTTATCCTGCTGAAATATCCTGGGTCCTATTTTGTTACCGATCCAATAATTTACAGTATCGCCAAGAATTGCAGCGATGCCCAGCACAAAAAAAAGTGCAGCCAGATCAAAAGAGCCTAAGGCTGCAAAAGTACCGCTTGCAAAGATAAGTGAATCACCGGGCAGAAATGGTGTAATAACCAGCCCGGTCTCACAGAAAATCACAAAGAACAATATAACATAAGTCCAAAAGCCATATTGCAAAATAATATCACTAAGATGTCTGTCAAGATGAAGAAAGACATCAACAAAGAACTTTATCGTTTCCAATTATCAGTCTACCTTATAAGAGTTGTTTTACTTTAGCAAGTACCTGCTTTGATTTTTCAATAACATTATCGACTGTAAAGCCAAATTTTTCAAATAGGACCCCAGCCGGAGCAGATTGTCCAAAGCCATCCATTCCAATAGACTCACCATATTGACCGACATATTTTGTCCAGCCCATTTTAACAGCAGCTTCAACCGAAAGGCGAGCTTTTACGTCTGATGGGAAAACAGATTCTTTATATTCAGGTGACTGCTTTTCGAAGAGTTCCCAGCTTGGGAAGCTTACAACTCTAACTTTAATGCCATCGGCCTGCAATTTCTCAGCAGCAGAAACAATAAGTGAAACCTCGCTGCCTGTAGCCATAAGAATTAAATCAGGAGTGCCAGAAGAATCCTTAAGTATATAGGCACCTTTAAGGAGGTTTTCAGCTGAAGAATACTTATTCTGGTCAATAACTGGTAAGGCTTGTCTAGAGAGAAGCAAAAGCACAGGACTGCCTTTATGCTCAATAGCAGCTTGCCAAGCAAATGAAGTTTCATTAGCATCAGCTGGTCTAATAACAATTATTCCAGGAATAGCTCTTAAAGAAGCAATATGTTCGATAGGCTGATGAGTTGGGCCATCTTCACCAAGGCCTATTGAATCATGAGTAAATACATAAACTGGTCTTAGAGCAGAGAGAGTACCTAATCTAAGAGCCGGGCGCAAGTAATCAGAGAAAATAAGGAAAGTACCACCGTAGGGTATTACGCCGCCATAAATAGCCATACCATTTAATATTGAAGCCATTCCGTGTTCTCTTACGCCAAAATGGAAATTTCTGCCTGTTCTGCACTCTGCTGAGAAGGCAGGATAGTCTTTAAGATAAGTATCATTCGATGGAGCAAGATCAGCGCTACCACCAATCAGGCCTGGCAAGTATGGAGCAATTGCATTTAGGACCTTGCCTGAAGCAGAACGAGTAGCAAGTTTTTTTACTTCTTCAGCATTGAACTTGGGCAGTTTTTTCTTCCATTCCTGGCCATATTCATTATACATCAGTGCATTAAATATCTTTGCATCTTGAGGATATTTTTCCATATAAGATTTATATGTATTCTTCCATGCTTCTTCTTCTTCGATTCCCTTTTGTTTAAACTTCGAGAAGAAATCAGCTACTTCCTTAGGGACGAAAAATGTTTTATCTTCAGGCCAGCCGAGGTTTCTTTTAGTAAGCTTTACCTCTTCTTCTCCAAGAGGAGAACCATGAGCCGAGGAAGTATCTTGTTTATTAGGACTTCCATAACCAATATGTGTATGTGTAATAATTATCGAGGGTTTTGTGGTTTCCTTTTGAGCATTTATAACAGCTTTTTCAATTGCATCAAGGTCGTTAACATCATCGATCGTTTGGACATGCCAGTGATAGGCTTCAAATCTTTTAGTGTTATCATCATTATAAGAAAGTGAGGTCGAGCCATCAATACTTATATTATTGTCATCATAAAATACAATAAGTTTGCCAAGCTTTAAGTGTCCGGCAAGTGAAGCAACTTCGTGAGAAATACCCTCCATCAGGTCGCCATCGCTAACGATAACATAAATATAGTGATTCAGTAGTTCAACATCGTCTTTATTAAATGTTCCAGCCAAATACTGTTCAGCAATAGCCATTCCAACAGCATTTGAAATTCCTTGACCTAAAGGTCCTGTAGTAGTCTCAACTCCTGGAGTAGTGGTTGCCTCAGGATGCCCTGGCGTCATACTATCCCATTGTCTAAACTGTTTTAGCTGCTCTAAAGGAAGGTCATATCCAGTAAGATATAACATACTGTAGAGAAGCATACTGCCATGACCGGCAGAAAGGACAAATCTATCGCGGTTAAACCATTTAGGGTTTACCGGATTATACTTCATGAATTTCGTAAACAATGTATAAGCAATTGGAGCACATCCCATTGGCATTCCGGGATGACCGGAATTAGCTTTTTGAACAGCATCAACGGCTAAGAATCGAATAGTGTTAATGCAAAGTTCATCAAATTTAGGATTTTCTCTGGACATTGTAGGCCTCTTGATTTCTATATTTTTTAATAGCTACAAATATAACTATATTATTTAATAGTTTTTAAAATTTAAACTTAAAAATCTTTGACCGGATGAGATGTAAGGTAACAAAGGTGTGAGAAAGAGGTCCCTTTTAGAATTCACTAATTATTTTTCCATCGACGACGGGTGTAACGCAGACTAAAGGATTTTCGGGCAGTTTAAAGTTTTGAAAGATTTCCTCGAAGAGCTGGAATTGCATTCCTTGTTTTTCCAAGCGTGAGAACTTATTATATTTCATAAATTCCCCTTTCTTATTTGTAGGGGCATCAAAATGATAAGCTGAATCAAAATCTTCTCTGGCATGTCTTTTCAGAAATTCAATTTTATTATTATCACCACCTTCCATTTCGTAACCTTTAGCCCTGAAGGCAACAACGTAGCCATTATTGATGATCAGATAAATATTTAATATTATTTCAAGCACTTAATTTTTTTCCCTACTTAATAAAAACACTTTTAGATAAAATATTTAAGCACCTAAGAGAAGATATCTTATCTCTCAGGTGCTTATTAAAATGTGTCAAGAGAAAACCTATTTATTGCTTTAAGGTTGGCTCTTCATTTACATTCATTATTTCTTAGGGCCAATCATTTTTTCTGGTCTAACAACTTCATCGAATTTTTCAGCAGTTAAAAGGTTTAGTTCAACAGCAGCTTCCTTCAATGTTTTGTTTTCCTTGTGAGCTTTCTTAGCAACTTTAGCTGCATTGTCATAACCTATGTGAGGGTTAAGAGCAGTAACAAGCATCAAAGAGTTATCCAGATTTTTCTTGATATTAATCTTATTTGCCTGAATACCAACTACACAATGGTCAGTAAAGCTTTCGCAAGCATCAGAGATCAATTTAATGGACTGAAGGACATTATGAATTATTACAGGCTTAAAGACATTAAGTTCGAAATTGCCCATAGCGCCGCCGAAATTAACAGCCACGTCGTTACCAAATACCTGTGCACAAACCATAGTCATTGCTTCGCACTGTGTAGGATTAACCTTACCAGGCATAATGGAACTACCAGGTTCATTTTCAGGCAGTAATAGTTCACCAATACCACAACGAGGACCAGAGCCAAGTAAGCGAATATCATTTGCAATTTTCATAAGTGAAGCTGCAAGAGTTTTTAATACACCGCTTGTCTCGACAAGAGCATCATGAGCTGCAAGAGCTTCAAATTTATTTCTAGCTGAAATAAATGGTTTACCAGTTAGGTCGCTAATTGCGCCAGCAGCTTTGACAGCAAATTCTGGATGTGTATTAAGTCCTGTACCTACAGCAGTACCGCCTAAAGCGAGTTCATAAAGTCTAGGCAGGCAGGAATTAATTCTTTCGAGGCCGTTTGTAAGCATTTGTACATAGCCTGAGAATTCCTGACCTAAAGTAAGCGGAGTAGCATCCATAAGATGAGTTCTTCCGATCTTAATAATGTCTTTAAATTCTTCGGACTTTACCTGGAAAGCATCACGAAGCTTTGTTACCATTGGAATAAGTCTTCTATGTATCTCTTCAACTGCAGCAATATGCATTGCTGTAGGGAAAGTATCATTTGAAGACTGTGCTTTATTGACATCATCGTTTGGGTGAATAGGTTTTTTGCTACCCATTACACCGCCCGCAATCTCAATTGCCCTATTGGAGATTACTTCATTGGTATTCATATTTGTCTGAGTACCGCTACCAGTCTGCCATACTACAAGTGGAAAATGATCATCAAGCTTTCCTTCAATTACTTCATTAGCAGCTTGAACAATAAGATCAGCTTTTTCAGCAGGTAAAATTCCCAATTCTTTATTAGTTATTGCTGCAGCTTTCTTTAAGATACCCAAAGCTCTTATAAGTGGCCTTGGAAAACGCTCGCCACCAATCTTAAAATTCTGTAATGAACGGGCTGTCTGTGCACCATAATATCTGTCGCATGGCACCTTAATTTCCCCCATACTATCAGATTCATTTCTGAATTCCATTTCTCCTCCTTATTACTATTTGGAAATTATATCAAATGTGAGTTTTGTAAAATAAAATTACCTTAAAGATGGCTTATAATCAATTGCTGAGTACTAAAAACTGGGTTTCTAGTGCATTGTTTTTAAAAAGATGAAGGAGAATTTAGACTGCCCTATTATCAGAATTTTAAGAATGTAAGAGGAAATTGTAGATCAATCTGGAAATACCTGCTCCTATTAACTCTGCTTTAGCGTCATCTTTTAGATCTTTTGAAAGAATAACGAGAACATATTTTCTACCATCAGGAAGAATAACAATTCCGGAATCATGTTTTACTCCTGTAATAGAACCTGTTTTATGGGCAACTTTAGCTAATTTTGGCAGAAGAGCAGGAATGATCTTATTAAACTTTTGTTCCAAAAGAATTCCAACCATTTTCTTGCATATTTCAGGTGAAATCACTTCCCCTTTAGCAATTTTTTCAAAGATAATCATAAGGTCAAAAGCATTAGTAGTATTATTCAATCCCTTAAAATAAGCCTTATTATCTTCTACACCACGCAAAACCTTCATCTTTTCTACACCAAGAGCTTTAATTGTATTTTGAACATTTTGTGCGCCAACAATATCTATCAGGAGATTAGTAGCAAGGTTACTACTAACAGTGATCATATCATAGACAAGAGAATATATAGTTCTTTTCTGCCCAATAAAACTATAGAGATTTTCGCCGCTGTCATTATCAATTGACATACTATAAGTACTGCCATCTACAATGCTCTTAAATTCATTTTTAATGACAACAGGATCGTTCATACTAAATTTGCCTTCTGAAGACTGTTTGAAAACTTCAATCATTACAGGAGTTTTCATAGTACTTGCAGCATGGAACTCTTCAAATTCATTTATGAGCAACTGATTCTGCTGCGAAAAAACATCACGGAAAGCAAGGGCGACTTTTCCATCAATTTTTTCGATTTCCGAATTAACCTTTGTTTTCAGTTCATCCAAATTCAAAGTGCTGGTCCTCCCAGAGTTTTAATTCAATTATAAACCAAAAAGTTTTTTTATTTCATCATTTGAGATAGAGCTACGTTTTTCACTTTCTTCATCAATTGCATTTTTTGATGAAATTTCCTTGTAAAATTCCTCACTTGTAATAACATCGCAGTGGCAGACTTTTGCAAACTGTATAAGATTCCTATCAGAGCTAACCAGAACAATAAGTTTTGGGTTTCTTGATTGTTCAATCATATTTTTAATAACTTCATCTGCAGAGCGTTTATCGGAATAAAAGATCCTACTTTTGGAGGTATTAATGGCAATTTGCATAAAGCCATCAAAGCAGATTGAAACCTTTGCATTTTTTAAGTAGAAGAACTTATCGATCATAAATGCAAGTTTTTCCCTGGAAGACTGGCCATCTTTTTTTTGAAGCCGGAACAAAGATTTAACTTTACCAATTAGATTATTGCCATCAATAATATAATGTTTCATTACCTGCCACTATACTGTCCATATGACCTTTCGAGTTTAATATCTCTAAGCTGTGAGGCTTTTATTCTGATCTCGAATCTATAACCCGAATAGGTTCCAACAGGGTTCCAGGTAAAGTTCATCTCCCAGCAGTGAAGGTCCTTAAAAATCCTTATTTCAGGATAAACCAGCTGATGAGTCTTAAAGTCATAATTACTTGTCATCGACATTTTCAGGCTAGGGGTCAGGTTAAAGTTTAAGTTACCCCCCATATTAGTTGAACTTGTTTGTCTTTCAGGGTTTGACTTATCCATAGAGTAATTAATATTTAGCGAAAGATCCCAAGGGATAGTATAATCAGGAGACTCGTCGTTATATTGTCCTGTAAGCTCACTTCTGACATTTCGGTTAACAGAGGAATAAGACTTTTGAGCATTATCAGATGCAGATGGCTGTTTCTTTCCCGAAGCTTTAAATTTTTCGGCAGAAAGGGAAATCTGAGCAGAAAGGTTGAAATTCAGGAGTCGCATTAAGCCCCCGCCGTCTCTTGAAGCAAGGAATCTATTGGATTCATAACCTTTTGAGTAGTCGAAATCATAAAAAGAATAGTTTGAAGAACCACTTAGTCCCAAAATATCAGAAATTTGTGTATGATAGCTTAAAGCCAGATTACTTAATCTTTTTTGTACTCCAGCAGCAAGGTTATAGGCAGAGCTTAGCTGAAAACTAAGTATCTGAATTTTCTTAGCTTCAGAAGTAGTATCCGAAGGATCTTTCATAGTTTTCATTTCAATATTATTACTTATTGAAAGGCCAATGGACTGACTCTCAGTAGATGGAGCACCGCCAAAAATAGAATTCTCATATTTATTATATTTTTGCTGGACTCCATTTGAATCCAGATAAGTCCCATAATAGCCCCATACAGACCTCGAAAAATCAGGAGTATAAGTATAAGATAAAGTAGGTCTAATGACATGCCTAATAGCTTCAATTCCTAAAGCTCTAGGTTGAACAATACCATAGAGATTAGTACTTGCACCGACGCCAAGAGAAAAGAATCTAACGGCGCTAAGCTTGTTTATCTCTTTTCTAACGAGAGAATATTTTGAGTCCTTTTCTGAGCGGACCTCATTGATTTCCAAAAGCTTATCGTACCAGTTTTCAGTATAAGACAAAAATGGGGTAACACTAAAATATCCTAGTTTTGGAGAGGCATTAACACTAATAAGGTGCTGGATTCCCGGATTAGTTTTACTTGTGGAATCATCACTATGCCTTCTATTTTCAAGTCTACCGCTATAGGTATAATAAATATCCTGATACCACTTAGAATTTCTCTGATCGTATAAAGATCCTTTTGGTCTGAAAGGATAGGCCTGAGATTTAGTAAAGTAAACTGAAGGCAGTACCTCATCTGTTGTGCTCTTAGCGCCCAAGAAAGACTGTGTCCTTTGGTAGCCAAGAGTTAATGTATTGCCTGATTCATCCCAATTTTTATAATATGATGCACTTGATGTTACAGTTTGATTTCCTAAGATATCATTTCTGCCAAAACCAGTATTAGCGACATAATCAAAAGAAGAGATGAAACTAAGGTTAGCATCTATTCTTGAAGTAGGGGTCAAAGACTGATTATGGTGAAGAGCAATTCGCCAATTTTTAGCCTGCCCGGAAAGATGAGTATAGCCCAGGTTAACATCTCCATTTAAGTCATAGCGTTTAACATACCTCATATAGCTTTCAAGAGTATAACCACCGCGGAAATATATATTACCCGTAATGTTAGCATCCATGTAGTCATTTATTGCCCAGAAATAGCCCAGGTGTGAAAAATACTGTCCCCAAGCTGCACTTTGTCCATAAGCCGGCGCAATAATACCAGAACGTCTGCCGGACTGATTAGGAAAGACGCCAAATGGCAGAGGGATCGGAAGTGGAACGCCGCCAATATAAAGCCATATCCAGCGGGCAATTATCTGCTCATTCATTACAACCTTCATTTCTTTTGAATAAAAGAAATAATGTGAAGTATCGGCTTCACAAGTCGTATAAGTACCATCTTTAATAAAGTAGGCGTTGGGAGCGATTTTCTTCACCTTATCTCCGCCATAAATTCCGCCATCGGCTTTATTTTTAGCTCC
>JAUZPB010000220.1 GCA_030706145.1 Bacteroidota bacterium
AGCCACCTGTTTTTCCTGTTTTTTGAAGCTTCCTTGTATTCCGGTTTTTTAGGACTATTAGGTTTTGAATCATTATCAGTGATTACTTCGTTGATCTGGAAGTCTCTTTCTCTAGGGATAAAGACATTTGCTCCAGCATTTTCAAGCATTGGTAAAAGGTAGGGGAGGACAAATGACATTGGGACCTTATCTTCAACCGACTCAAAAAGCCTTGGGCGCTGCCATTCCCAGCGGTCCAGATCATTATTATAATACCATCCATGACTGTGCCAGAGCAAAATATTCCTATTATATAATCCTTTATCTATGCTAAAAGGTTTACTGATATTGTCAACAACCGGCTTTGTAGAACTAAAGTTAGACTTTGGCAATCTTGACAAATCAAGTTTGCTTTTATCTGTCCTATAGAAGTTAGGAATAAGGTCTTCTATGGGAATATTTTTTGTTTTTATTGAAAGAGTATAGCTTTTATACTGTTCACCAATATAGCTTTTTACATTAGTATAAAGATCATTTATCAGCTTTTCTCTAAATGGAAGTGTAGATAGATCTCCATTAATGTTAATGCAGATAGTCTTAGACAGGGAATCAACAATGACAGTGTCAAGCTTAGGATTATTAAATGGAATAATTCCCATTTTTCCTGCTTTCAGATCCTTTAAAAAATCCTTAAGATTTTCCTCGAGTGTCTTTTTTTGAACGTTTTCCTTTAAGCTTGTAATTTCAGATTGGTTCTTTTTTTCTACAGCATTAGTGCAGGAAGCTGTAAATGTAGCCATAGCGAAAATGGATGCAATAACTAAATAATGTTTCATAGCTTGCAGATAGTTAAAATTCTTTTTCAGTTAATTATTATTGTTTGTACTTAAAAACGGATGCTAAAATAGAACTTTCTGCCAAGAATGTAAACGAAATAAATAAATTAAAATAAATGTTGCATGTGAGTAAGATATAAAACAAGAGAAGATGTCTTGAAAATATGGAGAGTCAAAAATACAAATCAAAAAATAATTTAATAAAACAAAGTTCAAAGAAAAAAGACAGGCAGGAAAAGAAGAAAGACAGGTAATTAAGAGAAAGCTATGCGGTAATACTTAAAGAGGGAGAAAAAGGGGAAAAAAGGGAAGAAAAATATTGGTGCTGGAGACATTTGCAAAAGTCTCCAGCACCTAAAAAGTATAAGGATTTTTAATCCAAAAACTTATTATTTATCCAAAGGAAATTCAGGACTAATATCGACCGGAATACCTTTTAATTTGGCTCTAAGAGTGTTCATAGAAGGAGAATTGACGCCATATTTAGCAATGAAGGCCTTTGATGCTTCATAATCGCCTGTTGCCTGAATAGTCAGTATATTGTTTGCCAGATCCTTTAATGCAGGAGTGATCTTATCAAAATTAACTTTTACTTTCTGTTTAGCTTCGTCATATTCATAACCACCTTTTTCAAGAAGATAGTTGTAAATAATGGCATTACCACTTCCATGGGCTTCATTTATACCGAATCTGACAGAGCGGAAAATTCCAGCAAGGAAAGTTGCCCAGATCTGTTTGTCAAAATCCTTCGGGTAAACTCCTTTTTCTATCAGAAAAATATTGTTATACATACCAAGTATGTCTGCCTTGCATTCTTCTATTTTGGAGTATGTATCTTTTAGCTCTTTTTTAACTTCAGTCTTTTGTCCATTTACAGTTATGTAGCCCGGACCAACGCCGTGTGACATTTCGTGCATAAGAGTATGGTCAAAGAATCCTTCAAATGTAACATATTGAAGCTGTGAATCATCAAGGACAGATTTTGCAATTGGAAGAAGTATCTTTTCAAATTTTGCTTCATGAAGGTTCTTAAGCATAACTTTTTTTGAGCCTTTGGCAGCCCGGACCTTTTCATCGTTAGGAAGATTAAAGGCCAGTGTCTGGACTCCACCTTTAGCATTGCCGCCAACATATATCTCGTTAACAACAACTATTGGTGATTCAGAGCCGCGCTGTGTTCCTTTGTATTTTTCATCCAAAGGCAGATTCTTTTCGATATCGGCAAGGAAGCTTGCAAATTTCTCAAGCTTTTGACTCTCCTGGGCATCTTTTATTGTCAGGAAGCTTTCAAAGGATGCTTTATAGTTAAATAGTTCGTCCTCATAGACTTCATATGGGCCAATAATAAATTCAATCTTATTATCTTTGAGATCCATCCAGGCCATATCGCTTTCATAATAATCATTTGTAATAAAGGCCTTTGCTCTAAGCTCTAGGTATTTTTTAAGTGATGGATTATCGCAGGATTCTGCAGCTTCTTTAAGAAGTTTTGAAGCCTTTGCAAGGGGTTTTATATAGTATTCAGAGAAAGGAATTGCAACAAGTTTACCATTTTCTTTTCGGATTACAGTAAATTCAGATGTAAATTTCTCTTTATCCTCAGGATGCGACTGTATCCACTGCTGAAATTTTTCTTTTGTCACATCCTCGGGATAGAAATTTGCTCCTAGAGGCTTAGGCTTGTCTCCTATGAAGGGTTTATTGTGGTCCAATCTATCGAAAGGGCCCATATTAATATTAAAATAATCTAGCGTAAGTTTAGCTTCCTCGCCCTTTGCTTTTTCCAAATCCTTTTTCAGTTCCAGATTTTTCGAATAGCATTGGTCAAGGAATATTTCGTCCATTACTTTAGATGCTTCATAGAGCTTGTTAATGACAGTCTTTTCTCTTTCTGAAAGTGTAGATGAGTCATATGTAATTTGAATAGGTGCGTACTGGTTGATCTTTCTTTTTAGCATATAATAGTTCTCAGATTGTGCAAATATTGTTGCTGGATTAAATATAATAGCCAATATGGCACAAAATAGAAATAGCTGAACAATTGCAGACTTAGTTTTCATTGCTTGTCCTATTTTGAGTTAAGTGATTGAATTTTCTCATATGAAAAATATAGAAAATGGATTAACAATTCTCATTAATTTTCGAAGTTATTTTGCTTTGGATAATTCTTTAGACGGTTATTAAAGCCAAATGTTAATATATGTATACTATTAAATATTCTTTTGTATCAAAAAAAATACAGTAATTTAGGTTAAAAATGAGGGGAAAAGGGGAAAAATGAGGATTTTACTCTTGGCATACTCATTGCTTTCTAGTAAATAGCTTAGAAAAAGAGACAGTACATATAATTGCAGAGGTTAGTATGAAAAAGTCGTTAATTTTGATCGTATTTGCACTTATGATCTTTGCAGGCAAAACGAAAGCAGACCATTGGAATGGCGGAGTAACGTTTGATTACTTCTATCAGACACTTTCTCCATATGGAGAGTGGATTGAGTTAGACAGAGGTTTATATGCTTGGCACCCATATGGTATTTCCAACAGGTGGGAGCCCTATACAGAGGGGCGCTGGGTATGGAGTGATTATGGATGGTATTGGGATTCATACGAACCATACGGATGGGCAGTATATCATTATGGAAGATGGTTTTATGATGATTATTACGGATGGATCTGGACACCTGATTATGATTGGGGGCCAGCATGGGTTGAGTGGCGCTATAGTGATGAATATGTAGGATGGGCTCCTTTACCCCCATATGCAGTTTACAGGCCCGGAAGCGGGATCATTTTTACTGTGGATTGGCATTTCCCAGTTGAACGCTGGAATTATGTACCATGCGTCCATTTCTATGATTATGATGTAAATCACTATCTATTACCTGAAAGAGTAAAATACAGAGTACATACAGTAACTCGTTACCGTACAGATTATGATTATAGAGAAGGGAGAATTATAAATCGCGGAATTGACAGAAATATAGTAGAAAGAAGAACAGGCCGGGAAATTGTTCAGCGCAATATACAGGAGACAAGCAGACTTAGGGATTTTGAGTCATCAAGGCGCGACAGGGACAGGATTGAGGTTTACCGTCCAAACAGGCAGGAAGTCAACAAAGTTAGAGTTGAGCCAAATAGTATGGATATAAAACGGGCTCAAAGGCCAACTACGCTGGATGTATCAAAGGTTGAACGCCGCAGGGAAACCACAGTACCTGATAGTAGAAATAATCCAGAGAGACAGCCTGCTCCGCAGAGAGTTCAAAGAAAGGCAGAGCCTAATGTTAAACAAGAGCCTAATGTTCAACAGCCGCCTGAAAGAAGAGTATATAGGCAAAGAAGTGAAGAAGGTAATTCAAATGTAGAGAAACCAAGGGAAAGCTCGACAGAAAGAAATAATCAGGGTAATGTATCTCAGCCGCAGGTTAGGGAAAGAAGGGTTGAAGAAGGAAGGCAAGCGGTTCCAAACAGAGATAACGGTCAGAATAATGAAAAGCAAAGAAGTGAAAGCGGCAGAGAAAGAAGGCGCTGATTGAACAAAAAAGAAGGGGTAATTCCAGGAATAATTTTTCTTGGAAACCCCTTTTTTATTTTTAGCAAGTTTATTCTGTAAAAGGCTTATCTCTATCCTTCATAAACTCAGGGCGATAATACTCAGAGCTTTCCATCTCCTGAATCCATCCATTTTTTAGATTATATTTTTCTAACAGATAAATTGCCTTTTCATATTCTGAGAGGCGGATAGGTCTGCTAATAAGTATATCTTTTTGGGCCTTATTTGTTGGATAATACTGCGACATAAGAGAAATGAAAAGTTCAGGGCTTAATTTCTCAGAAATAAACCTGAAGACCTCTTCAGATTCAGAAAGGCCATTTGGAAGAACAAGATGCCGTATAATAAGTCCGCGAAGAAGCACATTATTATCAAAAACATAGGAATTTCCAACTTGCCTATACATTTCACTTATTGCAAGAGAAGCATTATCAAAGTAATTCTCGACTTTTGAATAGGTTTTCCCTGAATAATTATCTCCATACTTAAAATCCGGCAGGTAAATATCAATTACGTCCTGATAGAGCCTCAGCATTTCAACAGAATCATATCCATTAGTATTATAGATAATGGGAAGTCTAAGTCCTTTTTCAGCAGCAATATATATGGAAATAAGAATTTGCGGCGAAAAATGAGTCGGTGAGACAAGTCCGATATTGTGGCAACCCTTATTTTGAAGCTCTATCATTATATCGGCCAGGCGTTCAAAGCTGACCTCATGAAGCATTTCGGACTTCCAGTTCTGTGAGATTTCAAAATTCTGGCAAAAAACGCATTTTAAATTGCAGTTGCCGAAAAAGATATTTCCAGCTCCTTTTGTGCCAGATAAGGCAGGCTCTTCGCCGAAATGAGCAGTGTAGGATGAAACAATGGGAAAATAACCACTTAGGCAGCTGCCTAGTTTTCCGGATTTTCTATCAATCTGACAATTCCTGGGGCAGCTTGTACAATTAGAAAGATTTTTCTCAGCTTCAATGGCTCTTTCTTTTAATTCTCCAGACTTAAATAGTTTCAAATACGAAGGTTCAAAATTCATCTAATACTTTCAAATACTTAGTTTTTTTTAATTCCCAAAAATATGATATTATTAGAAATAAATAAATGTTAATTGGCAGTGTTTTTAACACAGTGTTTTTAACACAGTGTTTTTAA
>JAUZPB010000221.1 GCA_030706145.1 Bacteroidota bacterium
AATCTGCTTGGAATTTTATTATCAGCCGAATACTTTGACCTGTTGAATTCTAAACTTTATACTCAGTATCGATTGGGCAGTGAAGTGACTCTTCTTGAAATATTAAAATTGAGGGGAGGCTGGTATACCGAAAAGATTTCTGATGTTAACATATTTAATCACGAAAGAATTTCTCAGGCCACTTATGGATTAGGACTCGAAATTCCATTTTCGCGCCTATCCATTTTTAATCTTCCTGTAAAGATAAGCTTTGATTATACATCTTTGCCAGCTCCAGATTATGGCTTTAATTCCAGCACAGATAAGCACAGCCCTGTTTATTCTCTGAGTATCAATTATTCAGATTTTTAGCTGGTTGTTTTCTCTTGAAAAATTTCTAAAACTTAATGGAGATTTGAAATGAGAGAATTTGTTTTCTTCGAATCAAAGCGTTCCGCTCTTGATAATATATACAACAACCTGATGCTTTGCAGCAGGCTTATCACGGATATCGAAAACAATAGACTCAGAACAAGAAATGAAATATTTAATGATAAGTCATTAAAGGAATTTGATGCTTACGAGAACAAATGTATCCTCGATCTTGCCAAACTAAAGGGATTGTTGAAACCATCTGATAATTGATCTTCTTTCTTCTACTCATATAATGGGAGAGAATACCATAATGCGAGTATTCTCTCCCTTCTAAAACTACAAGAAAATATTACTTCATTAAAATTAATTTATGCGACTTTACGGTTACTCCAGCTTTAATTGTCACAATATATATACCGCTTGCCAGATTTGAACCGTCGAAATCTACTTCATTTTTCCCTGCCTTAAAGATTTTATCTCCAAGATTAGCAACTTCCTGTCCTATTTGGTTAAATACTTTTACACTTACAAATGAAGCCTCAGGTAAACTGAAAGTTACTTTTGTAATTGGATTAAATGGATTTGGATAACTACTTACTTCTAATGCATTATCACCATTTTCTTCTTCTTTGTAATTAACTTTAAATAAATTTTTATCAGACAATTGATATTTTGCTAAATCCATCATTCCAGTATCAAATTTTGAATTTAATATCATAGCAAAATATTTATCTGCTTCATTTGCATTATTCATTAAGTACTTATACATAGTTCCTTTTTCATATAAGATTTCATTCCTAAGCTTTATGTCATCTTTAGAAGATGAAATGATCTGATCGGCAATTGAAAAAGCATTATCTATTTCATTTCGATTAAGATAATAATCGATCAAATTTCTTTCGATATAATTCTTAATCTTGGCATATTTATTATTGTTTAATGCTTCATCGACATATGCTTTTAATCCTTCTAAATCATTTAATAACAAGTAGCATTTTGATATTCTAGAAGGAAGAAAACGGGTAAATGCTGATTCCGTATATTTATTCAAAATATCCTTATACTGCCCAATTATTGAATAATAGTCTTCGTTACCCCTATTAATACTTAGATTCTTATATTCATTTTTCTTGAGTAATTTATTGAAAGTACTATCAATCGAAATACATTCTTTATATCCTGGTTCAATATTTTGATTATATGCTTCAGCATTGCTTCTGACTTTTGGTAATCCATCACATGTGCTTGATGTGCCTTTGTATATAATCATTCCACCAATTTCCTGATTTGCCTGTTCCTTAGTATAACTAAAAGTATTATCCGTTAATACAGCAAGCCCTCTATACACATAAACATCACCTCCATTGCTGCAGAATGTATTGTTATCAGCATAGAAGCTTGCCCCTCCATCAACACTTATAGCCATTTCTTGATTTTTAATGGTGCTATATGAAAGATGGCCACCTCCTGATGTATTTACTGTAAAACAGGGATTAATCGTTTCATTAAGTGTTGCAATTGATGACCAATTACTTATATCAAAATTATTGCAATTATAAATGGAAATTGCTGTATTCGTATTCGCATCTGTATTCACGTTATTCAATGTTATATTCCCTGATGTTGCACTAATTCTATAGCCAGGGACTAATTTAAAATTTTGCAACGTACAGCCTGTTGAAAGTGTCGAGTTAATATTTCCATTTAATACAGTTCCATTTCCTTGACCTTTTATAACTATATTGGTTTTATTAGTAATATTAAATGTTTCATTGTATGTCTTATTTAACAGCTCAACTGTTTGGCCCTCGGAAGCAGTATTAACTGCACTTTGAATTGATGGGCACATTTTTACTTGTGTAGATCCATTTTTAATATATATTCCATTAGTAGTTGCACCGCTTTCTATTATTATTTCTCCACCATTGAGGGTAATAACATGATTATTGAGGTCCAAGTATTTCCCGGCCTTTACAACAAGTCTTGTCCCCCCGTTTAGAGTAATATCCTGATCTAAGGAAATATTTCCATTTACAAATACCCAGCCGATTCCAATGCTGTTTGCAGTAGCAACTCCTTCACTTATAGTTGGACATAAATTAGGAACCCATGTCTGTGTAAATTGCAATCCGGCAATATCTTCTGGTTTTAAATCATATGCTACATGAGTTTTTTTCCATGAACAATCAGCCCCTGCCATAATTGGAGCAGTTTGGTCATTCGGATATGTATTCTCCATAGGATGAAATAAACCCATTACATGACCAACTTCATGCGTAAATATAGTTTGAACATCAAAATTATTATTATCTAAATCATGTGTACCATTAGTCCAGATAAATCTGTTGCTTAAATCTATATCTTCACTATTTGCATCAATTTCATATTGGTTATTAATTACACACAAAGTAGATGCATCATAACTTTGTGAGGGAGAAGCAGAAAGTTTGACTCCATTTGCTGTTTGTGATTGTGAAAACTTAACATATCCAGCATTACTCCATGTGTCAAAAGCAGCTTTAATCTGGGTCTGATAATTATGTAAGTCATGTGCGGCAATTTGGCCATCATCTGAAATGTAATAGTATTGTACAGTACCAGCAAAATGAGCAAATGGGGGACCAGAATATGGCGATTTCCCATTTCTTGCATTGGGATTTGTGGTTTCCATTACTGTAAAGATATGCTGTTGCCCGAACATATCCGAAAAACTAATAAGAATAAGAAAAAAAAGAACAAATGTTTTTGTCCAAAACATCTTCATGTTAACTCCTTTCAGTATTTTAATGAATAATTAAGAGTATTTATTTGATTTTCTGCACCTCCATTTTTTATGGAATAAGCAGATGGTATGGATGCTGGATATTTATCTTCGAGATTACCTCTCGTTTTTCTAAATCAATGACTGCTATAAAGTCGCTGTCTGCGCAGCTTACAAATGCAACTTTGCCGTCTTTTCTTAACGCGATTCTTGAAGGGCCCTGTTTCTTGCCTTCGATCTCAATTACATAAATCAGTTCCTGTTTATCTGGATCAATAACGCAGAATCTGTTGTATCCTGTAATGGTATACAATTCATTTCTGACAGGATTATATGCCAGGTAATACGGGTTTATACACCATGTTAAGTTAAAGGGGTATTTATGGAATTCTTTTGTCTGCATATCGTAATGCCCTACATAGTAGAACTTGATCTTATTGCTGACGGCTCCTGAATCAAAAACAGTACAATATGTTCTTTTCCCATCTGGAGAAACCTCAAGATCCACAAAGTAAAGGTTATCTTTGTCGTTATCATTTAGAATGAATGCAGGAGTCTTTAGGCCAAGCTGTGAGTTATAGAATTCTAGCATTCCATAACCACCATGGTCTCCTTCAACTGACTTCCTTATTATCGAATACTTGTTTTCAGGTGATGAGTAGAGGAATTTGTTAACAGGTCCTGTTGCTACTCCCTGATAAGTATCCTTAAACTTCCTTTCTATGAAGTCATATGACTTAGCGCCTATGTTTGCACTATAGAAATATATTAGTCCTGGCTCATTTTCTCTGTCTGCAGAAATTATTTCAGGTGCTGTAATGCCTCCATCAAATCCGGTGGGGAATATGGATTCATATTTCTTTTCCCTCAAATCATAGCAAAGAAGATAGTGCTTGAATTGAGAATCAAAAGTGAATCCATTAAAAATCAGATGTTCTTTGTCTGTTGAAAGGCATATGTTCTCTGTCACTATTTCAGGTTGTCCCGGAACATTGATATCAATTGTTTCAGTGATTGAAAAATTGTATAGGTCAACGATATTTAGCACATTTCTGTGATTGGTATAAACAATCATTTTGTCACTGTTAACATTGGAACTATCGGTCGGGCTGCCTTTACAGGAAGAGAATAATAACATAAAACATAGATTAATAAGTACAGCAGATATAATGCGAAAGAGATTTCTGTGTAGTAGCATTAATAATTCCTTGATCATATTTATTGATTACAAAATAATTTACGGTGCAGTTACTTATGTAAATTAAAGGCTTTTATATTTATGCATTAATTGAGAGTAAAAGATTTTCAGTATTAAGACATATTATGTCTCATCCAAGTTTATTGGGTATTTGTTTTTGAATTCATGTAAACTTAAAACCATAGTGTGCAAATTATAAGTTTTAAAAACAGTGTGAACTTAAATAGGTTATTTCAAAAAGTAAATACGTATTAGTACGTATTTTTGGGGAATAAATCAGTCGTAACCAGGTATTAATACCTGGTACTGTCTCAATATGGTGCGTTTATTGCGTATAATATTTTAATAATTGTGTATATTAATACATAAAACCAGGTATTAATACCTGTATGTTTTTCCAGACTCCTTCGATTTTAGCTCGAAATCAAACTTATTGCCATTGCATAATATTCATTTTTTATGATGAAAAAATAGATTTCATGATTCAAGAATAACTTATCATCATTTATGTTCTTTATTTGTTCAGGCCTTCGTTTCCTCAGACCATTAAGAAATTAACCCTCCGCCCACCCCCAACTGCATCAAGCTTTGTGTCTGTGGTCGCGCGCCTTTGGCAAAGGGCAGGGAAGTAGGGTACTAAGATTATCTAAAGTTTACGCTCTGCGCGCGTCACAAAGTATATTATTTTATGCTTTGGTCTTTTGTGTTCCGCGCTTCGCTGTTTATCTCACTGTTTTTTTCTTCTATCACTATTGCCCTTTGTCAAAGACAGCGCTTAAGTAATTTCTGTTTCTTATTTATTGTCTCTTAACAATAACTTAGTAAATCCACCCTCCATAAACTCAGAATGGAAATGAATAGCACTGAACAACATCTTCATGATTTGCAATTACAAACTATAAAGCTGTTGCAATGGCGTTCCTTTGCCCGCTCTCCGTTCCTCAGCTTCCGCTTTTCTTCCGCCTGCGGTCTGCCCAGATGAACCGGCCAGTCCTCCGGCTCCAGCCGCTCCGCTTCGTCTCTGCGCGCAGGCAAAAGAACTTGTCTTATCAATATTGTTGGAGTGTAATGCTGTTAGCTGCTCTTGCCATCCTTCTGTGAACAGGGAAGGCAAGAGCTTATCTTGAGAAATTATAATAACAGTAATTCTGGCATTTCCCTGTTTTCTGGCACCCCTTTTTGCCCCTGCTCGCCA
>JAUZPB010000222.1 GCA_030706145.1 Bacteroidota bacterium
AATTTTAGGTATTCTTCTTTTGTCATTGGGCAATCAAAAAATCTTTCAGCTGATTCATTATCGGGGAAATGCAATTGGTTACTTACTTGTTTCATTAAGTGGGGACTATATTCCTTACTTCCATGACTTATATAAGTATAAACACTATGTTTTTTGCCTTCTACAAACAAATAATAAAATTCATGATGTCCTTTCTTATTATTGTCTCTGGCAAATCCCTTCTTTTTAAGAGCCGATGTAATCTCGGCAGTTGTTCTGGGTTTCATAACTCTACCTAGATAAAATTAATAATCGATATCTATTAAATAGCATAAAAATACTGCTTCACGGAAAATTATTTTAAATTTTATTATTTTTATCCCAACGCCCCTATCCCCCCTTCCCCCTATCACCTTGTCCCCTTGTCCCGACGCCCAGCGCCCAACGCCCCCTGTCCCCTCTTCCCCCCATCCTCATGTCCATTGATACTTTGCCTAAAAATTCCGTTACTTAATATATATCCCATTTATTCACAGGCGGAGGTGCGTATGAACAGCTTTAGATTCGATGATGCAATTGAGGGTATAAGAATGTCTCCTATAGTCTCAATCAGCGAGGAGGCGAAACATAAAGAACCGGAGTTCTTTAACAGGACGGGCAAAAAGATGGTACTCTTCCAAAGGGGCGAGATTGACTTCCCCACTCCTAAGTACATAGTGGATGCGGCTATGATGGCACTCGAACTCGGAAAAACCAAATATCCCAAGTCGGGCGGAGAGGACGAGCTTAAGGATGCCGTGATAAAAAAGCTTTCTTATTTCAACAGGGCCGAGGGATTTTCGCGCGATAACGTAGTCTGCACTTATGGCGGACAAGAGGGACTCGAGCTTCTGTTTAAGTTATTCCAGTGCAAGAAAGGCGCGGGATTCGCTCCATGCTGGAGCTGCGTACTCGAGAATTTTGTGCCTTATGCACAGACCGATTTTGCAGAGGTGCCGCTTAGAGAGGATTTCACAATTGATTTTGATGAGCTTGAAAGAATAATAAGAGACTCTTCCTTTTTCTACCTTAATACTCCGCAAAACCCGACAGGCAAACTCTTTACCGAAGATGAAGTGATCAGAATAGCCGAACTATGCCATAAGCATGGAGTTTTCCTAATCTCAGATGAGGCTTATGAGACTATAACTTTCGACGGACACAGACACTTCAGTCCACTTTCACTTAAATTCGATAACATAATAAGCGTGTTCACACTGTCGAAGACCTACTCAATGACGGGCTGGCGCGTAGGCTATGCTGTCTCGCGCAATAAAAGAATAATCGAGCTTTTAAGGCTGGGCAATTATACTCAGACCGCTGGCGTAACTACATTTGTGCAGTATGCAGCAAAGGAGGCACTATCGAATCATGCTGAAAGCGACAGGCATATAAAACTTATGAACGAGGAATTCTGCCGCAGACGCGATTCTCTCTATGAAGGATTAAGCTCCATTCCTGGAATAAAAGTAAATATGCCAAGCGGCGCATTTTATCTGTTCCCTGACTTTGGTGATCTTATTCCCCAAAAGCTGAGCCTTAACGACAGGAAACTATATATTTACCACCGGCTTCTGGATAACGGAGTTGTGTCTGTATACGGAGCATGCTTCGGCAAGTTCTTCAATGATCATATCCGCCTTTCCTATTCCGCTACTCCGCATGACGTAATAGAAGAAGGGATAAATAGAATAAAGAATGCGGTACAATAATAATCCAGTCCATCACTGGGCAGTGTCCCCCGAATGGGGCTATGGTGCAATGTATCCGGATAGCGCTGTTGGCTATATGCCCTGGTGTAGTTATTCTACATTATGAATTACAAATGGGATCTTACCATTTTTATTCAGCTGGAGTTTATTTGCATAAACAATGTCGAACTGAAAATTGCTGCCCAAATGACTCGATATCCGTGTCTTGATAAGACGCTCATCTTTATTGTCGTACTGATTCCCTTTTACAATATAAAACGATGCATGACCTATCCTGTTCTGGACTATCTGCACCTTCTGTACATTAAAAATGTTTTTGAATATAAGATCGGGCGCAACTACTTTCGTTGTATCATGCAAATAGATAAAATCCTGGTCGCGCCCAATTATTTCTTTTACGATCCTGGATTACCTTCCGCATGGACACGCCTGCCCCGACTCATCCGGAATGGCAAGATCACCCGTATCATAACGGATCAATGGGAAAGCCTTATTAAAATAGTGCGAACCAACTATCTTATAGAATGGAATGGACTGCTCATCTTTAATGAACTCTACAAATGAGAAATTCTCATCGACATGGAGTCTGCCATGCTCGCATTCAAATATATTTGCAACACCCTCGGTAAGTCCATACAGCTGCCTGATGCGGCATCCGAAAATAGATTCAATATTATTCTTCTGCAATTCAAGAAGCACCTCGGAGCTAGTAGTAATAAGCGAAAGTCCCAACTCCTTTGCTTTTTTATATAAACCCTTCTCCTCTATCAGTTCTGCAAGCAGATTAAGAACAGAAGGATAAGCGTGCAGCCACCGGATCTTATTTTTCTTTATCTCATCCAGATATGATTCAACCGTATTTCTATTAATATGAAAAATAGAAAAGAGAAGCTGTTTTGTTGGATAAGATTTAATCCAGTAAGGAGGAGTTATCCTTTCCTTTGCAACTACAGGCTTGCCTATAAAATACGCACACCACGAATCTAGATTAAGTCCATGAATCATTCGGAATTTCCAGAACACCGCCCACTGATTATAAATAAAATCACGCGATACGGGCATACGGAATGGAGCGCTTGTAGTGCCGCTAGTCGATAGCGATGTTATCATATGATCTTTATTAACAATCTTCTCATAGAATCTTGCAGCCAGATCCTTTGTAAGAAGAGGAAGTTTATAAAATGACTCAGGACCATCTATTGAATAAAAAGGAGAACCTTCAGTAATATCTTTAATCCTCGAAAAATTCAGGTAATGGACAGCTTGTTTATCGATCTTTTTATATTGCTCAAGAATATTTTTGAATTTAGGTGTATAACGTTTTCGTCTGACATTAAGGCCATAAAAATTAATAGCGGCAAATTGCAAAGAATACGGCAGTTTGGCGTAAACCTGATTCATACCCCTCCTTTTTATATGAACTGCAGTTACTATAAGGTACGAATTTTGGCATGCGATATTGTGATATTCATCATAGAATTTGTGTTCTCCCCGCACCCCCCTTCCCCTTTCCCCTCTTCCCGACGCCCCTCTTCCCCTTGTCCCCTTGTCCTAGTTGTCCCCCCTTCCCCCCGCCCCTTGTCCCATTTCCCCCCATCTCAACGCCCCCTTCCTTTTTTCCAAACTCCCTCCTTTTTCAGATATATATCTATTTATAATTAAACTTCTTGAGGGGAAGATGAAAACTATCATCATTATCTGTGTATATCTTGTTGTCGTTGGTACGTGGATCATCTGGGAGTTGAGACATGCGCCGCAGGGATTTCAGGACGAAAAAGGTTTTCACGATGCGGATGAAAAAGAAGACAAAGAAAAGGCCAACATGCATAGTACAACTACGTCTGCCTGAGGAACGAAGTGTGTTACTTTTGCAAATTGGCCTTAAATAAAGGAGTATCCACTATGTTTATCTCTAGAAAGAAAACATTATCTTCAGCTGCTCTTTTGAATCGGGGGCACCGATTATGCTTCTGTAGCCCTCTTCCACTTCCTCAATTGAATTCTTAACAAACAAAGATCCTGCACTATCATCTATTCCAAGTTCACATTTCCTTTGATATACTTTCTTATTCATAAGCCAGTTCACAAGGTCCTTCTTCATGTTGAAGCGGGTAGAATAATAAACAGCTTTGCGGTTATATGTGAACGTTACAAAAAACTTCATGGCTGTAAGTTTCTTTATCCTTGAGCGCAGCATACGCCTTGTCATTGTCTCGACTCTTCTGTCGCATAACTTATCATCGCTTAACGATATAATGTCGTAAGCATCTTTCGACTTATAGCCGTACATAGCGTAGCAGATACGGTCATATGTTATTCTCATGGCAGGCTTCTTCGATCCTATTATTGCTTTAACAGCACACAATATTCTGAACAGGTCACCGTCAAAATTTCCCCTGCTCATCTGCAATAAAAGATCCCTGCTTATCCTGCAGTATGGCTGCGAGTTGGTATGCTTTACAAAAAAGTTTATTAATGAATCGACTAAACAGAATTGTTTTTTTACATCCTCTATTGACGTAACCGGAATATCTTCTGTTATTGAAGCAGAAACTATTTTGATTGCTTCTTCATATGCTATTCTGTCGTCGTCTTTGTTCTTTATTATAGCATCAAGATCACGCGGCATTTGCGGAAGATGACAAAGATTCGGGCAGCATTCTGTAATTTCGCTGGATCTTTTATATATCCAGTAATATAAAATACTCTGTGCCACAAGCTTCATTTCTTTAAGTGCTAGTTCAAGGGCAAGGACACAAAGCGGAAACGTAAAATATTTTACTTTCGTTTTCATGTTGTTATTTATCCGCTTATAATATCAGTTGCCCAGCGGCTGATCTGTTTCTCCCTTCGGCCCTTTCTTCCTTTTTAACTCCGCACCTGAACTGCTCTTCTTATTATTTGCAGATGACTGCCCGTTTTTGTTTACTATCCATTCCTCAAGACATTTGTTTACCATGTACTTCCCTGTCTTGCTTCCTCTTGCTGGAATTATTTCGAAGATGGCATTTGCATCCTTAAGATAACGAATAGCCTGCGTTACAAGTACTTTTGAAATGAAAAGAAAATCCGAGAATTCATCGAGAGTAAGGAGTGCTACTGATTCCGGATGTTCGTTGCTGAAATGAAAAATTGTAATAAATACAGCGGTTTGTACTTCAGTGAAGTTTGCATGAGCCTTATTGAAAAGATCATTAGGAATTACTACCAATTCACAAAGATCGGAAGTATAGATATTGCAAAATTCTGCCTTCCTTTTACTCATTCTTAAATCTCCTTAATTGTTAATGGGAGGAATTAATAGAGAACTATTAAGAGCAAAAAAAGAAGTATCAATATTTCATAATTTGGAGGATTTAGTTTTTGAAAAGATGCCCTTTGAATTGAGGTCTTTTAGAATATTGTAAATATTATTTTTAAAAGCAAGTAAAATCTTTCAATGATGTAATTTTTTTTGAAGACAAGAAAAATCTTTCGGTGATGTGATTTTTTTTGAAGATAAGAGAAATCTTTCGGTGATGTGATTTATTTTTAAGAGCTATGGAATTTAAATAAAATATATTAAGCAATATATTAAAACAATATTATTAAAGACATATAAAGTGGACCGGTATGTTGACATATTATTGACACTGTTTGGACATGCTATCGACAGGTATATAAGCACTATATTCTAGCGGTAAGGCGTAAATATTCCCTGCTTCCCTTTTA
>JAUZPB010000223.1 GCA_030706145.1 Bacteroidota bacterium
ACTTGGACAAGAATAGCTGGTATAAATAATTCAATAGCACATAATGGAAGATATCCATCAATGGCAATTTCAAATTCTTCCAAAGGTGATATTTCTAAAACTACTGGCGTTTTCAGCTGGCCACAATTGAATCCAGGTTCATTTGGATTCCTTGGCTATGGTGCAGACCAGCCATTAGGTTCAGGCTCAGTTTTTGCAGTTGAAGAACAAGGTCCTCCAACTTATAGTTCACAAGTTCCTTGCTGGGCAGATGATGCCACAGATAATGTATTTTGGTGTGCAGATAACACAGATAGTACAACTATCAATGTTTTTAGTACAACAGATTTCAACACAGTTGATAAAAAAAGCCCATGGTTAGCATCTGAAATTGGTTCAGGCGATCAATTAATGGGTGGTGCTGCCCGTAATGGCGTTCAATATATTGGTGTTCTTGGCACTTTTGAAACTGAAACTCCATTCCATGGTGGATGGTCTGCAGCTTATGCTAAATCTACAGATCAAGGCGCTACTTGGTCACATTTTAAAGTATTAGACTGGAGAAAAGTACCAGCATTAGCTAAATTTGATGTCCTTTTTGATTCAAAAAAAGGCGATGCCTTTGTTACTTATAATGGCGATATCAATGTTGATAGGTTAAATAGAGTTCATTTACTTTTATCAGTCAGAGATACAACCACAAACGATTCCACAGGAAATGTTGCAGTTATTGACGTTTATGAAGACCCTAACGGTAACATGGGCGGCAATATTGTTGCTGAAAATCTAAGAGATAATGCTTATACTGAAGAAACCTTAACACCATCATTAGGACAAATGGGTCCTTGTACTTACTTGGCTACTGATCAAACAGGTGATGTTTTGTTAGCTCAATGGATTCAAGTACCTGCTGGTCTTGATAGTGCTTATAATGACGTATTTGTAGCTGTAAAATCTATAAATGATGCCGAATACAGCACTCCTGTCAATTTAACAAATACACCTAATATGGATGAATCATCTACCCATTTAGCTCCAATGCTAAAAACAAATGGTAATGGCTCATTTACTGCATTTACTCAATATACTTATGGCCCTGGCGAAACAGGTCCTCGTTGGGATCCTGCAACTACTGCAGTTTCTTATGTTGCTCCTTATACTTTTAACGCAACAGTTGGAGTAAACGAAGGTTTTACTACTGTAAATTCATTTACATTAGACCAAAATTATCCTAATCCTTTTAACCCAAGTACAATAATTAAATATACTTTGGCTGAAAAGAATAATGTTAGTCTTAAAGTTTATGATATGCTAGGTAGAGAAGTTGCATCATTAGTCAATGGACTACAAGATGCAGGTGCACATCAAATTTCATTTAATGGTAAAAATCTTTCATCAGGAATGTATATTTATACTATTAAATCTGGAAACTTTACTCAATCAAAGAAAATGTTATTAATGAAGTAATTTACCATTACTTGTTTTTAATGTAACTTTAGATTTCTCCGGGCGGTTATTCTTTCGTTCGTAAAGAAAGATACCGCCCTTTTTTCTTACGTACTAAATTTTTGTACAAAAAAAAATTTAAAAATATATTGATTTTTTATATTGTTATATCTTATCTTATAGTCAAGATTAACGTAAACTAAAACAATAGTGGAGAAGAGATGAAAAAATTATTTACTAAGTTTTTCGTTATCGCACTGCTTTGTTTTGCATCTTCAAGTTTATTCGCTCAGGCTAGTGCAGGTAAATTAGCTGGAAAAGTTACCGATGCTGCAACCGGTGAGCCTTTAATTGGTGCAAATATTGTTGTGCAAAATACAAACTTAGGTAGTGCTTCAAATGTTGATGGTGATTATTATATCCTCAACATTGCGCCTGGCACTTATGATGTTAAAATAAGCTACGTTGGATATGCTCCCAAAGTTATTCAGGGAGTTAGAATTATTCCAAGTGTTACTCAAGATTTAAATATCCAGCTTACTGCTGGTCTTACAACAGAGACAGTAGAAGTCCTTGGTAAAAAATTAATTGAGACAGGACAAACCAATACTCAAAAAGTAATTGATGCTGATGAAATTTCAAGATTACCTGTTCAAGGTGTTGAAAGATTAGCATCATTACAAGCTGGTGTTGTTATGTCTGAAGGTAGTGGTGGTGCTGAAGGTAATGCTAATATAAACGTACGTGGTGGCCGTTCCAGCGAAGTTCTCTACATAGTAGATGGCGTACCTCAAAATGATGTTTATACAGGTTCAAACTATTCTCAAATAAGTAATGCTGCTATTGAACAGTTATCATTTCAAATCGGTGGTTATGAAGCCAAATATGGCCAAGCTCAATCCGGTGTTATAACTGTTACTACAAAAGCAGGTGATCCTAATTATTCTATTTATTTAGATGGAGTTACTTCATCTTTTACAGATAAGTATGGTTATAATACTTATACTGGAGATATTAGTGGTCCTATTATTCCGGGTAATGCAAATAATACTTTCTTTGTGTCAGTTGAAAGAGGTTGGTATTTAGATGCTGATCCTAAAGCAGTAAATTTCTCATTTAACTCTAATGTTAAAAGACAATATGATATTTTGCCTGATAATAGTTCAAGCGTTTGGAGATATACTGCAAGAACTAATCACTCTTTTGGTAACTTCCAATTGAAATTAGGTGCTAATATCAATTCCCGTGATTTTAGAACAGTTACTGAATTGTATGCAAAAAATAATAGCATGCATAATCCTCTTACTAAAAGATTAAATTCATCGTTTAGTGCAAGATTATCTCAGACTTTAGGTAACGCTTCTTTCTGGAATTTAAACGTCGGTTATAGACTTTTTGACGAAAAATCCGGTGATGGTGTTTGGTTTGATAATTTGACCGCTTATGGTGACAGTGTACAGAATGCCAAAATGGGTGTTACTTTAACCGGTAATGGAAATAGAATTACTACCGATAATACCGGTATCTTTTATGATTATGGCCGTGTAAGTAATTCTTATACAAGAACAAATAACAAAACCATTAACGTTGATGCAGACTTCTCTTCACAAGTTTCAAATCACTTGTTGGAATTAGGTGGAGGTATGAATTACAATGTATTACGTGTTTATGCTATTGCTCCTGCAGGTTTAGATGCTGATAACTTACAACAATATTCTATTGCTGAAAGATATAGAAGAATGCAGCCAACTGCTTTCGGTTATGATGTAACCGGAAAAAATGAAACTTCCATCGGCAGTGGCGACAATGCACCTAAAACCCCTGTTATTGCATATGCTTATGCTCAAGATAAATTTGAATTAAATGATCTTGTACTTAATTTAGGTTTAAGATTAGACTATTTTGATACTCAAACTGATATTTTAAGAGATCCTGCTTTACCATATGCTGCCGGCGATCCTAATGCTTATGATGCTGCAGATTTTACAAAGAAAAAACCTGAATTTTATATTTCACCAAGAATTGGTTTAGGTTTCCCTATAACTCAAAATACAGTATTCCATGCTCAATACGGCAAGTTTATTCAACAGCCGCCATTGAACAATTTATATACTACTACATATAACCTGAACTTCTTAATTACAGATAATAACTGGAATTTGAATACAGGCCATGTTAACAGTGAAATTACAACTCAATATGAAATCGGTTTCAGACATATGATGGGTGAAGTTGCTGCAGTAAATATTACAGCTTTCTATAAAAATACAGAAGGTTTGCTGAATACAGCAGTTGTTTTCTATCAGAGACAAGAAGGTGGACAAACATTAAAGTATATTACACCTACTAATTCTGATTTCGGTACTATTAAAGGTATATCATTGGCTCTTGATGTTACAAGAATTAGTTATTTCTCTGCAAGCTTGAATTATACATATTCATTAGCTGAAGGAACAGGGTCTTCAACCAGTTCTTCGTTTGTTGCTGCTTTTAGAAATACTAATGGTGAAATTCCTAAAGTTATTGCTCCTTTGGATTTCGATCAAAGACATACCGGAGTAATTAACTTAGATTTTTATGTACCAAAGGATAATCTAGGTATATTCGAATTATTAAATGCTAATGTACTTGTTTCTTTCAACAGTGGTAGACCATATACTCCGGTTGTTTCTCAGAACTTAATTGCCGGTTATACTAATTATGGCGATACTAAGGGTTATGTCAATTCTGCTTATGGTCCTGGTAACTTCAGAATTGATTTAAAACTTGAAAAAGGATTTACTCTAGCAAATAATGTTACTCTTACACCTTATGTTTGGATCGAAAACTTACTTGATTCTAAAAACGTTGTTAACGTTTGGAGATCAACAGGCGATGCTTATACTACAGCTTGGTTAAATACTTCCGAAGCTCAAAAAATAGCTCAGTCTAAGGCTGATCCTCAATCTTTTATTGAAGATTATAAATCATTAGAAAGAGATCCTTACAACTTTGGTATTCCAAGAATGATTAAAGTTGGTTTAAAAGTTAACTTTGCAAAAATTCAACTTTAATTAAACTAGCGGAGTAAAAATATAAGGAATTTAAAATGAAAATAAATATGAAATATATAACTTTTATATTAATTGCTATTCTTTCATTCTCTGTTGTGGTTAATGCTGCTGGAGATGGAAAATACAAAAAAGTTAAAAAAGAGAACTTTAAAGCTGGTGATGCTTACAGAATGAACATTAACAACTTTAATTTGCCTCTTAATAAATCAGGTGTTTTGGGTGATGTCCTTCTAAATGGCTCCAGTGGCGGTACTTTAGACGGTAAAATATTCTTGTTCTCTGGCGGTTTTTTTATGAGCGGATTATCTGAAGGTCATAAATGGGCCAATGCAGTTGCTTCTGCATCAAGAATTCAAGATTATAACCCTGGTACTTATGCTATTCCATCTACTGATAATAGGGTACAGCTATATGTTGTATCTGCTAAAGATGGTGATTTCGCTCCTAGCTGGAATGATTGGAAAGATGCTGTCGCTTTAGGTGCAAATTTCTATGATGGTGATGGTGATGGTGTTTATAACCCCGTCGATAAAAACAATAACCATAAATGGGATCCTAACGAAGACAGACCTGACTTAATTGGTGATGAAACTGTTTGGTGTGTTTATAGTGATAACGTAGATCCAGCATTAAGATCTTTTAACGATGTTGACCCTCAAGGAATTGAAATCAGACAAACTGTTTTTGGTTTTAACTCCAAAGGTGTTACAGGTAATATGGTCTTCGTACGTTATGAATTATTAAATACAGGAAAGTATTACAATTCAATCGACTCAGTTTATTTCAGTGTTTGGGCTGATCCTGATTTAGGTGACCCATATAGTGATTTAGTCGGTTGCGATACTACTTTAAATGCAGGTTATGTTTATAACAGTGGACCAGATGCCATTTTTGGAAAAAATCCCCCTTGTTTCTTAATAGACTTTTTCCAGGGACCTATTGTATATGTACCTGGCGAAAC
>JAUZPB010000224.1 GCA_030706145.1 Bacteroidota bacterium
TAAATGAAAACTTCGCTTTAGATATGAATATTCCTCAGGGACTGGCAAAGTTTGCAATGAATGGCAATGCAACAGATTCAATTGTTACTTTCTCAGATATGAATATGAAGACCTGGTGGCTAAGAGATTATTCACTCTCTTATTCAAGAGATATTTCGGACCTGCTTACAAATACGTTCAAGGTTCCTGATAACCTTTTCAAACGCCTTACTTTCGGTATCTCTTTTAAATATGTTCAAGGTTTTGCATATGTTGGCAGTGAGACCTTTGATGCAAATATTACAACAACAGAAGACCAGATAAGTTTTAACTCCAATTCGACCGGACTTTCGGCCTTTTCTCCCGATCTTGGTGTAAAGTACGAGTTCGATCAGTCAACCTATGGAAAAGAAGCAAAGGCTAGTCCACTGCTTACTTCAGCAGGAAAAGGATTTGGAATAGATTTCGGATTTTCTGCTCAAATGAATGATGCTCTTACACTAGCTTTTGCATTTACAAATCTTGGAAGTGTAAAATGGAATACAAATGCAGCAAGATTTACATATGATAATTCAATTGTACTTAATTCCCTAACTGAAAAATCTGAGACAGACACAGCTAAAGAAAGAGTTAAAAGGTATAAAGGTGAGTATATTTCTGAGTTCTCCACTTCGCTGCCTGGAGTCTTCAGATTCGGCGCTGCTTACCAGATAGACAAAGCTCCTTTTATTGGTGATGCCTTCCCTGGCACAATGCTTCTTACCTTCGACTTTATCCAAGGACTAAACGAAATGCCAGGAAACAGTAAAAAGCCAAGAGTAGCATTTGGTACGGAATGGAAACCAATGAACTGGATCCCATTTATCAGAACAGGGGTTTCTTTTGGTGGAGTAGATAAGTTCAATTGGACATTAGGTTTGGGCTTTAATGGTGGAATATTTGATTTCGGAATTGGTACAAAAGATTTTCATCAGCTCCTTTCAAATAACCTAAAGCGTGGTTCCATAGCATTTGATACAAGGTGGAAATTCTAAGGTTAGTGTTTGTGTGTCTCTCTAACCTAAGAGCAGTAGAAGTGTTGAGTCTTGAGTATAGTTACAATAGTATCAGTTAAAAGGCTGGTTCCAAAGAAATGTAGCTTACGGCTCAAAGCTCAACACTTAGCTCTCTAAAACCTTAGAGTCTATTTTACTCCTTTAACAAAATACATGTCCAGTTCCCCTTTTCCCTTTGCAGTTACTTTGCCCCTGTACTCGCAATCAAAGCAATCCTTAACTAACATATAAGTATATGCCGAAATATTAATTTGACCCGGAGCGCCAGCGCTTTCCATACGGCTTGCTATGTTAACCGTATCACCCCAAATATCATAAGAGAACTTCTTTTTCCCAACCACACCAGCAATAACGCTGCCTGAGTGTACGCCAGCGCGCATTTCCCATTTTATGGCAGACCTTTTGTTTCTCTCACAAATATAGTTTTGCATCTCCATTCCAACCTTGATAAGCCTTACTGCGTGATCCTCAATAACCTCAGGCAATCCGGCACCAACCATATATGAGTCACCAATTGTCTTAAGTTTCTCTACTCCATATCTTTCAATTATTTCATCGAATCCCTTAAAAATATCATTCAGCTCATCTACAAGCATTTCAGCCGGTAGCATTCCGGCAATGTAAGTAAACCCCTTAAAATCAGTAAAGAGAATGCTTATATTCTTTATCTCACGTGGCTGGACATATCCCTTTGCCTTAAGTTCTGCCACAGTGCTGCCTGGGAGTATATTGTGAAGAAGTTCATCGGATTTATTTTTTTCATCCTCAAGTTCTTTTGTCCTTTCACGCACCATTAAAGCCAGTTCAATATTTCTCTTTTGCACCTGCTCAGTCTTATAGCGGTATATCATGTATATTGAAAGTAAAATTACCCCAAGGACAGAGATCCTAAACCATAAAGTATCATAAAATGGAGGTGTAATAATAAAATCAAACCTGGCCTGGTTTTGACTCCAAAGGCCATCACTGCCTTTTACCCTAACGACAAAAGTATATTTTCCAGGAGGCAGATATGGATAAGTAACTGTGCGCTGATTTGTTTCTATTTCAGAATTATTTATTCCAATCAACTGATATCTGTAATAGATCCTTTCATCAGATCCGAAGTCAATTGTCCCATAATCAAATTTTAAAAGGTTTTGCTTATAACTTAATTCTACAGGTTCATGATTTCCAGAAGAGAAGATCTCAACTTCCTTTATTTGCGAAGATTTCGTATCCTTGTCAAAAAGTTTTACAGATGTAATATATATTGGGGGATGAAAAAGCGTAGTATTCTTATTAAAAGTAAATTTAACTACTCCCTCGATTGTCCCGAACCAGAGGTTATTCTCCCTGTCCTTAAAGACAGCACCCATTTGTGCTTCAGAAAACTTGAGTCCTTCTTTTGCCTTATAAACCTTTATATCAAGCGCATTATGATCAAGCAGCTTATCAAGGTCAATTCTGTTAAGTCCGCCAAATGTACCGACAAAAAGATATCCTTCGTGCTCGGTCATAGACACGCATGTATTATTTGACAGACCATCTTTTGCGCAATAGTTATAGAACTTCCCATTGCTAAAACGGCTGATCCCATAATCAGTAGCAAACCACATATTGCCTCGCCAGTCCTGGCAGATACTGTTGACGCATTTATTGGCAAGTCCATTTTTCACATTGTAATTTATGAGCTTGTTTCCATCGAACTTAAAAACCCCATTTACATCTGTACCAAACCAAATGTTGTTCTGCCTGTCGACACAAATTGAATAAACATTACACCCTTTCAGCCCGTCACCCTGGGTGCCAAAAGAACTAAATTTATTATCACTATATTTGCTTACACCCTTATTTGTACCAATCCAGATAGTATTATTCCGGTCCTGTTTGATGCAATAAATTAAATTGCTTATCAGTCCATTTTTAGTTGTAAAACTTGAGAACTTCTTACCATTAAACTTGTTAATTCCCCCTTTTAATGTACCTATCCACATAAGGCCCTGGTTGTCAATTAGAATAGAAGAAATGAAATTATCTGAAAGTCCCTCTTTTGAGGTATAATGTGTAAATTTCCCGTTTGAATACTTTGCTATTCCTCTCCCATATGTACCAAACCAAAGATCATCTGACTTATCCTGATTAATGGCATATATTTCATCGTTTAGCAGACCCTCTTTTTTTGTAAAAAGAGTAAACCATTCTGCCGGAATTCTGCAAACGCCCCTGTTATTTGTCCCAAGCCACAGGTCCCCTCGTTTATCTGTAAGAATGGATAAAATATAATTGCTCCGTAATCCATTGTTGACAGAATACCTGACAAAGTGACCATTTTGATATTTTATCAGCCCATTGGTGAGTGTTCCAAACCATAATGTATTGTGAGGATCTTTGTATGAGCAGGTAAATATATCTTTCGGGATGCCATCTTTAATGCTGTATGTTGTAAAATGTTTGCCATCATATCTTGAGATACCGGAGGTTGTACCGAACCAGATATTTTTACCATCATTTAAGATTGTCCCGACAGAATCCCCTGCTAGTCCGTTCTTTCTTGAAAAATGCTGAAAACTATTTCCATTAAAACAAGTAACCCCTATGCCTTTATCAGCATAGCTGAACCAGATGTTGCCGTAATTATCCTGGCATATTGAACGCACAACGTTTGATCTTAAACCATTTGTCTGATTGTAGATTACAAGGTCATTTTGTACAAGCTTTGCAACTCCATCTCCGTCTGTACAAAACCAAAGGTTGCCAGTTTTATCTTCATAAATACAATTAATAATACTCTTGAGATGTTTTTTAGCAGAAAAGGTAGTAAAGCGATTTTTATTATAGTTCAGAATTATGCCATTATTTCCGCCAAACCACAGAGTACCTTTTCTATCCTGGTAAATGCTGCTTATAAAATTTACTGGCAATCCGTCATTTGTTGAGTAGTTAAAAAATCTTCCGCCGTCAAATTTGCTAATGCCGCCTTCGGTGCCAAGCCAAAGATATCCATCTTTATCCTGAAGAAGAGCATAGACAGAGGATTGTACCAGACCATCTTCGGTTGTATAGTTTTTTACAGCAAGCTGCTGTCCATGCAGAAAACTTATGGTAGTAGATAAGACAAGAGTTATTAATAATGGGATAAATGATTTCTTCATTATATAAAAGATAAAGGTAATCTGATATGCTAAAATAGCAGATTACCTTTAAAAGAAAAGCTTATTTTAGTTTATCTTTTCGTCATTTTTTGCATTCATAAAGCCGAATTGCTCCTGGCCTGGCTGAGCTTCGATCTTGATCTCACCAAACCTTTGTTCAAACTTCTGAATATTATCATTTAAGGCCAAAAGAAGCATCTTCGCATGCTGAGGCGTAGTAATTATTCTTGCATGCACCTTTGCCTTCTGTACACCAGGAACAACTCTTGTAAAATCAATTACAAATTCTGCGGGAGAATGAGTAATAATTGCAAGATTTGAATAAATCCCTTCGGCTTCTTTTTCGCCAAGTTCAATGCTGATCTGCTGAGATTTCTGAGGTTCATTTTGATTCATAGTATCACCACCTTTTTCTAAAATACAAAAAAGCCCACACTTAGCTTTTTACCTAATGTGCGGGCTTAAAATATTACAAAATTACATTATTTACGTAACTTATCTGCCTGAGTATATGCATCCTGTGATTCTTTGTTCATGCCAAGAACCGCATAAACTTTTGCAAGTGTATCCCAGCTTAAAGCATCATCAGGTTTTATTTCAACAGCTTTTTTCAGCCATGGAAGTGCATCTTTGTACTTGTTCTTATATTCAGGATCATCTTTTCCAGCCTTGTCAGCAGCTTCTCTTAAAGAGGTTCCCCATTTTACATAGGCAACTGCAAGGTTGAATACTGCACTGTGGTATTTAGGATCAATTTCAATTGCCTTAGTGAACTGGTCGATAGCTTCTTCATACTTTCCGGCCTGAAGCAATAAAGTACCATAGTTGTATCTGTAAAACTGGTTCTTAGGATCTTTTTCAACACCAGCTTTGAAAGTTTCCATTGCTACGTCTAGCTTATTAGCAGAAATGAGTGCATTTGATAAGTGAAGAAGAATATCAGGATCATCTGGGAAAGCTTTTCTTCCATCTTCAAGTGCAACAATAGCTTTGTTATAATAATCCATTGCTTTAACGCTATCTTCAGGAATCTTTGGATTTGAAGACTTATAAGAGGTCATAAGACTTGAACCCTTGGTGTTATAGATCTGTCCAAGAATCTTATAACCATCGGCAGATTTTTTGATCTTGAGAAGATTTTCAAGTGGTTCAATTGCATCGTCTTGTCTTCCTGCCTGAATTGATGCAAAAGCTAAGTTCTTATATGTATCTGCTGAATCAGGTTCAACTGCAATAGCTTCCTTGAAA
>JAUZPB010000225.1 GCA_030706145.1 Bacteroidota bacterium
GCAAGTTTTAGCAGCGCAAGTTTTAGCAGCGCAAGTTTTAGCAGCGCAGGCTTTAGCAGCAAACGATTTAGAAGCGTATGATTTAGAAGTGCAAGCTATAGCGGCTGCATATGATTTAGCAGCGATAAGCAAAAGAAATAGAAGGAGGGATAAGGTGGATTCAGAGGTTCTGGTTAACAGTAGCAATATGCGCTACATATTTTATCCAAAGTCTGTAGCTGTTCTAGGTGCAAACCGCGTTATTGGTACTGTGCCATATGATCTATTAAGCAATATACTTAAAAGTGATTTTCAGGGGATTGTCTACCCTGTTAGTCCCAAAGAGCCGTCAATAAAAGGTGTAAAAGCCTATAAGTACATAGTAGATATTCCTGATCCGATTGAACTTGCCGTTATAGTATTTGCAGGATCTGTTTGTCATCTTGCCTTAGAGCAGTGTGGAGAAAAGGGAGTAAAAGCAGCTATTATAATATCTGCGGGATTTAAGGAAACCGGAGCAGAAGGACTAGAGAGAGAAAACCAGTTAAAAAGCATAGCATTAAAATATGGTATATCATTTATTGGTCCAAACTGTCTAGGTGTAATAAATACAGATCCAGCCTGCAGTCTAAATGCTTCGTTTGCGAGGAACATGCCAAAAGAAGGCAGCATTGCATTTCTTTCACAGAGTGGTGCATTATGCACGGCAGTACTGGACTATGCACATGCCAAGCACATCGGATTTTCGAAATTTGTCAGTTTCGGAAACAAGGCTGACATAACTGAAATTGAACTTCTTTACTACCTGAGAGATGATCCCAAAACGAAAGTTATTCTCTTATACCTTGAAGAGATAAGTAATGGTAAAGAATTAATGAAGGTAGCCGAAGAAATAATTACAAAGACAAAAAAGCCAATACTTGTATTAAAATCAGGCCGCACAAAAGAAGGAGCAGCAGCAGCAGCTTCACATACAGGTTCTCTTGCCGGAAGTGATGAGATATATGATGCAGCTTTCAGACAGGCAGGCATAATTAGGTGTAAGACAATAGAAGAGATGTTCAACATTGCACAGGCGATAACATATCAGCCTTTACCAAAGGGTAACAGAGTCGCCATTATCACAAATGCAGGCGGGCCAGGAGTATTAGCTACAGATTCTGTAGTTGAAGAAAAGCTAAAGCTTGCAGATTTTTCCCAGGATACAAAAGCTATATTAAAGAAATATCTTCCCAAAGCCGCAAATACAAATAATCCTGTTGATATAATTGGAGATGCAAGAGCAGACCGTTATAACGTAGCAATAACCAGTGCACTAAAAGATGAAAACGTAGATGGTGTTTTTGTTATACTTACACCACAGTCAATGACTGATATGGAAACAATCGCAAAAGAGATAGTAAAGATCTCCAAATCAGATAGTAAACCACTTTACACATCTTTCATGGGAGAGACTGACGTTGCCGAAGGGATTGATATACTTCTTAAAAATGAGATACCGCACTATATGCTGCCCGAATCTATGAGTCATGCTTATTCCAAGTCCTATTGTTTCAGAGAATTTCTCTTAAAGGCAGAAGCTGAAGATAATATAACAGATGCAAGCATGCTTAAGTTAAAAGATCTGGATATAGAGAAAGCCAGAGAACTTCTTGAAAGAGCAAAAGCTTCAGGACGGAAAGTATTAAGCGAGTATGAATCATCCAAAATACTTAAATGTTTCGGTATGCCAGTACTTGCAAGTGGGTTAGCCTGTTCAGAATCTGAGGCAGTAGATATTGCGCAAAAGGTAGGTTTTCCCGTTGTAATGAAGATTGCCTCTGAAGAGATAATTCACAAGTATGATGTGAATGGTGTCATATTAAACATTAATACAAGGTCCGAGGTAAGAGAAGCTTATAGCCGGATTCTAAATAATGTACGACAGTTCAGGCCAGAGGCAAGGCTTGAGGGAATAACAGTTGAGAAGATGATCACAGGAGGAGAAGAGATCATTCTTGGAATAAAGAACGATCCCATATTTGGCAGCGTAATAATGTTTGGGCTTGGTGGAATATTCGTTGAAATCTTCAAAGATGTAACCTTCAGGGTTGCCCCAATTAGCCGCTCATCTATAAAGGAGATGATCAGCGAGATAAGAGCCTATAAATTACTTAAAGAAGTAAGGGGCAAAAAAGCTCATGATATAGAAAGCGTAGTTAATACAATTGAAAGCTTATCATTGCTTGCCGTTGCATGCCCGCAGATCAAAGAGCTGGATATCAATCCGCTTATTGTTCTAGAAGAAGGCAAGGGCTGTTATATTGCCGATTCGAAGATAATGCTGTAGAACAACAAAAGGAGGATTTTTATGACATTAAGAAAACTAAGTGCCCGTGAGATATCCTCTCTTCAAAATCAAGGGTGTATTTGTGAAGAGTGGAATCTTGTTGAAGTCGGTTCAAGCTTTAATCCCCTTGCTTTATGGAATGTTTCTTTAAGCGGGAAGATCAGGCTGGGAGAGTTTCAAAAAGATATTCGCCTGCCAGGGGAAATAATCGTACCCTCAGGAATCAGCAATTGCCGCATACATAACTGTAAAATTGGTGATAATGTTTATATAAATAATGTCAAGATGCTTTCGAACTATGAAATTGGGAATGACGTAATAATGGAAAATCTTGATTCGGTCATAGTAGAAGGGATGACCAGTTTTGGCAACGGCACACAGTTGGATATTGTAAATGAAGCTGGAGGAAGGAGCCTAAAAATATTTGATAAACTATCGGCCAACATAGCATACCTGCTTGTATTCTACCGGCATAAAGAGCAGTTCATAAAGAAGCTCGAAGAAATGATAGATGAGTACGTAAGCAGCAAGAGATCCAACACAGGAGCAATTCAAAGCGGAGCTATGCTATTAAATTGTGGGCCAATTACAAACGTGCAAATTGGTCCAAGTGCTGTTATCACAGGTGTAGCAGAGCTAAAGGAAGGAACAATTGCAAGCTGTCAGGAAGATCCAGCAAAAATTGGGACTGGTGTAATTGCAAGGGATTTCATTATTTTATCCGGTGCAAAGGTAGATGAGGCAGCCCTTATTAGCAGCAGTTTTATCGGACAAGGTGTAAAAATTGGCAAACAATACTCAACTGAAAACTCCGCATTCTTTGCAAACTCAGAGGCTTTCCATGGTGAGGCATGTTCAATATTGGCGGGTCCATATACAATAACCCATCACAAATCGACACTTCTTATTGCGGGTTATTTCTCATTTTTCAATGCCGGCAGCTCATCAAACCAGAGTAATCATATGTACAAACTTGGTCCGATACATCAGGGAATTATTGAGCGTGGATCAAAGACCGGGTCATCGAGTTATCTGCTCTGGCCAAGCAGAATCGGTGCGTTTACGACAGTCCTTGGAAAGCATTACGTAAACTTCGACAGCTCTGAGCTTCCCTTTTCTTACATTAGCGAAGAAGAAGGGAAGAGTTTTATTACACCAGCAATGAATATGATTACAGCAGGCACAAGGCGAGACAGTCAGAAGTGGCAAGCAAGAGACAGGCGTAAAGATCCCGAAAAGCTTGATCTCATAAATTTTGATATATTCAGTCCATATTGTGTAAGCAAGATGGTAAGAGCTGTTAATATATTAAATGAGCTTTACAATAACACACCAAAAGACAAAGGAGTTATAAATTATAAGGGTATTAACATAAAAAGACTAATGTTAAAGGCAAGCAGGAAATACTATGAGATGGGGATAAAGATATTCATTGGAAATAGCATTGTTAAGCATCTTGAAAACCTGCCTATTAAAACAACATGGAGTCAGATTAAATTTGCTTTAAGCGCTGATCCCGATACAAAGCTCACAAGGTGGGCCGATATAGCCGGATTATTAGCGCCTGAAGAGACAATTAAAAAGCTGACAGAAGATATTGAGTCAGGCAATATAAAGACAATTGAAGAAGTGCACTTAGCTTTAAGAAAAATATTTAAGCGGTATATAATAAGTGAATGGAACTGGTGTGCAAAGCTTTTAGAAGAGCAGTATAATATAAAAGAAAAAGACATTACTCCCGAACTGCTTAAGACCATTATAACAGAGTGGAAAACCAACAGGATAAAATTAAACAACATGATAATGCAGGACGCAGAAAAAGAATTTGATTCATTTGCAAAGATTGGTTTTGGAATAGATGGAGACTGTTCGGTCATAGATTCTGATTTTGAAGTTGTCCGGGGGAAGCCTGAAGAAAACAGCTTTATTATTTCACTAAAGAAAGAGTCACAGGAAATAGAGGAAACTGCTGAAAATATAATAATGCATCTGGAGGAACTAAAGAAATAACTTTTGCTATAGTGATCGTATCTGTTATTGAGTAGAAAAAATGTAATTACTCAGTCAGTTAGACAAATTTAGAATTACATAAAGGGAAGGTTAAAAGAAGGGAGAAAGATATCTTAATTGGAATTCATATCTTTCTCCCTAAATTTATTAAGGAGAGTGAGTAGTGTTACATTACATATAAAGTATACCGCGGTCGAAATAATAAGTTATTCCAAGATTTACATAATTATTACTGTTCCACTGGAAGTTATTAATACCTGAAATATGTTTATCATCGCTGTATCTCCAGTTATATGAAGCTTTTAGCAATACATTGTCTTCTATGAAATAGTTTAGTCCCAGGCTCACGCTATTATACAGGCTTTTTTCCTGAAGATCAGAATTGTAGAAACTAAGGCTAAAATTCTCCTCTGCTGATGCTACAATTCTATCGGTAAGTTCATAATCATATCCAAGCTGTGCACTTAACATATATCTCTGTTTAATGGCAGAATTTTTGATCAGATTTGGACCCCCATTAGCAGAAAGTAAAAATCCGAACTGAGAATTAAGGTTAAGCTGGTGGCTATACTGAATATAAGCATTTGCCAGAGTATAAAATTCTTCGCTTATCTTAGGATTGTAATAGGTGTAATTAGCAGAGTAATAATTATTTACATAATTAACCTCAAGGCCTATTCCTGAAGCCAGTCCTTCATTTCTAATAAAGCGCATTTCGTTCGGAACCTCTCTTAAATATGAATTTGCATACTGATTTAAAGAATTAAGCGAAACTATATTGTCATTAATCAGAACTTTTTCAATATCTCTCCAGAAATATTTATCAGGCCTATTATATACACTAGAATAATAATCCTGCCTTGAGAATTGTTCAGCCAGGTCCTCTACTGCTTTGGAGGAGAGGTCATTATTTAGCAGGTTTAATTGCTTCAACCTTTGCTGGAATCTTAATGCTGTAACAACAGGAGTTACATTTCTGTACTTTCCCCAGCCTATTCCAAATTGAAAGTCATAATTCTGATTTTTACTTCCATAATAATA
>JAUZPB010000226.1 GCA_030706145.1 Bacteroidota bacterium
CCACATGGAAGCTGTATGCCTTGTTTGTAATAGAAGGGCTTTAATGTCTTTCCGCTGTCATTTGAGAAGTAAATTCCTGCATATGGATTTGTCGGGTTTGAACCAATTGCCCAGCCATTTTTTCTATCGATAAAGGATATTCTGTTCAGTCTCTCTATATTCTCAGAAAGAGTTTGTGACCAGGTGTTACCTCCATCAGTTGTTCTTCTCATTCCACCAAAGGTCTCAACCCATCCATGAAGGCTATCGACAAAATCAATCACTGTAGCTGATTGGTCAGGTGGTCTGAAGATTAAACTCCATCCTGATTGCTGAGCATATGAAAAGCTGGTAATAATTAGAGAAAGTACTAAATACTTTATTATTTTCATATGCGAGGGGAACTCCTTCTTAAATTAGCAGGAGAGTCTTGATCTTTGAAGAATATCCCTAAAATTTCTTCTACTTTCAATTATTAAGAGCAAAATGTGAAAACTGCCACAGAGAGCTCTGTTAAGATAGTGAACATACGATAAAAGAAGAGCCAATGGTTACATATTCCATCAGCTCTTAAAATTGTTCTATCTGGTAAAATATGTATTAACAGGCCTTAGCCTTGGTTTTACCGATTTCACTATAAAGCGTGTCGATAATAGCTTCAGGATGTTTGTCTGCTACTGCCAGAAGAACCCTGGCCGGCCCACTAGGTACGCGAATGCCTCGCTCCCAATTTCTTAAAGTTCCGGCATTTATGCCAAGAAGAGCAGCGAATTTATTCTGGGAAAGCTTCATCTTTATACGTATCTGCTTAACGTCTGGAACTTCATGGATAATAACGCGGCTTGGCTTTCTTTCGCCACGCATAATTTGACCAGCTTCCTTTATGCTATCTATTAGCTCGTTAAATAATTCGTCTTTCATTTAGGAGCGATTTAGAAAATCCTGCTTTTTCTTTAATTGTTCTTTAACAGATTCATCAAGCATGAGTTTAATCAAAGATTGATAAGGTACATCCATTCCATTTGCCAAGGATTTAAGATCATCCAGAAGAGCAACCGGCAGTCTTATCGATATTGCCTGAGTAGTTGGCTTAAGATTAGGAAAGATTGCCTCTTCAGCATTTTCCCAGTCTATAAAGTCTGTGCTGTCGTTATTTGCCCAAAATTCTCTTTCTTCATCTTCATTTTTGAAGTCAGGAATTTGTTTTGGCCTTATTTCTACAGCAGGAGCAATTCTCTTAGATATTTTGCCTTTTCCTTTCGTGTTCTTCATAGTGTTTTCTTTCTAGGGCAGCCATATCACGAACAGATATGATCCTGACCTTATCATTTTTTTTTGTAAATGAAATAAACAATTTTCTACCTTTATTGGTTTTGCCCAATGCTATGTATCTTTTTTCGGAGGTTGTTGAATGTTTTTTATCGTTAACAAGTAGAATCGGACGATTGAAAAACACCGATTCCGCTTCAAAATCAGTAACATTGTGCTTTATTAAATTCTTATATATGTTACCTTCGTCCCACTCAAATTTAAGAACATCCGTTAGTTTAATCATATTATGTTTGGTTGTAGTATATACACAATATATACAAGTCGGATAAAATAATCAAGTTACTCCTAACGTATCGGAGTAATTCCAATTACGTTTAAATCCAAATCATAATCAAACCTTTTAGTAAAAGCTCCGTTATATTGGTTATGATTTTGCTGATCATAAGATATATCATCCAGTTACTGCAAGTGCAGCTAAAATATAAAACGGTAACTTTTTCATATTGGTAAGACTCCTGTATAAAAAGGAAAAGTATCAAATCTGTTTTATTTAACATCATATGAAGTAATTAATGTTTTATATATTAACTCCCCACTATTTGCACGCTTAATAATAATCCCAACTTCACCAACATTTGGGGCGAAGTATTCGAAATATTCCCAATATTCCATTACATCCTCAGAGGGGTGACGCTTGTAGTGGTAAACAGTGCAGTGAAAAGTCCCAGCAGGAGTTGTTAAAGAATCATTAGTAGAGTAACAGTCAAAGTTAAGAGTTTCGATAATTGAAAACTTCTGGCCATAGGAATCGTAACCAATAAAAGGAACAGACCACGAGTCACCCTTTTGTACAGGATACTTATATCTTAGATCCCTTCTGAAAAGAGTATCAACGCTTGCAATCCCACCGCATTGGTATATACCATTTTCTCCAGTAGAATAAAGCCAATTCCAGTCTTCTAAAAATTGTCCATCTCTTTTTTGCTGAACGAAAGTTGTATAAGTCTTCCCATTAAGATTATAAGCTATTTCCTTTGTTATTTCAACTGTAAGGGTATCATAAATTCGTTCTTTGCCATAGAAATATTCATAAGTAATGTATTGCCATTTATTCCCTGGCTTTAATGAGAATGGATCAGATACAGGTCCGCTGGATACAGGGTCTGAACATTGAGTAAAAATGATAGGAAGGAAACAAATAAGAATAATCCATTTACGGTTCATATGAATATCCTGATATTTAACTCTCAAATTGTTATTAAATAAGTTATCACCATTCCACCAATACTCCGCGTTCTCTTAATTCAGATATATAGACATTTATTGATGTATCATTTAATGGGTTTCCAAACAGGCCAACTGAATCGCCATAACCTATTCCCTTATTTTTAATAAGAGGTAGAATATCCGTAATCTTATTGTTCCATAGCCTTAGTCGCACCAAGTTTTCAAGGTATTCTAGTGGCGTTATATCTGTAATTTGATTGTCTGACAAATAAAGCCATTCAAGTAGCTTAATACTTATAATTGGGGTAATGTCGCTAATTTTGTTCCCATCAAAGTTAATTCTTCTAAGGTTTGTCATATTCTTCAAAGGAGAAACATCATTTATATTGCATGATGGCATCCATAGAAGACTAAGGTTATTAAGATTTTTTATGAAACTTATGTTATTATCCTGTGTATAGCACAACCATAATTCATTTAGATTTGTAAGTTTTCCTATTGGAGCAAGACTTTTTATCGAATTATCTATAAGGTTCAAGTAAGTAAGGGATGTTAAATTCTCTAAAGCTGAAATATCCTCAACTTTATTTGATTGAAGATCAAGCTTTCTAAGATGTGTAAGATTCCTAAGAGGTGTAATATCCTTTATCACTCTGTTCTGCGAAAGGGTTAATTCTTCCAACTTAACCAGGTTTGTCAGTGAAGATATTTCTGAGATTTTTTGAAGATTCTGGTGTAAGAACTTAAGATTGGTACAGTTCTCAAGCCCTTTCAATGAATAAACAGGTTTTGTAAAAATACTATAGCTTGCAAGAGAGTCTAAGCTTAGAAGATCCTGAGCAGTTAAGTTTCCTACTGGTATTTTCAATGCATATCGCACCTGTGCTTCAAGTGAGGGATCTTCAAAAACACTGCTGCTTCTAGGATTAACTTTTATTTCGACCTGTGCTGTATTGCTTGTGGCTTTTCCGTTATTAATACTGAGTCTGAACTTATAAAGACCTTCTTTTACAAATGTTATTTTCTCTACTGGATCATTAAATACATTTATTTGGTCTGGGTTAGCCTGATCAGCTTCCCAGTTATAAATCAGAGTGTCTCCTTCTCCCTTCTGGCTCTGCGAGCCGTCAAGTATACAGTAACTGCCGGCATTAAGGGTATTTGAGGTAACTAATATTTTTGCTACAGGAGTTTTTGTATCTACCGGATTTGTAAATAGAGATTTACAGCCAAAGAAACTTCCGGAAATAAGCAATAACGAAATCACTAGATAACGCACTTTCATGATTAGATCCTCCAACTGCAAATATTGAAAATGTTAGAGATAAAAGAGACTATTTACGGCTTGCAAGAAATTCTTATTTGCTGTAAAATTCAAAACTATTTCAAAAGCAGCATCTTGCCACTTTTAGTGAAGTTATTGGTACGAATCTCATATATGTAAATTCCACTTGGAAGATTTTCTGCAGACCACCTTACCTTGTACTCCCCTTCCTTCTGGTACTGGTCAACTAGTGTTGTTATTTGTCTTCCTAAAAGATCATAGACCTTCAATGACACAAATCCGGCTTTACTTATTTTGTACTGAATCATTGTGCTTGGATTAAATGGATTAGGATAGTTCTGCATTAAATCCATATTAGAAGGGATTGCTGTATTATGCTCATTATTATCCCTTTCAACAGATACAATATCACCTCCATTAGTTGTTTTGGCAATTCCGTTTCCCACAGCCCATGCCGTTGAACTATTCAGAAAGCAGAAATTTGTTACCTCACCATTGAAAGGACAATTCTGGTCTAACCATGTATCTCCCCCATCAGTGGTCTTGATGATTACTGATTTTCTGATTTTAAGGTCAAAACCTCCTATCCACCCATCAGTTTCATTTTTGAAGTAAATGGACTCATAACCACCAATAAGAGGCTTGTTTATTTGAAACCAGCTCTTTCCTCCATTTGTAGTCTTTATAATAGCTTCTTTCCATTGTAGAGTTCCAACAGCATAGCCAACTTTTTCATTTACGAAAAAGAAAGAACGCACACTGAAAGCCGAATCTACAAGCTGTTCATTCCATGTTTTCCCTCCATCTGTTGTCTTCAGTATCATATTCTCATCAGAAGAATACGAAAGCCATCCGGTTGAGTCATTAATAAATTGCATTCTATTCAATGGACTCTTAAAGTCAATAGGAATTTTCTCCCAGGTTTGACCTTTATTTGTAGTTTTTAGTAATACTTTTCCTGCAAGCCAGCCCAAGGAATCATTATGAAAAGTTATGAAATAAAATCCTCCTGAAAGATAGTCACCCTCTTTTTCAAGCCAGTGCTTGCCCCCATCTGTTGTGTAGAGTACTTGGGGTTTGGGCGGGACATCAGGTTCACCGACTCTATGAAGCATACCTCCAGTAGCCCATGCATTATTTTTATCAATTGCATGAACAGAATAAAGTAGCCTATCTCTATCGTAATATTGCTTTACCCAGTTATTTCCACCATCTGTAGTATTTAGAATAAGTCCTGAATCCCCAACAGCCCAGCCTGCGTTTTCATCTGCAAAAGAAACAGATCTTATAAATATGTTTTCATCCCTGAGCTGATTCCAGCTGTTGCCAGCATCTGTTGTTCTATGGAGGCTTCCGAACTGTCCCATTATTAAAGCATTATTCTTATCAGAAAATCTAATTCTATACAACTGTCCAAGATTCTTTGCTGAATCTATTTCTTTCCAACTTTCACCTCCATCTGTTGTCCTAAGTATTACAGAGTAGTATGATCCCCCGACAATCCAGCCATTAAGAGAATCTGTAAAGGTAATA
>JAUZPB010000227.1 GCA_030706145.1 Bacteroidota bacterium
ATTCACGGAGTCGAACTGCCTCGATAACTGTGCGAACGGACAGAATCTTAAATATGGCCGCCTGTCGCCATAGCATATGCCTTTGATGCTTCCTGAAGAGGTGTTAAAGAATCATATAATAGATTATATGAACCGTCAGTTTGTAATTCTCCCGCAATCTTCTTTAACAGTAGTAATGTTGCCTTCATTGCAGATGCACCCAGACTGACACGTGCTACACCGAGATCCTCCAGCTCTGCAACTGAAGGGGGCAGAGATGGCGCATTGGTCGGATTTGCAAGAATATTTATTGGGCCAGCAATTTCTTTAACCAACGTCGAAATATCATCTCTTGACCATATGCCTGGAACAAATATGCAGTCTGCCCCTGCTTCAAGGTATTTATTGCCTCGCTCTATGGCCTGTTTTAACCTGCCTTCAGGGACTCCTGAAGAAGTAAGAAAAACATCCGTCCTTGCATTTATTACAAGATGAAATCCCAAGGTGTTTGAGAGCTTTCTTATTGCCTGCAATCTTACACTGAACTCCGGGATTTCAAGTAAATTTGGACTGAGATTAACACTGTCTTCTATATTTATTCCTACTATTCCAGTTGCAATAATTTTACCTATGCAGGATATAATTTCATCTATATTATTTCCAAAGCCCCCTTCAATATCTGCTGTAACCGGGATTGTTACTCTGCTTGCTATTTTTGCAATGGCATCCAGCATTTCACTGAATGGGATCTTCTGACAGTCGGGATAACCTAAAGATGCCGATATACCCATACTGGTTGTAGCAACAGCCTTAAAGCCTGAAGCTTCAATCAGCTTTGAGCTTCCGGGGTCCCATGAGTTAAGCAGAACAAGAATTTCTTTTTGAGTGTGAAGTTTTAAGAATGTTTCGGCCTTTGTTTTTTGATCCTGAGAAACCATCTGTTATTCTCCTTCTTTTATCTATCTAAATCTCCGGCAATATTCCGGATCATGCCATTAAAAATGAAATAATGGAATGGAAGAACACTATACCAGTATAACCTTCCTAAAAGTCCTTTTGGTCTGAATGTGGCAGTCTGGGAAAGATATTGTTCATTCTCTTTTTGCCTGATTGATAATTCGAGCCAGGCTTCTCCGGGTAGTTTCATTTCAGCATAAAGCAAGAGTCTCATTCTGATTTTATCTGCAACCAAAACTCTCCAGAAATCAATTGTATCTCCCGGATATATCTCTGAATTGCTTGTCCGCCCTCTTCTTAAGCCGACACCGCCAAAAATCTTATCGATAAATCCACGTATTCCCCAGAGATAATCAGCGTAATACCAGCCCCGGTTTCCACCAATTGACCAGATGTTATCAAGAACTTTTCCCAGATCCCCTTTTATTCTGAGTTCTCTTTTATCTGTATAACAGCCGAACTGAGGTATATTTAATTGATCATTGATCAGGAATTTATTTGCCCCATAGTTAAATGCATCTTTCCAGCTGGATATTACTGAATCCTGCTCTACTTTCCCAAATGCAAGCCGAACTGCCTCTCTGTAAGGTATAAGTGTAAGCTTAAGAATCTCCTGAAGCTCACTTTTGCGGCCGATTACTTCAATTTTCATGCTGTTGACCAGATTGACTGCAAGAGGATATGAAACAGCCGTTACAAAATAAAGCCAGTATGAAGACAATCGCGGGGTCATTACGGGAACTGTAAAAATATATCTCTTTAATTTTCTGACTTCTGCAAACTGAAGCATCATTTCTTTATATGTAAGAATATCCGGTCCGCCTATATCAAAATCTCTGTTGTATGTCTGCTCATTTAATAGAACACCGGTTAAGTATTCTAAAACATTTCTGATTGCAATTGGCTGACTTCTGGTATTTACCCATTTGGGTGTTATCATCACAGGAAGCTTTTCAACAAGATCACGCATAATTTCAAAAGAAGCACTACCCGAACCTATAATTATTCCTGCTCTTAATATAGTAAGTGGAATATTTGCGGTCTTTAATATTTCTTCTACCTTCTTTCGTGAACTTAAATGGGGTGATAAATTCTTGTTATTGGATATTCCGCTAAGATATACAATCTGTTTTAGAGAGGCCGGCTGAATGAACTTGATAAAATTTTCTGCTGCTTGTTCTTCCAGATCCTGGAAGTTATCAATACCAGCATTCATTGAATGTATCAGATAAAAAGCAGCATCGCAACGGCCGGGAAAAATATTTTTATCCGCCAATTTGAGAAAATCAATTTCGATAATATGTAATGTACCGGATTCTATAGGCGATGCCTGGTAACGGAAACGGTTTCTGTCTCTAACACAGCAGTATACTTCATATCCCTGCTTTAGCAGCAGGGGTATAAGTCTTTTGCCAATATAACCATTTGCTCCAGTTACAATGATTTTCATTTTACGGAAATTAAAAGTTGACTTTCTTACATAATACAGCTATTCCCAACAAATCTTAAGTGTAAAATGAATTCCATGCTGACTATCAAATGATAGACGAAGTTGAAAAAGTGTGACATATTATACTGTGAAATTCTCTCGTTTTATGGCACAAAAGCTGTTCTAAATTAAAACAAAAGCTGTAGTTAAGTGGTACAGAACATCATTTAAATCTTACTCGCAAAAGACTTATATAAACTAATTCAATGAAAAGCTAGTTAGGTGTACAGCAAGGACCATCTGTGCCCATAACCGCCGGTCTGCAAATAACTGAGGACATTGTACGAGATTACCTCCCTGAAAACAGAACTGCTCTGATTGTATTGTCTGAAGTGTGACATCCTTATTTATTACTGCATATGCGATCAGTACATTGTTTCTTGCTGCCAAAGTTTCAAATAAATATCTGTTTTCTTTATTTGAATTGAAAACTTGACTTTCCCATTAAGAATTTCTAGTATTTCAGCACTAAGTTCTACTTGAAATTATTAGATCAGAGCTCGCTATGCTGAATAAACTTTTGTTACTTCTTGTTTTTGTATCATTTCTTACTTCGGGCTGTGCTTCAATTCCAAAGGAATCTGTTGAATTAAACCAGCAGATCTCTAAAGCTATTGCTTCCAATTATCGGGCCTATGTTGACTTGCTAAATGAGTACTTTCTTCTAAAGCGTGATCAGATAAATAGCTTTATTGATAATAAGTATTTGCCAACCGAGATCAAAAATATCCAAGATCAGCTCAAAGACGCAGGGGAGGATCCTGATAAATTTCAGGCATTTATGGTAAAAGATATTATAGATAAAGTTGACCTCAAAAGAGAGAGTATGTTGAAGGATCTTGAAAAAACAAGATTACTGATAATGGAAAGGATATCACAGAACTACAATCAGCTCCAACAGGCAAATAATGCCCTCACCGCGCTTTTGCAATCAGCTATTAATGTCAATGAAGCTGCTTCAAGCCTGACAAAAGACATTCGAACATCGGGTAAAAATGAGATTGCAATTGATGAATTAGAGAAGTGCTTTAATGAATATCTCTCTCGTGCCGGAAGTAAAGCTGAATCGGCCATTAGTTTATATGAAGTGACAAAACAAATATTGGACAAAGCTAAGGAGAACTGAAAATGGACCAAAAGAAATGGCAGGAAATATTAAATCGCGCTACTGAAAAAACTGATAGTCAATTTGCTTCTGAAATTTCTTCATTGTCGAAACTTACCGATAAACAGATTGATGAAATAGTTCCTCAAATTATGGATAAAGAGAATCTTGAAAAAATACTTCTAATAGTCAGAGACAAGACCAAAGATAACAATCAAAAGGCAGAAGCAATAAAGAATATTGAAGGAGCAGCAGAAATTATCAAAACACTACTGCCTTATTTAGATTTTAATATCTAATAAAATAACGGCTTGCATACTGCTGCAGGCCGTATGGACTAGTGTTGTATCATATTCTAATGTTTAAGTTCAGACTTATTAGATAAATTTTTGTTATTTTAATACTACTAAACAAAATATAATAATATGAAGTCAGCACTTATAATAATTGATATTCAAAACGATTATTTCCCAGACGGGAAAATGGAACTTGAAGGTAGTCTTGAGGCGAGTATAAAAGCCAAGGAAGTCCTTGCATCCTTTCGAAAAAGAAATTTACCGGTTATTCATATACAGCACTTCTCTATCCGCCCTGGCGCAACTTTTTTTATTCCTGGTACACCGGGAGTTGAGATTCATGAAAATGTTGTTCCTTTAGCTGGAGAAGTTGTTATAAAGAAAAATTATCCCAATAGCTTTAGAGATACAACCTTACTTGATCAGTTGAAAAAAGAGGGGATTGAACACCTTGTAATTGCAGGAATGATGACACATATGTGTGTAGATGCTACAACAAGAGCTGCCTTTGATTTTGGATTTACCTGTACTGTTCTTCAGGATGCGTGCGCTGCACGTACATTGAAACTTAATGATAAGATTATTCCTGCCGAATATGTCCATAATGCATTTCTCTCGGCATTAAATTCAACTTATGCAAAAGTTATAAAAGCAGATGAGCTTACTCTATCCATCTAATCTGTCAACCAGAAAAATCTGAAACTTTGTTTTCAGGTTTATATTCTAGAATGTCCCCGGGTTGGCAGTTCAACGTTTTACAAATTTATTATCCCTGTAAAAACCTTATGTTTCGAATTAGGCTAAAATTAGCATAACTCAGAATAAATTCTCTAATGCTCGGATACAACCGAACTCACAACTCAAACCAAACAATTTGCTTAACTCTGAGTATATACTCCCGTACAGTTTTACGGTTTCTTTTTAAATTTGACTATAGGCAAATCTTGTACATCCCAAAAATTATCCCTCATTGACAAAAGAAGAAATCCTTTTACATTAAAAGTGAATTCACATAAAATTAAAATAAAGACAGGGAGGTTTGATATGCCGAAGTATCTATTTAAAGCTCAACTTAATCCCGATGCAATGCAGGGTCTTCAGAAGGAAGGCGGTACCGCAAGAAAAAATTATATTGAAAAATTAATACAGGAGGCAGGCGGTACTGTTGAATCATTTTATTATGCATTTGGAGAGACTGATACTTTTGTAATTACTGAAATGCCCGATACAGTAGCAGCTGCTTCACTAAGTCTGGCTATTAATTCTTCGGGAACTGTTAAGGTTACGGTTGTTCCGCTTATTACACCAGCTGAAGCTGATGAAGCAATAAAGAAACGTATTAAATACCGTGCTCCCGGGAAATAAATTCTTTTAATGTAAAGAGGA
>JAUZPB010000228.1 GCA_030706145.1 Bacteroidota bacterium
AGGCCATGTGACAGGGCACAATTTTTTAGCGCTGGATGGACTAAAAAATGTAATTATTCTAGCCGAAGCACTCGGCAAAAGAGATGATATAAAAGAATATAAAAGATTATATGATGATTATTATAAAACCTTTATTTCACATCTTAAGAATGTTGTTGCAAAAACCGGAGGATATATTCCTCCTGGCATAGATAAACCTGGAGGACAGGATTGGGGAAATATGCAATCGTTATATCCTGAAATTATTCTTGCTCCTTTTGATCCAATGGTGACAGCTACGCTAAACAGGACAAGAAGCAAGTATCAGGAAGGTATTATGACATATGGCAATGGAAGATATCTGCATCATTATATAACAATGTTCAATACTCAGTCAGAGATTATAAGAGATGAGCAGGAGAAGGCCTTGGGGGAGTTTTATGCCGAGCTAATGCATACAGGATCAACACACACTGGATTTGAATATGCTATCTGGCCATGGAGCAACAGGGATTTTGGAATGAACCTTGCTCCCCATGGCTGGTTTTCGGCAGAATTCAGGACACTGCTTCGTAACATGATGGTAAGAGAAGAGAAAAATGATCTTCATTTGTTTTCAGTAATTTCGCCTGAATGGGTAAAGGACAAAATGAGCATCAGGGTTGAAAAGGCGCCGACAATATTTGGTGAAGTAAACGCCGAACTTCAGTTCTCAAAAGGTGGTGCATCACTTTCTCTTAAGAATAGCCTAAATTTAAAACCAGATGCAATTATACTGCACATACCATGGTTCGTAAATCTAAAGAGTGTAAAAGCCGATGGAAAAGAAATTATGTTTAGTAAAACTAATGTAAAGATTCCTCGTGAGGCAAGTAGAGTTGACTTGAAATGGGATATGAAGGGCAAGGCTCAGTACTATAGTTATCAGAAAGCAGTTGATGACTACAAAAGAGAGTACCGCAGAAGGTATGAGCAATTTATTAGAAATGGCAAATAAATGGACCGGCGGGAATTTTTAATAGAGACAGCTGTTGCAGGAACAGGGGCACTTATTATTCCTAAGTGGATCTTAGGGGTGCCCGAGATACTAACACCTTCAAAGTCCAGGAGAAAAACTCTTCAGGGAGAACTTATCTGTAGCCATTGGCTGTGAAAGCAGGCATTTTGTTTGGGCGCGGTCAGAGGAGTTTGCAAAGCGTTTTGTTGAACTGTTTAACTTTGCTACTGTAACACATTATGTTTGGGACTCATGGTATGAGCTTTTTGAACCAAAGGAGCAGTATTACAATTGGGGTGTAAGGGATGATATTGTCAATTGGTTAAGGGATAACAACATAACCATTCAGGGAAGGCCATTATTCTGGTTTCACCCAACAGTTACACCAAGCTGGCTTAAAAATAAAAATTTTAATGAATTAAAGAGATACGTGGAAATACATACCAGTGATCTTGTAAAGCATTATGGCGAAAAAGTACTGCAATGGGAAGTTATAAATGAGTACCATGACTGGGCAAACATTTTCAATCATACTCCAGATCAGATAACAGAGATTGTAAGGCTTGCTTGTGATCAAACAAAAGAAGTTAATCCTAAAGTTGTAAAAATAATAAATAACTGCTGTCCCTGGGCTGAATATGTGGCACGGGGAAGAATGGCAAGAATGGATGCAACAAGACCATTACGGTCACCAAGAAAATTCATTCAGGATATAATTGAAGCTGGAGTTGACTTTGATGTCCTTGGTATTCAAATATATTTCCCGCAGAGGGACTTGAGTGATATTGTTAGATTAATAGAACGTTTAGAAAAGTTAGGTAAGCCAATATATATAACTGAAATAGGTGCATCTTCAGGACCAACAAATGCAGCAGTAGCTACAGGAGAGATGAAAATACCAGAGACGCCTTATGACTGGCATCGTCAGTGGGATCAGGAGCTGCAAAGTGATTGGCTGGAACAAGTCTATAGTTTATTCTATAGCCGCCAACAGATCAAGGCAATCAACTGGTACGACTTTTCCGACTTCAGGCCTTTTATCAAGACAGGAGGGTTAGTAGTAGAAGACTGTACACCCAAACAATCATTTTACCGTCTAAAAGAATTGTTATCCTTATGGGATAGATTGCCAAAAATGGAAAGGACTAACAAATAAGTGTGGAAATACAATCTAATATATAGATAAAAAAGTTGAGAGTATGAATAATCTATGGAGCTGAATTTTTTTTCTGTAGATAAGAGAAGATCAGATGCTTTGATACTAATGATAAATTAGAAAGGTCTTTATGAGACGATTTTTACTACTTGTAATTTCTGTAGTATTTGCATTTACAACAGTTAGAGGTGCAAAAGTAACATTTAAGACGCAAAGCCTTACTGTGTGGGCTCAAAATCAGATAATTAAGGGGCGAATTGATACAATTATTTCATCAGGTGCTTTACTATACATAAACAATAAAGCAATTTCAATTACATTTTCTTCTTCAGATTCTACGTTTTCTGTTTCAATAAAGCTATCCACAGGGGCAAACAAAATATTTATAAGATTAAAAGACGGCACAGGTAAGCCAGATTCAGATACACTAACTTTGACTTTAGGTTACAGAGTTCATCCTGAAGTTTATGCTTATGCTTCTGTTAACGGGCGCAGTGTTAATTTAATTAGCCAGGTCATTGAAAATCCGGACAGCAATAGTGAACTGAATTTTTTGTGGAGTGAAGACGAAAATAACCCGGTAAAAGGATTACTATCGTTGACTCAAGGAAAATCAGCAAATCTGGTCATCCCATCTTTGGCTAAATCAGGAGAGTATTATTTTAATCTTTTCATTGTCTCTGGAGAAGATACAACTAAATTCAGAACATTTGTTACTGTTGACTCATCTGGGATAAAACCCTTCAATATTAAAGCTGATCATGCTTCGTGGATTGACAGGGCTATAATTTATGAAGTGACCCCTTACAACTTTGTTTATCAGGGGCAGTTCAATAATATAACACAAAAGCTTCCGGATCTTATCCAGTTAGGAATTACGACACTATGGATACAACCTATATATAGAACACATGGTGGCGGGCAGGGCTATGATGTTACAGATTATTTTAGTGTTCGTTCTGATCTTGGATCTGAAGCTGATCTTAGGACTCTTATAAAAACTGCAAAGTCACTAGGGCTTAGAGTGATTTTCGATTTTGTAGCTAATCATACCTCGATTTATCATCCCTATGCGCAACATTCAAAACAATTCGGAAAGAGCTCACATTACTGGACTTACTATCAAAGACAAAAAAGTCCTGGGAATATTCCATATTCACAATATGAGAATTCTGCAGATGGTCTTTTTTATAATTATTTCTGGGATGAACTGCCAAATCTAAATTATGACAATCCGGAAGTTCAAAAATGGATAACTGAAGCAGCAAAGTATTGGATAAACAAGTATGATATTGATGGATACAGGTTTGATGCTATCTGGGGGGTAAATGCTAGGAATCCTGAATTTACCAGGCAGCTTAGGTTGGCCTTAAAGAGAATAAAACCAGAAATCTTAATGCTTGCAGAAGATAAAGCGCCATGGCCAATAGTATTTGATGAAAGGTTTGATATGGCATTTGACTGGACAGAAACTCAAGGCTGGGTCTCGCAGTGGGTTTGGCAGGCAGCTTATGATGCTCCCGGTGTAGATGCAAACAGAACAATCTTCAATACGACAAATGAAAGTAATAGAGCTGCTGCTATGAGAGCTTCGCTTACGAATAATGGAAAGGGGTATCCTCCAAATGCGAAGATATTAAGATTTCTAGAAAACAATGATACACAACATTTTATTCGTCATCATGGTATTGAAAGGACTAAAATGGCAGCTGCCCTTGAATTTTCCTTAAATGGGGTTCCCCTAATTTATAACGGACAGGAAACAGGTATAAATATTGGGCATCCATACAGCACAGGAGGAATTTTCTTTTCTGATCAAACTATTCCTTCGCAGGATAAAGGGATGTTTCAGTATTATAGAAGGCTTATACAATTAAGAAAAGCTGTACCAGCACTTTACAGTAATAACTTTGAAGAGACTCCTGTTTCTTCTTCAGGATCAGTTTTTGCTTATAGAAGATGGACTAATAATCAAAATGTTTTTACTGTTGCAAATATGGGGGCTTCAAGTGTTACTGCAATTTTAAGCATTCCAGTTGCAAGGTTAAGTTTCGATACAATGAAGGTTTTTTACCTTACAGATCTGTTAAATGGGACAGTACAATCAGGAAGGTTAAAGGATTTTGAATCTTTGCATGTTTCTCTTAATCAGTATTCAGCAAAGATCTTTCTATTGGCAGATACTGCTATGGCAGTTGTTGGAGTTGAGCCGCAGAATGCATCAACTATTCCTGAGAAATTTGACATATCACAGAATTATCCCAATCCATTTAATCCGCTAACTGTAATAAAATATAGTGTGCCGCATGCAGGTAACGTGACTTTGAAAGTGTATGATATTTTGGGAAAGGAAATTGCAACACTATTTGATGGATATAGCCAGGCAGGAACTTTTTCTGTTGAATTTGATGGACAGGGGTTAGCCAGTGGAATTTATATTTATAGTATTCGCTTTAATGGTCAATCTTTATCGAAGAAGATGATCCTTTTACGATGAGTCTCAAAATGTCACTATTGAAATTTAGTTCCAAAGTGTGATTTAATTACCAATGTAATAATTAAGCTTTTTGAAATAATATGGGGGGAGTTTGTACTAAAAATAAAAAGGAGGGATAAAGGATATGGCTGCAAAGACACGAGACATTAAAACTATTGTTGAAAGAGAAATAAAAGCACATGAAGGAATACTAAGACTTAATCCTGCATGGGTTGCGCGCGATTTTTTACCTCCCGGAAGAAGGTTAGGTCTTCCGAAAGAACAATATGATCTTGGAGAAAGGGGAGGGATTTGTGAGCGATGGATTGCATCGACAACTAAAGCTGATAACAAGGTCAAAGTTGAAAATGAAGGACTAAGTTTCTTAAGGTTAGATTCAGGTGAACATATTTCGCTGAAAGAAGCAGTTGAAGAATTGCCAGATATTATAATGGGAAAAGAATATGCTTCAAATCATAAAGGCTTAGGTCGCTTAGCTAAAATATTTGACTATGCCTACAGACTGCCATATCATATTCACCAAATGCAGGAACATGCCAGACTAGTCGGGTGCAACTCA
>JAUZPB010000229.1 GCA_030706145.1 Bacteroidota bacterium
ACTTTGTTCCTGAATTCATAATACATTGGGGGCTGATAATAATATCCCCAGCTCAGATTTAGTGTATGCTTACTGGAAGGATAGAAGTAAATTGAGGCTCTTGGGCTAAAGAGGTTTTCTTTTGTAAAATCATATATCAGATAACGTGCTCCCAAATTTAAGCGAACTGCATCTCCAAAGAGTATTTCATCTTGTCCATAAAAAGCATAAGACAAAAAATCCATATTTGTATGAATGTATCTGGAATAAGGGAAATCGGTTAAATAAGCTGAAGATATTTCATAAGAGTTCTCATTTACCTGATTGTTAATCTTAATAAGATTCGTAATAAATCCAAAATCAAGATTATGATTTTCTAACTTAAACTTTCCGTTTAGCTGAATGTCGTATGAGGAGAAATCAATGCTATTATCAGACTGCTGAACCCTGGATTTTATATATTCATATGTCTGGTTTGTTGAATACTCAGGATCGGGAGTATAATAAATATCGGAATAAGTGTTACCCGATTCAATCTCTTTTGTATTATAGGCAGAAATGCTGGCTGAGATTTCAGTCAGATCTGACAAAACTTTTTGTAGTTTAAGGCCCACAAAGCGTGTAGTAAAATTATAATCATTATTTCCTGAAAAATTAATTTTTATTCCTCTAATATATTTACCCATAGTTCCATCTGCATATAACTCTGCCTGTTGAAAATTACTCTCAAATTCATAGGGAGAAAACTTGTATTTATTATTAGCATAGATAAGTAAAAGCTCAGCTTTTGTATCAGCAGAAAAATTATAACGAAAAAGGGACTGAATATCGGCAAAATAGGGCATATAGCTGCCAGTTGTATGTAGTTTATTTAAGAACAGACCAGGATAAGCATATCTTGTTCCAATAGAATAGTCGAGGTTTTTATACTTATGGTTAACAGAAGCAGCAAGGTTCAACAGATCACTTCTTAAACTGCCATGAAGGCTGTCACTAAATTCATTTAGGTAAGATATTTCAAGAGCAGAAGACATTTTATCACCCAGTCTTGCAGGAAAACCGCCAGCATAGAATTCCATGTTTTTTACCATTGCAGGGTTAATAAGAGTCTGATTTTCCTCAGCACCTTGCTTTAGCAAAAAAGGGCGGTAGATCTGAAAACCATTAAGATACATGAGGTTTTCATCAAAATTGCCCCCGCGTACATTATAACTACTGCTCAATTCATTATTTGATGTAACTCCAGGTAAGATCTGTATGCCTCTGAGTGCATCGGAATAAAGGTTAGGCATATTCTTGATATCTTGCCTGTCAAGTTTTTGCCTTTCTAATGTAGACCTTTGCTTTTCACCTAAGACAGTTACCTCGTTTTCCTGTATTGAAGAGGTTTCCATCTCAATTAAAAGGTTATTTAGTTTTTTTTCTGAGCTGATATTAAGATCCAGGAATTTTGTCTTAAAGCCAACGTGGCTGAATTTGAGCTGATACTTTCCGGAAGGCAAATAAATAATGAAATTACCAGAAGTATCTGAAATAGTGCCTCTGTTTAACTCCTGAACTGAAACGTTACAGTTCGACATAGGGGTTCTGCTTGTTTTGTTGACTATCTTGCCAGAAATTGTATGGGGTTTATTTTGCGAAAAGCAAATAGAAGTAATAAGGAATACAAAAGCAAAAATAGAGCGCATTTAAGGTTCCTTTAGTAATAATAAATTAAATCAAAACCGTAAAACTAAAGAATCCTTAAAACCTCCTTGTTGATCGTAAAGTATACAACAAATATAAAGACTGCGAAAAGAAAATACAACTCATTAGCTAATAACTTTGTAAAAAAAACAGAGGCCGGAAAAACTTACGGCCTCTGACAAAAGCATACTTTTTGTATAAAAATATATTTATTGGAAAGTATCTGAAGAGTTAATTATTGTGACATTTTTAATATTAAGTTTGAAATCGGCAACTTTTTCATCTTCTTCAAGTACTTCCTTTGGCAATCCAGCTTTTACAACGTTAGAATATGCCATTGGTGAGGGTAAATTCTCCTTCAAGCTTTTTGCAAGTTCAGGAGCCTCGCTCTTATCAGTCACAATTGTTACAAACATATTATCAATTGACCAGTACTTTTTGATAGCTTTATTAACATCTTCAAGAGTAAGCTTAGAGAGAAGCTGGTCCATTGTGTTAACATAATCATTACGTCCATAGAATTTTGAGTCCAGAAGGTAACCAAGCTGACTAGATGGAGTTTGGACATATAACTTAATATAGCTTCTTAGGAAAGTTCTAGTTGCTTCAAAATCTTCTTTTGTCATTCCGTTTTTTATTAAATTGTCCACTTCTCGAAGTGCCATTCTAAGGGCAAAGTGAGCATGCCCTATATTAATATCGCTTAGTTCCTTATATTGAACTTTAAGCTGCTTAGCAATCTGGACAGGTCTAATCCAAATTGCAAAATAATTAGAAGAGCGGGGAACACCTGCAGGAGGGAGCATATTCTGCCCACCGTTATCATACCATTCTATATAAGAATAGTCACCATAGTTCATTGAGCGGGTTTCCCTAAGTTTCTTATATAAAAGAGCATAGGACTTACGATGTTCACCAAGAAAAGAGTTAGCAACCATAAGAGCTGCAAAGTCGTCATCTTTTCTTGTCAGATTCATTGGGAGTCCGGTAAAAATGGCTGAGCCGAAAGCATCATCCTTAGCTATTATTTCAACGTTTATTCCATCAGGTGTATTTGCTTTACCAGGAACAGGTATTTCAGGTTTTATATCAGGAAGTGTGGACATATCCTTCTTTAATTCCGAAAGAAAGCTATCGGAATAATTGCCAGCAATACCAATGGTCAGATTATTTTTAGTGAAGAACTTTTTATAATGTTCTTTAACGTCTTCAAGAGAAATATTCTTTACGCCAGAGGAGATCCCTTCTTTCTTATGCTGATAATTTGTCCCACGAAACAGGAGGTCTTCCAAAGCTTTTTTGCTATATTCCTCATCAGAAGAAGCCCTTATTACCTGGTCAACAAAATTTTGCTGGTTTGTTTTAACCCTATTAAAATCAGCCTCATTAAAGGCTGGAGAAAGAATTAATCCCTTTATGATTGGATAAAAGTCTTTAAGAAAATCCTTGTGAACCGAGAATGTAAAGATTGATACTTCCTTATCCACAGTTGCATAATATGAAGCAGCCCAAGGGAAGATCTTGTCTTGTATTTGATTATAGCTAAGGTCTTTTGTTCCTCCTTGGCTAACGGAGTTAGTAGTTGCGTAGGTAAGTCCTTCTTTACCTTTAGGATCACATATAGAACCATTTCTAAACATAAGTTTAATAATGACCTTGTTTGAATTTGGCATTTTCAGTTCAACAACTTCCTGTGCAAACAAGGCTCCAGCAATAAGCAGACTTATAATAAAAGATTTCATTATTTTACTCCTCCTTGTGCATCGGGTGAAATAGTTGCTATTGTCAAAGCTGAAGGGGCTAAATATTTTTTTGCTACTTTGCGCAGGTCCTCAACAGTTACTTTATCATATAAAGCAAAAAATCTGTTCAAAGATTCAGGGTCACCAGTTAAGTAAATAAATCTTGATAATGAATTTGCAATACTCTCAGGACTATCAGTTCTCATAGCAAAGCTGTATTTAATGTTTGATTTGGTATCGTCAAGAAGTTTTTTATCGACACCATTTGTTTTTATGTTCTCAATTGCTTTAATAATTTCATCTTTAACATATTGCATATCTTCTTTTTTTACCATAGAGGCATAAAAAGAAACAAGATAGGGATCGCGTGTACTTTCAGTTCCACCATCGATAGCCCTGACTTTTTGTTCCTCTATTACGAGCTTTTTATAAAGAGCAGAATTTGGAGAGAACAAGATGGTAGTCAATATATCTAAAGCAGGAACATCTATGCTTTTATCACTAAAGCCCGGACCTTTATAGTCAAGTTCAAGATATGGAGGGATTCCGGAATTTTGCAAATGTGTATAACGGGTTTCTTTTTGTTTTGGCTCAGAAGGTATAGCTACAGAATAACTTCCTTTTTTCCAGCTGCCGAAGTATTTTTCAGCAAGGCTGTTTACTTTTTCAGGAGTAACATCGCCTACTACAACGATTGTGGCATATTCAGGTCTATAATATCTGTCAAAAAACTTCAGTGAGTATTGATACTGGTTTGGCATATCAATAATATCTTTTAAGAATCCCATAGTTGTATGTTTGTAAGTATGTTTATCGAAAGCCGTATTAACGACATTTTCACTTAGTTGTTCATAAGGGCTTGCAATATTCTTAGTATATTCACCTTTAATTGCACCAGCCTCAGTCTTAAAATCATGTTCTGAGTATTTTAAGTTTTGGAATCTATCAGATTCAAGCTCGAACATTGTTTCAAGTTTAGAGGCATCACCAGTCATATGGTAAATAGTTCTATCTAGTGATGTATTAGCATTAGCGCCAGCACCTGTAAGTTTTAATACTTCATCATATTTTGCCGAGGGGTATTTTTCAGTACCTCTGAACATCATATGCTCAAAAAAATGAGCAAATCCGGTTACTCCAGGTTCAACTTCATTTCTTGATCCCACACGCATAACAACAAAGAAAGATGCCAATCCCGGACTGTCAAATTTCACAGTAACAACATTTAGTCCATTTGACATTTTGTGCTGTGAGATTTCATAAGGAAGTATCTTTGCAGAATTTTTGCCTTTACCGAAAAGTGAAAATGAGGCAAAGAGCAAGAACGATAAAATGAGAATTGACTTAAATCTCATAATGCTCCCATAATATTTCTGAATAACTGATTAGTAGTTTATGTTTTTTAGTGATTTATGTTTGCAAACATAGTAATTATTTACACAAAAAGTTATCTGAAATTTAAGGGATAGTAAGTAGAGATTGGATCCCTTGAAGAAATTAGGATGAGTTATTTGAGGTACTTACAGCAATGCACTAAATCTATTAACTGACAATGAAATATACCTGTAGAAGACATTACTTAACTGTCTATACTTACCTGTCGATAAGAAATTTTTTTGTCTTGTA
>JAUZPB010000023.1 GCA_030706145.1 Bacteroidota bacterium
AGGAATTCTTTAACTTCCAAAGGGTCCTGATAATGAGACCAGACATTATCAGTAGATAATTTACTAAGAGGTTGCCTTTGTCCTGATTGATAATTAAGAACCCAGAGATTACCCTTTGTATCTGTTTTAACTCCATCTACAACAATATAATTTGGAGCTTTAGCAATGCCTACCATTCCAGTATTAGATGCGTTGAAAATTGTTGTATCTTTGTCTGTTATTTTAATAAACCCATTGCCCCAGGTACCTAGATAAAGAGCATTATCAGGAGAAACATAAGTCTTATAGATCGCATTGTATCCCAGTTTGGGATTATTTGCTGTAGAAAAATTAGTCCAGTTGCTTCCATCAAACTTATAGTATCCAAGTAATACCCTATCAGTTCCACTTGCTATATATAGATTTCCGCCTTTATCTACTGCCATATCGGAAAACAAGTTAGCCCTTGGCCCGTTGGGTGGAAGGAAATTAGTTCCTTTCTTAAGGCTAAGAATTCCATTGTCAGTTATAACATATATGTCGTTTCCAGAAGAATTCCCCGCAAATTTTTTATAAATCTTACCTGGATAGGGAGCAGAGACGACTCCTTTTGTATAAAGAACCAATGAGTATTCATTTGTAATTAAATAAAGAGAATCATTACGGCTAAGTAAATCAGTATAGTTAGCTGACAGTGATGAAGTCTTCAGAAGCCAAGTAGAGCCGTTAAAGAAATACAGTCCTTTGTCAGTTGCTGCAACTAAAGTATCGCGGTATTTAAGTATCCTATTTACAGAAGAAGCAGAAATTGAAGAAGAAACAGAATATGTGTTCCATGATTCAGGGGCCGAGAAGTTCGTAGAGTTTTGTTTTTGGACTGCAATGCCAGCTTCAGTACAAGCAAAAACAACATTATCCTTAAAAGAATTTAATACTTTAGTGTCGAGTGTAAAATTTCCAAATTTAGTTGCTGATTCATAGAATGAATAATTACTAGAATTAATTAATGATAGACCAAACTCAGTAGAAGCAAAGATTGTATCGTTTCTTGAGTAAAGTTCATTTATATTTTTATTTATTCTATTTGTATTTTTTATTTCAAGTATTCTCTTAAATTCCTTTGAAGAAGGGCTATAGACATCAATTGTACCATCTTCACTTCCTATCCAGACCTTTCCCTGTGGATCGACTGTAACAGTAGTCAACTTGTTATTACTTAGGCCTTCAGCTTTATTTAGGATAGAATAAGAGCCATCTTCAAAATTGTAATAGAAAGCACCTCCCAGACAAACGGCCCATAGTCCATTTTCTGTAACATAAGCATCATTAATCTTCTGAAGACTGGAATAGTTTTTCCAAATGCCAAGTTGTTGTGGGTATATTGAAACGGCAATGAATAGGAAAAACAACAGGTTTCTTAGGATTTTCATTTAGATACTTTTCCTTCAATTTATGTTTTTATATTAATGATAGTACAATTTGAACTCAAAAATCCAGAAAGATTTTCACAAATATAATACTTTTGGACCAATCAAAAAGTATAATTTGAAAGCAACTGAAAAAGTTGAAGAATTTACAGGTCTGCTAGCAGTAGATGTTTATATCGATAATGAATACCTGGAAATAAGGTGAATAGATCTCTGAAGTAAAATAAAGAGTATAGCAGATAAAACCAAGTTAGTCTCTATACTCTTCAACAAATTAATATACAAAATTTCTATTATTCTTTAAAAGGCAGGTTTTTCAGAAGATCTGCCATTTCAATAGCACTTAGTGCAGCATCCCAGCCTTTGTTGCCTGATTTTGTTCCAGCTCTTTCAACAGCCTGGTCAATTGTATCAGTTGTAAGGACGCCAAATATAACAGGTACACCATGTTTTAGTGAAGTCTGGGCGATTCCTTTTGAAACTTCTGAGGCAACGTAGTCGAAATGAGGGGTGGCGCCTCTAATAACAGCTCCAAGACAAATTATGGCGTCATATTTCTTTGATTCAGCCAGTTTGGAAGCAACAAGAGGGATTTCAAATGCTCCGGGTACCTTAAAGACTGAGATATTATCGTTTTCTGCATAGTGTCTTTCCAGGCAATCTAAAGATCCTTCAAGAAGTTTCTGGCTAATAAAGTCATTGAATCTACTAACAATTATACCGAATTTATAATCTTTGGCAGAAAGTTTGCCTTCAATAGTTTTATACATGTATAAGAATTCCTTTGAAAATTTGTTAATTAAATTAAGAAAGTTTCCAAACAAATTAAATAAGAGTGGTTACTATTTTTTCACCAGCATTTTTCTCATAGTATCAATATTAGAAGAAGGGATATAATATTTCCCGAGATTTTGCTCATCGTCTCTTTTCCCACCATGAAAATCTGATCCGCCGGAAGCCAGGAGGCAATATTCGTTCGTAATACCTCTATAATAATTGACCTGACTTTGGTTATGAGAGGGATGGATTACTTCAATACCATCAATGCCGAATCTGATAAGGCTAATTAAGAACTTTTCACTAATGTATCCAGGATGAGCGACAAAAGAGAGTCCACCAGCATCACTAATAAGTTTTAGTGCACTTTGTGGAGAAACGTGGATTTTTCTTTCAAAAGCAGGGCAGTGATTACCTATAAACTTATCAAAGGCTTCATAAAAGTTATTTACATAGCCAGCTTCAAGAAGAGCCTGTGCAATGTGCGGTCTTCCTACGGCGCCATTTTTAGCCTTTGAAATAACGTTATCAATCGAAATAGAAATACCCAGATTATTTAACTTCTTAACGATTCTGCAAGCTCTGTTAAATCTTTCCTGTCTGAAGAAGCTCAAATACTTTTGAAATTCATCGTGATAAATATCTATAAAATAACCCAGTAGGTGCACTTCTTTATCTTCTATATCGGTGCTAATTTCGACTCCAGGGATTACTTCAACATCGACCTGTTTGCCGAATTCAACAGCAGCTTCAATTCCAGCAAGGTTATCATGATCAGTAATGCTAATGATATTTAACCCGGCAGCTTTTGCTTTATTAACAACCTGAATAGGAGTATAAACGCCATCAGAGCAAGTAGTATGAATATGTAAATCAACCTTAGCTGTCATTTAGCATTCACGGAAGTAAAAAAACATAGAAAAAAAAATTCAACCAAAATTTTCCTTAAATTTTTCATAATTAAGAATTCTGAGTTTTGAACCATCTAGTTCAAGTAAACCTTTTCTTGCAAAAGAATGTATTGTTCTGGAGATTGTTTCTCTGGAAGTACCGGCCATATTAGCCAGGTCCTGTTGTAAAGGAAGTCTTTCAATTTCAACAATACCTTGCTTAATTTTTCCAATTTCATCTGCAATCTGAAGTATAACAGCAGCAACTTTGCCTTCGGCATCCTTTAGTGAAAGAGATTTAATCTTCATATCAGCTGCTCTAAGTCTTGAGGTCAACTCCTGCAGAAGTGAAATAGAAACTTCAGGATGGCTTCTCAAGAGATTAGTAAAATCGTTTCTCTGTATAATAAATAGTTCCGAATCCTCAATAGCAGTAACACTAGCAGAGCGTTTAAGTCCATCAAGTATTGCCATTTCTCCAAAGAAATCACTTTCGCTAAGTATTGTCAGTATTACTTCCCGTCCGTCATTACTAGTTCTAGAGACTTTAACTTTTCCGCTTATAATAACAAAAAAAGCTGAACCGGAGTCCTCTTCCATCAAAATCACGCTTTCTTTTTCGTAAAATTTTCTCTTACCAACATTACTAATTTTCTCGAGAGTTTCAGCGTCGAGGTCAGCAAAAATTGGAACATTGAGCAAGAATTCCGATAAAATAGTAGCAGTAGACATAGGGCCCCCTGAATAATTTAAGTTGATCATATTCCATAAAATCGGCGTTGATAAATCTGACAACATGTAAATGCTAATATAATAATTTTTTGATAAAATTCTATTTTTTTGGGATATTAGTTCTTTGAGCAGATATATATAATTTTATATTAAAGTTTATTTTAAGTATTAAAATACTGACAAATTTAAATTAAAATAATAAGGCAAATTGATAATAAAAGGATAATGAGGTATATTTGTAGTGCAAAATTAACTAAAATTGAAAAAGGAGGAGTATATTTATGGCTGTAAAAGTTGGTATTAATGGTTTTGGCCGAATAGGAAGACTTGTTTTCAGAAGATGCATGGAACTTGGAAACGTTGAATTTGTTGGGATCAATGATTTAACAGACGCTAAAACATTAGCTCATTTATTAAAATATGATTCAGTTCACGGAAAATTTAACGGCACAGTTGAAGTTGATGGAAATGACCTTATAGTAAATGGTGAAAAGATAAAGATCACTGCTGAAAAAGATCCATCAAAATTAAACTGGGGTGCATTAGCTACTGACGTTGTAATTGAATCAACAGGTGTATTTGCAACTAAAGAAGCATGTATGGCTCACATTAATGCTGGTGCAAAGAAAGTTATTTTAACTGTACCTGCAAAAGGTGACATCGATGCTACAGTTGTTCTTGGTGTTAATGACAGCGTTTTGACAGGCAAAGAGCAGGTCGTTTCAAATGCTTCATGCACAACAAACTGCCTTGCACCAATGGTAAAGGTATTAAATGACAAATTTGGTGTTGAAAAAGGTTATATGACTACTGTTCATTCATATACAAATGATCAGAGAGTATTAGATCTTCCACACAAGGATCTAAGAAGAGCCAGATCAGCAGCAGTTTCAATTATACCTACAACAACAGGTGCTGCAAAGACAGTTGGAAAGGTTATTCCAGAATTAAAGGGTAAATTAGATGGTTTCTCATTAAGAGTACCAACTCCTGATGGTTCAATAACTGATTTTGTTGCAATATTAAAGAAAGAAGCTACAGTTGAAGAAATTAATGCTGCTATGAAAGAAGCTGCAGGTACTTCATTAAAGGGAGTTATGGAATATACAGAGGATCCTATCGTTTCTGCTGATATTATTCATAATTCACACTCATGTATCTTCGATTCATTATCAACTATGGCAAACGGTACACTTGTAAAGGTTGTTGGCTGGTATGATAACGAATGGGGTTATTCTTGCAGAGTAGTTGATCTTCTCTTCAAAATCAGTAAATAACTTTATTTAGAGTTCTTTGAAGACGCAGTCCTCCTATTTTCTGTGAGCTGCGTCTTTTTTTTTATTTGCTTTAAAAATCCAAATCTTCAGCCTGTTCACTTGCAAAATGCCCTTTATGGAAACCTAGGATGGAGAAGGATTGTAGAACAGACAAAATTAAAATTATATATAGTTTAGGAGGAAGAATGAAAAAATTAACTATTGACCAGGTAGATCTGAAAGGCAAAAGAGTATTAGTAAGAGTTGATTTTAACGTACCGCTGGATGAAAACCTGAATATTACAGACGATATCAGGATAACATCTTCTTTGCCTACAATAAAAAAGATAATGAATGAGGGTGGTAAAGCAATTTTAATGAGCCATCTTGGAAGACCCAAAGGAACTCCAAATCCAAAATATAGCTTAAAACCAGTTGCAAAGAGACTTTCAGAATTATTAGCAAAAGAAGTTAAATTTGCTCCAGATTGTGTTGGTGCCGAAGTTAAGTCTTTAGTTGATTCTATGAAAGACGGAGATGTTTTATTGCTCGAAAATCTTAGATATCATGCTGAAGAAGAAAAGAATAATCCAGAATTTGCAAAGCAATTGGCAGAATTTGGTGATGTTTATGTTAATGATGCTTTTGGCAGTGCTCACAGGGCTCATGCCTCAACTGAAGGGGTTACAAAGTACATAAGTACTTCAGTTTCCGGTTATTTGATGAAAAAGGAATTGGATTACCTTGGTAAAGCAATAACAGATCCTGAAAGACCATACTGTGCAATATTAGGTGGTGCAAAGATATCAGGTAAAATTGATGTTATAGAAAACCTTTTCAGTAAGGTTGACACACTGATCATTGGCGGTGGCATGGCATATACATTCTATAAAGCAATGGGATATGAAATTGGAAAATCATTGCTTGAAGAAGACAAAATTGAGATGGCAAAACAGATACTTGAAAAAGCAAAGAGTTCAAAAGTTAATTTTGTCCTTCCTGTAGATGTAGTTGTTGCTCCGGAATTCAGTAATGATTCACCTTCAGAAGTAGTCTCAATTCAGGCTATACCAGCAGACAAAATGGGACTCGACATAGGTCCAAAGACAATCTCACTCTTTAGAGATGAGATACTGAAGAGCAAGACAATTGTTTGGAATGGTCCAATGGGCGTTTTTGAATTTGATAACTTTGCAAAAGGAACAAATGCAATTGCAGAGACCTTAGTTGAAGCTACAAAGAAAGGTGCAATTACAGTTATTGGTGGTGGAGACTCGGCTGCAGCAATAAAGAAAGCCGGATTAGATGATAAGGTTTCTCACGTTTCCACAGGCGGCGGAGCTTCATTGGAATTTCTTGAAGGGAAGATACTTCCAGGTGTAGCTGCATTGAATGATGCAAAATAATTTGTATTATTGAATATTAAAGGGGGTATCATTTCTATGATATCCCTGTTTAATTGAATTATTTTTTTTGCCATTTTGTTTTTATATTAGATAACACAAAGAGGGTAAATAATGTATTCCGACAGAGATTATTATAGGCCGACAGGACTAGGAGGGTTTAGTTTTTTCCCCCCAGTGATTAAGAACCTTTTAATAATAAATATTGCGGTTTTCCTGGTAAACAACCTGTTGCTCGGCAATGTTATAGTCGATGAAGTTCCAGCTAGTACTATCATTGACCATTACTTTGCATTGCAGCCATTGGGGCATGGATTTTACGTCTGGCAGCTGATAACATATCAATTTATGCATGCCGGGTTTTCGCACATATTTTTTAATATGCTTGTTCTTTGGATGTTTGGCATGGAGATAGAAAATCTCTGGGGATCAAAGAAGTTCCTTTTTTATTATCTGACTTGTGGAGTTGGCGGGGGGCTTGTACATATACTTTTTTCACCACTTTTTACAGGAACACTAGCTGCTACAGTAGGAGCTTCAGGGGCTATTTATGGAGTTATGGTTGCCTTTGCGATGATGTTTCCCGACAGATATATCTTTTTGTGGTTCTTGATCCCAATAAAAGCAAAATACCTGATTGCCTTCTTTGTTGTTCTTGAGTTTCTATCGGTCGGAAGTATGGATTTTGTGGCTAGATTTGCTCACATAGGAGGAGCAGTAGTAGGCTTTATTTTCATTTTACTTGATACAAGAAGCCAGTTTAGCTTTAGGAACTTTCTGGGTTCATTCAAGAAAGGGGGGAGCTCGGCTAGCAGCAGAAATGCTTTCCAGTTCAGGAGGCGTCCTTTATCTTCTAGCAAAGAAGTAGAAGATGCAGAGTTTTATGAAATTAATAAGAAAGAGAAATCTGAAGTCACACAGGAAGAAATTGATAAAATACTGGATAAGATAAGTCAAAGCGGTTATCAGAACCTTACCGAAAGGGAAAAGAAAATATTATTTGAAGCCAGTAAGAGAAGCTAATGCCGAAAACGAGATATGCAAAATACCTCTTGGCTTTGCTACTACTAAGCCTTGATATATCCTGCTTTGAAAGTAAGATAATATCCGATAAAGAGAAATTTGCTTCCATATATATTGAGTTACAGATCAGCTTTGAGAAGAACAGGGGAAATTTGAGTAAACTTGTTGCCGAGAGAGGGCAGGTATTTAAAAAATACAATGTAACAGAAAAACAATATAATGCGACACTAGATTACTATGGACAAGATAAAGAGAAATGGGAAGAATTTTTCAATCTGGTTAGTGCAAGGTTAAATAAAATGAGGAGTAGAGTCTAGGTTAGTGACTCTCTTTTTATTATTTCATTGTTTTATATTTTGCCAGGGCTATTCTCAAAAAAGGATAGCCAATGTGCTCTGGCAGGCGACTTTTTAGATCCTTCAGTCCGGTATTTCCAAGTTTGATCTCTTCAATTATCTTATTATAATCATCTTCATCAAACATATACTTTACATCTGTTTCAGGGTAATATTCGAGCAATGTTTCAACCTGCATTGAAATAACTGCTTCGGTAAGTTTTCTGAGAGATGCGATATCTGTGATTTTATACCCTTTTTTTATGAGATTAAATGTCTCTGATATATTAGCAGGAAGATTTCTCCCTTTATCTATTTCCTGTTCTTGTTTATTCTCCGTTTTCAGGAATTCTTTAACGACAAAGAGTACCTCTTCTCCAAGTTTATTGAACATTCTTTGTGTAAAGCCTTTAATCTTTAGAAGATCGGCGGCTTTGTTGGGTCTTAACTCAGAAATACTCTTTAGGATCTCATCTGGACAGATCATGTTCTCTGACTGTTGGAAACGTTTGGCTGCTTCATTGCGAGCTTCACGAAGGAGGTTATAAAGTTCAAGGTTAGATTCATATGAATTCTTAGTCTCAGCAGGTTTGAAAAATTCAAGCTCCTTATGTTTAATAAAGTCGAATCCTTTTTCAGTAAGGACGATCCTTCTTTTTGATCTTTCTTCTCTTTGAAGCATACCGCGCGAAAAGAGTTGTTCTAAGATTCCTTTAATTTCATTTTGTGAGTAATTTGAGCAGCAGCCAAAAGTAGAATAAACTATCTTATCTTCACCTGAAGATTCTCCATGCAGGACACAAAGAAGTCTTTTTTCAGAAATGCCAATACTACTCTCAGAGACAGTTTTAATTATGATCTCCGAAAGATAGTCTGTAATAGCCGAAGAGTAGCCTAATTCTTCGACGCAATTGTCACATTTGCCACATTTGAACTCATTTTGCTCCTCACCGAAATAGTTGATAATGAATTTCATTCTGCAATCACCAGAATAAGCATATTCAACCATTGAATCGAGTTTGGATAGAGCATTTTGATAATTTTCAGTGATCTTTTTATAATCCAGAATAATGTATTGCTCTTTAATTCTGGTCCCTTTAAGCCTTACTGAGTTACCGATTGGTGGTTTTATATAATCAGCAATTCCGATATTATCTAGCAAAATCAGTCCATCTTCGATATATTTTTCGGAGACACCATTTGAGGAAGCTAACTTTTCGAGAGAGATCTGAGTCTTTAAGTTAATAATATTGTTACCATATTCTCTTAAAAGCATCATCATAACATCTTTTATAAGGTCATTAGCTTTTTTTATGTAATCTCTTAGTCTTTCTGCGGGCAAGTTAAACTGGAAATAATGCCTTTTCTCATATTCACTGACAGTTCTTAAATATCCAGCTTGTTCTAAAGCATCTATAGCAGAAAAAAGAAGAGTTTTTGATACATCTCTCTTCAAATAAGAGGAAATATATGCAAGGTTCAGTTCTATTTCTTTGTCGTAAGCCGATCCAAGGGCAACTCTTCCATAGTCACAAATGGCATTATAGACATTAATTATTAAGTCTTTATCAGGCAAAGAGTTAGAGATAAAGTAGTTATGGATTTGTTTATCAGAATCATCATATAAAAGAAATGCATAAGCATCTAAACCATCGCGTCCAGCCCGACCGATTTCCTGATAATAATTTTCAATAGACCCAGGCATATTATAATGGATTACAAGTCGAATATCTTTTTTATCAATACCCATTCCGAAAGCATTTGTAGCAGCTATAATACTGATTTTGTCCTGTATGAAGCTTTCCTGTATATATTTTCTTTGTTCAGTAGGAAGACCGGCGTGATAATAGGCGGCATTCATTTTATAAAGATTCAGAAATTCTGAGATCTCTTCAGCTTTTTTTCTTGAAGCAGTATAGATTATTGCAGGGGTTTTATAATGGCTTAACAGGTCAAAACACTCAAACTTTTTCTTATTTGTCTTAATGACTCTTACAGTAAGGTTTTCACGCTCAAATCCCTTTACAAATATCTTAGGATCATTCATACCAAGTTGAAGTGTAATATCCTTTATAACTTCAGGAGTAGCAGTAGCTGTAAAAGCTGAAATTTTAGAGATTTGCAGGAACTCACAGAACTGAGAGATTTTCCTATAGCTAGGGCGGAAATTATGCCCCCATTCACTTATACAATGAGCTTCATCGACAAAAATGTATGACGGGGAAAGATTTTTAATCCTTTCGGCAAAGCTAAGGTTTTCAAGTTTTTCAGGTGCAAGATAAAGTATTTTAATAAGCCCTGACTGAATGTCTCTGAATGTTTCTTCTGTTTGTCTATAATCAATTGTGCTATTAATGAAAGCTGCTGTTTTTCCATTTTTGTTCAAAGCATCAACCTGATCCTTCATAAGAGCGATCAATGGCGAGATTACGATTGAAAAACTATCAGAGATAAAAGAAGGGATCTGGTAACATAAAGATTTACCCCCTCCGGTTGGCAGGACAGTAAGGACATTTTCACCATTAATTATTGCGTTAATAATTTCTTTTTGGCCTGGACGGAAATTTTTATAGCCGAAATATTTCTCTAATGCTTCTTCAGGAGTCATTGTAATGGGGATCAATCTTGCAGTTTCTTAATAATTCTATATAATATTATTCACAATATGTGTCTGTTCGAGGCAAAATGCAATAAGTCAGGGATAAAAAAGCTGCTACTGATATATTTTTTCTTTTACTTGGAATTGGCAAGCGAAAATTTGGCTATTTTGGGTAAAAAATAACTATATTTCCACACTAATTATTAAAAAAAATGGAAAAGCATAATTCCCCGGAATCTAGTATAATTGGAATCTCTAAAAGAACATATCAAGAAATTCTGGCACCTTGAAATTCCGTTTCTAATCTGGCTTTCTCATTTGCTGATCATTCTATTTTTTCTTCCTTCTGAAGCTCTTAAAGATGAGAGAGTGTTTTATTACACAGCACTGCTTTTTAAGAATATTCCAGCAACACTGAATCTTAACTTTCTAAGGATATATGACTCACCACAAACGCCCATAAGCTTTTATTTTGCAGGGATAGTTCTAAATATTCACCAGTCAATTACAGCTCTTAGAATCTCAAATTCAGTAGTAGTAATGCTTACTGTATATATCTTTTGTAGTTCAGTAAAGTATCTTCTTAAAAATGATATAAAGACTTCAATATTCTTAGTGTTAGTTTTCTTAATAAATCCCTATTTGCATTTAATTAGTATTTTATTCTATACAGATTCGCTTTATTTATTATGCGTGGTTATTCTGGTCTATGGGTTTATAAGGGAAAAAGAATCCTTTATGTTTTATTTTGCGATGTTTTTAGCTCCATTGGTAAGACAATTTGGTGTTATATTTGCCTCAGGAAACGCTTTAGGGGAAATAAAAAGAGAGCCGCCATATATAAATAAGAATTTTGTGTATTCAATACTCTCTCTTGCAGGACTATGTTTCTTTTTAGTATTATGGCAGGGGACAATGCCAAATAATTCATTTAGGGAGAGTATGAACCATATAAGAGAAGTCTATGGGTTTGTATATCCCTATATTCCGGCTTATCATCTTACGGCATTAGGGTTTTACATGTCTCCTCTTCTGTTTTATTATTTGAAAAAGGTTTACAGGGAAAAGTCCTTTGCTATTGGGGCAATATTGGGTGGAATATTTTACGCTTTATTTCCAGCCCGTCAGAACTATTCAACAATTATTGTTCAGCCGTACAATAAAACACTCGGATTTTACCATAAGATAATGCTTATGGTTTTTCATGATCCATATTACCACATAATACTAATACTGTTTGCAATGTTAGCAGGTGGCTGGATCTTATATATATTACGATCTGCAAAAGTACCAAGGAATTTTAAGATCTGGAGCATACTATTTTTCATGATGAGTTTTGGAAATTTGCAGGCATGGGATAAATATCTTCTGGATATAGAAGCAGTAATCATAATTTCTTTTATATACTTACTTCCTTTATTTAGGGGAATTCGTTTAGAGACCAAAGCTTCTCAGTAAAAAGTCACACAATTATTATTTTTAATAAAAAGCAGAAAAATTGTGTTGAAATTGAGGGATTTTGGAGGGAATTTTGAATGGAACATTATTTGTTCTTATGCAAATCAAAGATTAGACAAAAAGATATTATTTAATGACAATTACTGTCAAATATATACAATTAAATAGGTGTAAAATTTATCATGAGTGAAGAAAAACTTAAACTAGAGGATCTCTTAAATATCTCTCCTCAAAAAAGCGATGAAGAAAGAATTGAGTATGTTGCGATAATAGGCGCTGGAGTTATGGGACAGGGAATAGCCCAGAGCATAGCTTCTTCGGGGATAGATGTTTTGATTGTCGAGAAAAACGAAGAAAGGCTTAAATGTGCAAAGGAAAAGCTTTCCGAGGCTATGGAGCGTGAGATAGGTCGCTGGGCAATGACAAAAAGCGAAATGAAATCCATATTAAGCAGGATTAAATGGACACTGGAGATTCAGGAAGCAGAAGACTGCGACCTGATAATTGAAGCAGTTGACGAAGATTTTGAGTTAAAAAAGGAAATAGTCAAAAAATTAGATTCAATTGCAAAACCAAATACAATAATTGTTTCAAATACCTCTACTCTTAGTCTTACAAAGATAGCCGAAATGACAAAAAGGAGAGACAAAATTGTAGGTATGCATTTTCTAAATCCAGTTCCCAAGGTACCATTAGTAGAGCTTATAAAGGCTTTTGATACATCAGAAGAGACTGTAGAAAGAGCAAAAGCTTTTGCAAAAAGAATTGGTAAGACATCAGTCGAAGTATATGAGTATCCTGGATTTGTAACAACAAGAGCAATAGTTCCACTATTAAATGAAGCTATGTATATTCTAATGGAAGGAGTAGCTACAGCAGAGGGAATAGACACAGCAATGAAGTTGGGTTACAATTTCCCTGTTGGCCCGCTTGAAATGGCTGACTCGATGGGACTAGATGAAGTATTGGCCTGGATGGAGACATTATGGAAGACTTTAGGTGAGCCAAGGTACAGAGCATGTCCAATATTAAGGAAGTTAGTTCGTGAAAAGAAACTTGGCAAGAAAACAGGAGAAGGATTCTATAAATACAACAATGAAGGGAAAATTTTTTCACAGGAGATTCAATAAATAAATGAAAGTATTAGTCATAAATAGCGGAAGTTCTTCCATAAAGTATCAGTTTATTGATACTGAAAACAAAGTTCCATTGGCAAAAGGTCTGGTTGAAAGGATCGGAATGAGCAGTGCAATACTTACACATGCTCCTGCCGGGAAAGAGAAAATCAAGATAGTCGGCGAGATACTCGACCATTCAATTGCAATAGAATATGTAATTGCAGTCCTATTAAGTAAGAATCACGGTGTGATAAAAGACAAAAGTGAAATAGATGCTGTAGGACACAGGGTAGTACATGGTGGGGAAACCTTTTCAGGTTCTGTTTTGATAAATGAAGAAGTAATGCAAGCCTTAAAAGACAATATCGAGCTGGCACCGCTTCACAATCCACCTAACATAAAGGGTATCGAGGCAGTAACAAAGCATCTGCCTGGTACACCACAGTGCGGCGTTTTTGATACTGCATTTCATTCACAAATGCCTGCTTATGCTTATATATATGGAATTCCATATGAACTGTACAAGAAATATAAAATAAGAAGATACGGTTTTCATGGTACTAGCCATCTCTTTGTATCTAACAGGGCTGCAGCTCTTATAGGTAAACCCCTCGAGGACCTGAAAATAGTAACCTGTCATTTAGGCAATGGTTGCTCGATTGCAGCAGTTGATCATGGACATTCAATTGATACATCGATGGGTTTTACGCCACTTGAAGGGCTGTTAATGGGTACCAGAGGAGGAGATATGGATCCTTCCTTGATCTTGTATGTAATGAGCAAAGAAGGCCTGTCGCTAGCTGAAGCTAATACCTTAATGAATAAACATAGCGGTTTGATAGGTATTAGTGGTGAGAGCAGTGATATGAGAGAGATTGAAAGCGCTTTGGCAGAAGGGAATAAAAAGGCAAAGCTTGCTTTCGATATTTTCACATATAGAATAAAGAAATATATAGGCGCTTACATTGCTGCTATGGGAGGAATTGATGCCCTGGTATTTACTGGCGGTATTGGTGAAAACTCAGAATTAGTAAGACAAGCTGTTTGCGAGAATATGGAATATCTAGGGATTGAACTTGATGTTGAAAAAAGCGGCAGCAGGCCTGATGGAGAGGTATTAATATCACAGCCAAACAGCAGGGTCCAGATATATAAAATACCTACAAATGAAGAATTAGTAATAGCTTTGGATACAGAGAAAATTGTTTCAGAACAATTTTCAAATGTAGCAAAATAAAAAGCTATTATACATAAGAGTAATTTAGAAAAACCTTTACCTTGAGAAATAATCGGGTAAAGGTTTTTTTTGTTATGGAATTTTCAGAGACAATGTTTCTTAAGACTTGAAAATTTTGTATAATAAATCAAACTGAAAGATGGGCGAATTTTGTTTTTGTTTGAATTTACTCAATAAAGGTGAGGATACAAGATGGATTTTCAGTTAAAAGGAAAAATAGTGTTAGTTACTGCCTCAAGTATGGGAATTGGAAGAGCAGTAGCTGAATCTTTTATACAGGAGGGGAGCAGTGTTGCAATTTGTGCCCGTTCCAAAAACCAGCTAATTCAGACTGCAGAGGAGATAAAGGCTACTTATGGAGTAGAGCCTCTTTGGTGTGTCTGTGATATAAATGTAGAGAAAGATATAAATAATACTATAGAAGTAGTTCGCAGGGATTTGGGGGAAATAGATGTACTGGTTAACAACTGTGGAGGGCCAGTATCGGGAGTTTTCGAAAATCTGAATGATGAGAATTGGCAGAATGCCTTTGAGCAGGTACTTCTTAGCAGTATCAGGTTTTCAAGAAACGTCATACCCCATATGAAGGAAAAGAGGTGGGGAAGGATAATTAACATTACCTCAATTGCTGTAAAACAGCCAATTGAAAACCTAATGCTTTCAAACTCTTTAAGAAATGGTGTAGTAGGTTTTGCAAAGACATTAAGCAATGAGGTAGGCAAGTACAACATAACAGTAAATAATGTCGCTCCGGGATATACACTCACAAAGAGATTGTATGAACTTTCAGTCTCAAAGGCCAAAGTAACCGGTGAAAGCCATGAGCATACACTGGCAGAAATGGCCAAGGAAGTTCCGCTTCAAAGGTTAGCAAGGCCCGATGAAATAGCAGCTGCAGTTGCATTTTTAGCCTCAGAACAGGCTGCATACATTACGGGGAACACTATTCAGGTTGATGGTGGTCTCTTTAAGGGGCTCTTTTAACCTGCTTTGCTAAAAATTATACAGAAATGAGGTCTCATTTATACTTTGAAGAAAAATTCTCCTTGAATAAAACCATCATTTCGTTTAAGTTTCCAAGAAAAAAAGCAACTTATGTATAGAACTATAAGAATATTTGTAGTAGCTATTTTCCTGGCCTGTCCTGTTTTTGCACAGCCAAAGGGACAACCCAAGTTTGAAGCTTCGATTCGTAGAGGTTTTATTTTTGAAGCTGTTCAGATACCGGCAGATTCAGGAGCTGAGTGCTACGTTACATATAGAGTAGAGTATAACAAACTTGTTTTCCTAAAGGAAGAATCGAAATTTGTATCAAGATTTTCTGTTTCAGTGGAAGCAGTTGATTCAGCCAGCGGCAAGATATTCCGCGATAGTCAGAAAAAGGAATTTTCGGTTGATAATTATGAATTAACAGATGCTCCTTACAAATATGTGCAGGGGTTAATAAAGTTCAAATTAAATCCCGGGAAATACAAGATATTTTCGACTGTTTATGATGAAAACTCAGGCAGCGAAAGCCGTTTTCCCCCTAGCAATGTTGTTATTACTGCTAAAGGAGAAAAAAATATTTTCCTTAATCCTTTAGTTGTCCAAAAAGAAACAGATAAAAATAATCAGAGTTATTATTTAGCTAATTATGAAGGGAATATACCTTTTCTTAAAGACCCATTAGATCTGATAATTCCTGTAAAAGATACATCTTTGACCTCCCTTAACGTGGAAATATGGAACGAAGACACACTTTTGATAAAAGATGTTCTTCATGAATCCTTTGTTTCATCTCTAGATCTTCTTCAAGATGGGAATGATATAAAGGTTTCTACAACGTCTTCCAATCTTTTGACCAGGAATTTCGTAATAAGGGGATTTAATAAGCAGTTACAAGAAGGTGGAGTTAGGATAAAACTTTCCTATGGAAATGAAACTCGTACTATTGTTAAAAACGTAGTATGGTATAATAGACCTTTTGTGATGTTTAATACTGAATATGCAATAAAGATGCTGAAGTATATTGCATCTGAAAGTGAAATTGAAAAAATCACACAGTATTCAGGTATAAAACTTTATTGGGCTTTACTTAGTTACTGGAAAAAGTATGATCCGACTCCAGAGACAGCATTTAATGAGATAATGGAAGAATACTACCAAAGAGTTGATTATGCAATAAACAATTTCTCACTAGTTTCGACAAAAAATGGTGCAGAAACCGATAGAGGAAAAATTTTTATAAAGTTTGGACAGCCGCAGAACATTGAGAGGACATATTCTTCTTCAAAGGATGTAAAAGAAATATGGCATTATAATGCCCCCCAAAAAGAATTCGTCTTTATCGATAAAACAGGTATGGGAAATTTTGTCCTTAATCAGAGCTTATGAAAAAGTTTGTTTTTACTTGTGGTGATATAAATGGTATTGGTCCTGAGATAGTTATTAAGACTTTAAACAGGATTTATGAAACTGGCGATAAATTTATTTTTTTGTGTCCGGGAAATGTTTTTGAGAATGCCATAAAGTATACTAAATGCAAATTCGAATTTTGCCTTAGTAAAAAAGTATCCGCAATAGATGATCCCGGTATAATAGATGTCATTGATATTGGTTCTAGCCGGCAGAACATTGGAATACCAACAAGGGGCTCAGGTATAGTTAGCTTTAAGGCAATACGAAAATCATTTGAACTTGCCTCGAAAGGTAAAGTTGATGCCATAATAACTGCACCTATATCAAAACATGCTCTTGAACTGGCCAATATAAATTACCCCGGACATACAGAAATGTATGCAGAATGGTCTGGAGCAAAAGACTTTGTAATGATGTTCATTTCCAAAAAAATGAATTGTTCATTACTTACAATACATGAACCTTTAAGGGCCGTCTCAAAACTTATAACAAAACAGCTTCTGAGAAAAAAACTTGGGGTGATATACAATAGTCTTAGAGAGGACTTAGGAAAAACAAGTCCCAGATTAGCACTGCTTGGCCTTAACCCGCATTCAGGGGAAAGTGGGAGGATAGGGAAAGAGGAAGTAGAAATATTTTCTCCAATATTAAAGGAAGAGCCATTCAATAAGTTTCTTTCGGGTCCATTTGTACCTGATGCATTCTTTGCAAACAAGCTTTACAAAGAATTTGATATGGTTATTGGGTCGTATCACGATCAGGTCCTTATACCGTTTAAGCTTCTTAATTTTTCGTCAGGGGTTAATTACACTGCCGGACTGCCAATAATCAGGACATCTCCAGATCATGGGACGGCATTTGATATTGCAGGCAAAGGTGTGGCTGATGAAAGCAGCATATTTGAGGCATTTAAATTATCTGATAAAATTGCCAGTAACAGGAAAAAGTGGAAGCACAAAAAATAAAACCATATAAAGCTGTCTCTGAGATTTATTCTTACCTTATGCGCTTTATTAATTACAGCGATTGGGCAGAGTATTACTTTTTACTTAGTAAAGGCTATGTGAACAAAAAAGCAAAAGTGCTTGAACTTGCAGGAGGAAATTGCCAGCTTTCAACCTATCTGAAATCGTATTATAGAAATATAATAGTTACAGATCTCTCAGACGAGATGTTAAAGCAGTCAAAAGTAAAGAATATTGATAGAGTATGCTGTAACATGGAAGCCTTACCTTTCAGGAACGAATTTGATCTGGTTATCTCAGCCTTTGACAGTGTTAACTATTTATTGACTAAGAAGTCCATTAACAATCTCTTTTCGGGAGTTTATAATATACTCTCCAGTGGTGGAATATTTTCTTTTGATGTAAGTCTGGAAAGCAATAGTCTGAAGAACCTAAAATATCTAAATAGAAGTGGATATTATAATGGAATAAACTATTTCCAGAAAAGTGAATATGACAAAGAAAAGAGAATCCATACGAATAAATTTAAGATAATAACATCTGAAGGAGATACATTTGTTGAAGTTCACAGACAAAGGATATTTCCAGTTGAGATATACTTTGAATTGCTGGTAGATAATGGTTTTGTTATAAAAGAATGTTATGAAGCCTTTTCGTTTAATGATGCAGGACCCGATTCTGAAAGGGTACAGTTTATAGCCGCCAAGGAGAAAAAAGATGCTTGAAATAAATGACGTTGAGTTTAGTTATCAGAATCAGGAAGTGTTCACTGGGTTAAATTTTAAGCTTTTACCAGGTGAGTTTACCTTTTTAATTGGGAAGAGTGGTGCTGGGAAAAGTACATTTCTGAAACTCATCTATATGGACCTGCTTCCGCAGAAGGGATATGTAAGATTTGAGAAGTATGATTCTTCGGTTATAAAAAACCGTGATATTCCTTTTTTAAGAAGAAAAATGGGAGTTATTTTTCAGGATTTCAAGCTTTTGAGGGATAGGACAGTCTACGATAATCTTGCATTTGTCCTTGAGGTAACAGGAACACCTGGAAAGGAAATAAGGAAAAGAGTATTTGATTCCCTTACAGAGGTAGGGCTTCTCCATAAACAGAAAAATTATCCTCATGAACTCTCCGGTGGAGAGCAGCAAAGAGTAGCCATAGCAAGAGCAATAATAAATCATCCAGTACTTTTGCTGGCAGATGAGCCCACGGGTAATTTAGATCCTGAAACATCAAATGAAATACTGGAGATTTTGAAGAAAATAAACTCCCGTGGTACCTCAGTAATTTGTGCAACACACAACTATGATCTTGTGCGCAAATTTAATACACGAATAATAAAACTTGAACACAACAAAGCTGTAAAGGTTGTAATAAAACCAAAGGCAGTTCTATACACCTAATTTAGACAGAACATTTTCTGCTACCTTATCTACAGGAAGGCTGCCATCGACAAAGATCATTTTGTTTTGCTTGCCATAGTAGTCCAAAACCGGTTGAGTGGTCGAGTGGAAGACTAAGAGTCTGTTACGGATTACACCTTCATCGTCATCTTTTCTTTTGTAAAAACTGTTAACTCCATTACATTTAGGACAGATTGTAGTATCATTTAGATCACTAATATTAAAAATGCTTCCGCATACTTTGCAGGTTAGTCTGTTTGTAAGTCTTCTAACGATTTCCTCGTCATTTACTTCAATAGCGATATAATATTCATTATCCGGTTCGAGTTGCTGCATTATATTATCGAGCAGCTTAGCCTGATCGAGGGTTCTTGGATAGCCATCGAGTATAAATCCATTTTGACAGAGTTTGTCTGAGAGAGCGTCTTTCACAATTCCAGCCATAATATCATCGGGTACAAGATTACCCGCTTCGACAATCTTTTTAGCTTCAAGTCCAAGGCGTGTCTCATTTTTAATTGCATTTCTGAGAATATCACCAGTGGAAATGTGTGGAATGCCAAGTTTTGTGGCTATGATTTTTGCTTGTGTCCCTTTGCCAACTCCCGGGGCGCCAAAAATTACTATACGCATTGTTTATCTCGTTAATTATTTATTAGTTAAAGTCGTGTTAAAAAAATATTATTTACTATTCCCATTTCTGGTTTTACTAAAAAATTCCTTTAGAAGCTTTGTGCTTTCTTCTGCATAAATGCCGCTAAAGATCTTTATTTTATGGTTTAGTTTTCCTTCTTCAGCAATGTTATATAAAGAACCGCAAGCTCCGAACTTAGGTTCATATATAGAAAAGAATATATTTCTTATTCTTGCTGCAATTGCTGCTCCAGTACACATAACACAAGGTTCCAGAGTTACATACAGGTCACATTCAGAAAGGCGCCAATCATTCAGATGATTAGCAGCTGCAGTAATAGCAAGCATTTCTGCATGTGCTGTTGGATCCTTCAGCTTTTCTGTCTGGTTATAGCCTCTGCCAATTATTCTATTTTTATGAACAACAACAGCTCCAATTGGGATCTCATCTTCCTCTAAAGCTTGTTCTGCTTCACTGAGGGCTGCATACATAAACCTATAAGTGTCTTCTGAAAAAAGCATATAAAATTATAATATTCCAAAATATTTTAATAAAGTAAAAATACCAAAATATAAAATAAAATCTAGTTTTAATTAAAAATGAATTTTCAAGGAGAGTTATTACATAACATTTAAAGGTAAAAGGTAGTAGTTGCCTTAGTTTAATGAATGGGGTTTACAAGATATTTGGACAGCAATACTGTTTGTATAGAAAGTTATTAAGCAAAGAAGTATTATAAAATAAGAAAAGAAGAAGTAGAACTTGTGAATGTAGTATTGGAGAATAAACGCATAATTTATATGCTGCAATATCTACTACACCCAAAAAACAAAATAGCCAAAATTATGATTTAATTTTGGCTAAAAATTTCTTGTTCTGCAAAATTTGTACACCCGGAAGGATTCGAACCCTCAACCTTTTGATCCGTAGTCAAACGCTCTATCCAGTTGAGCTACGGGTGCATTGTTTTACTGTCAAATTCAGTACACTAATATAATGTCTTATTAGGTTATTTTCAATATCAATGTGAATTTAATATTTCTTCGCTCGTTATTAATTTATTATAATGTGGAATTTTTCAAGTAAAAAATGTATTAAAAATATTTCTTTTGTTAAAAAGAGAATATTTATATCTTAATATCATATTTAATAAAGATCAAGTCTTTTTTTTTTAATTTTGGTAGAGTGTATGTTAAATACGCTTTAGTGGTAGGGTAGTAGTAACTTGCAAAAAAAAGTATTAATAATAGATGATTGCTCTGAAAATCTTGAGGAGTTAAAGTGGGTATTTGAACAGGAAAATTATGAGGTGTATGCGGCCCTAAATGGTAAGTCAGGGTTAAAACTTATAACTGAGGTATTGCCGGATATGATTTTATGCGACGTTGCGATGCCAGAAATGAATGGATATGAGGTAAAGGAGTTATTAAGTTGTAATAGAGACACTTATTACTTACCATTTGTTTTTGTTGCCGATAGTGCCAGCATAAAAGAAATAAGATATGGAATGGAACTAGGAGCGGATGATTATATAGTCAGACCATTTAATAATAAAGAAATTGTAAGAATTGTCAATACCAGGTTAAAAAGAATTGATGAGCTTGCAAAATGGAAGCTTGTCAAAAGCTCCAGATTCGAGTCCAAAAACGTTGAGATACCTGAAGAAAAGGACCATATTATTGTTAATACAGATCAGAAACCGGTATTTCTCAAGACGACAGATGTTGTTTATGTTGATGTTCAGAGCAAGTATTCTACACTTCATCTTGCTAGCGGTGAAGAATTTCAAGTTAAAAAGCCAATAAAAGAATGGGAGGAAGTTCTACCAAAAAAACTATTTTTCAGAATACACAAGTCAGTAATTGTAAATTTACATTACATTACAAGTTTGGACAAACTATATAAAAGATCTTTTATTGTACACTTAAAAGGAATAGAAATTCCATTTATTGTAAGTCAAAGATATTCAGCAAAGCTGCGTTCAAATCTGATGGTCTGATAATGCTATAATTTAAAAATAACTGCCCGGTTTCACTTCTTTTGTCGCGGTTCTTCCAGGAAAAATTGCGATTATTCCTGCTTTATAAACACAATTCTTGCTTTTACCGATACTAGACCAGAAAATCACAAAAAGATGATGATAAAAGATGAACAAAATTCGTCTTGATCATTTCTTTTTTGAAGTGAGCTCTAGATGCAAGAGTTCTGCTTCGATTCCATAAATAAAAAAAAGGAAAATGATGAAGTCTATACTAAGCGTACTATTCATAATTGTTATTCTATCTATTAACTCACATTCTCAGCAATCAGAAAAAAATATTCATCTAAATTCGGGTGTTGATCTGGTAAGCAGTTATAACTGGAGAGCAATTGATTTTGGAAATTCACCTGCAATTCAACCCTACATTTCATTAAGTGCATTCAATTTCGAACTTAGTGGATGGGGATCTTATGCCCTAATAGCTCAGGAAGAACATGATGGAAAGTCAGTTCCATTTTCAGAGATTGACCTGTCTGCAAAATATTCAATTCCAACATCAATTGGAACATTTTCTCCTGGTGTTGTAGACTTCTTTTATCCATATGAACATATGAGATATTCAGACTACAAGGGAGTAGATAGTGGAGAAAGTAAAGGAGCTCACTGGGTTAATGTAGGCCTTACATATACAGGTAGTGAATCATTTCCTATTTCTTTAACGATAGATTATGCAATTCATAATGATCCGGATAAGCCTATATACTTTGAAGTAGGTTATCCAGTAAAGATTGAAGAGACAAACTTAAACCTCTTTGTAGGAGCAGCAAAAGGAAGCAATAAGGCTTCTCTCTATGGAATTGAAGACAGCAAGTTTGGTATTGTTAATGCTGGAGTTACACTTTCAAAAAGTCTGACAATAACAAAAGATTTTTCGATACCATTAAGCACTTCTTTTGTTATGAATCCATATCTCAGCAAAGCATTTATTGTATTCAAGGCCAGTTTTTAATTGATGAAAAAATACAAGGGAGTAAATATGAAATTTGAATTGAATACCATAAAAGGGAAAATGCTCTGCTATATACTTGGAGCTATCACAGTTTTATTTATTGGTTTATCAATCATAATATTGTCGATTGTAAGTGGAGAGCAAAAGAAAATAGCTTATGAAAGCACTCAGCGTATGGCTGAAAAAATTGCTACAGAAATCACCTCGGATATTTTAAGTGAAGACAACAGTATAAAAGCATTTAATAAAGTTGTTGAAAACTATAAAAGTAAGAATAGAAGTGAATTAAGTCTTTTGACAAAAGAATATTTCCTGGATAATAATCAATTTGCAGGTGTATATACCATATTTGAGCCAAATGCTTTTGATGGGAATGATAATGCATTTAAGGATAATGCTGAAATGGCAAGTAATGAAAGTGGAAGGTTTACTGCTTATTGGAATAATCTAAAAGGGAGCGTTGAATTAAAAAGATCCACAGATAAATCATTTGAGACAGGTGATTATTATCAGGTTCCGAAGAAATCGTGTAAGGAAGTTATAATGGAACCATATTTATATGATGGTATACTAATGACTTCTATTGTTTATCCAATAATTAAGGATGGACAATTCAAGGGAATAACAGGGGCAGATATTTCGATAAGTTACTTGGATAAAAGTATTTCACAGCAAAAAGTTCTTGAATCAGGTTACGTTGAGCTTGTAAGTGGAGATGGAGTTTATATAGCAAGCAAAAACAAGGAATACCTTGGGAAAAAGAATATTTATTCATTAGCAGAAGAACAAAAATTTGATGCACTTAAAGAAGCAGGGATAAAATTAAAAAGCAAGGAAACAGGGTTTGTAAGTGGTTATGATCCTATAAAAAAGGAAGATATAACTATGTTTTATGCACCAGTAAAGAAAGCAGGCTGGGGAGTAATTGTAACTGTTCCGAACGATGAAATACTTGCAGGAGTATATAGTTTAAGAAACACACTTATAATTGTTGAAATTTTGTTTATTCTGATTATTGCATTGATTGTTTACTACATTTCAAAAAAGATTACTGTTCCGATAAATCAGCTGACAACACTTGTAAAGGAACTTGAAAGAGGACATGTAAAGTACAGGATGGAGATTAAATCAAACGATGAAATTGGGCAAATGAGTGAGCAACTAAATCGATTTGCAAATCAACTAGAGAAATTTTCAAGTGAGATGTACAAAATCGCACAAGGGGATGTGTCGGTTCGTATAGAAAGGATTGATGAAGCAGATGAACTTTCTCCAGCCTTAAATGCAATTCCAATTACTCTTAGTGAATTGATTGCCGAGACTGATAGCTTAATAGAAGCTGCTGTTAATGGTGATCTCAGTAAAAGAGGTAACATTGATAAGTTTAGCGGAGGCTATAGGCGTATAATTGATGGAGTAAATAACACATTAAATGCCATAGTAGATCCAATCAAAGAGAGTGGAGAAATACTAGAAAAAATGGCAAGTGGTGATTTATCAGTTAGAATGGCAGGCAATTACAAAGGAGACTACCAGTTAATAAAGAATAACATTAATCAATTTGCCGATTCTATGAGTGCTGCTCTGGCAGAAGTAAATGAAGCTGTCCAGGCAACTGCAAGTGCTGCAAGTGAAATATCCTCAAGTTCTGAACAGATGGCCGCAGGCTCTCAGGAACAGAGTCAACAAATAAATGAAGTTGCCTGCGCTGTAGAGCAAATGACAAAGACTATTTTAGAAAGCACAAATTATGCAAGTAATGCATCTGAGAATTCAAAAAATGCAAGCAATAAGGCTTTAGAAGGGGCAAAGAAGGTTGATGATACAAATGATGGAATGCTAAAGATTGTGGAATCAACAAAGGAAACAGGAGAAAAAATTACATCTCTTGCAAATAAAACTGAGCAGATAGGTCAGATTACACTGGTAATAGATGAGATAGCAGATCAGACAAATCTTCTTGCTCTTAATGCTGCAATTGAGGCCGCAAGGGCTGGCGAGCAGGGGCGCGGCTTTGCTGTTGTTGCAGATGAGGTTAGGAAACTTGCCGAAAGGACAACAAAAGCAACTAAAGAAATCGCAGAGACTATAAAGCAGATACAAGCCGAGGCAAAAGAAGCGGATCTATCAATGGATTCAGCCGAGAAGGCAGTTGCTAAGGGTATGGAACTGACCAAGGAGGTTTCGGCTGCTTTGACGCAAATACTGGAAGTAAATAAAACAGTTTCTGACCATGTTAATCAGTTAGCTAGTGCAAGTGAAGAACAATCATCCGCTGCTGAACAGATAAGTAAAAACATGGAAGGGATATCTAGTGTTACACAGCAGAGTGCTGCAGGAACAGAGCAAATAGCAAGAGCTTCTGAAGATCTGAGCAGACTTACAGTAAACCTTCAGAATCTTGTGACAAAGTTCAAGTTAAAGGAAGGCACTTACAACTCATCTAAGGTTCGTCAGCACGATAGAAATCACTATAGATTGAGAAGTAGTGAGAATTTTCCTGAATAAAACAAAAAAGAAATCTATTTAATTTAGAAAAATTCACTTAAGGGAAAGTGCATCCATATAAAAGCGGGTGCACTCCTTAAGTGTAAAGAAATTTTGGCCTACCCAATCTTGCATTTCCACAATGAAAAATATAGTTTTGTAGTAGATTTTACCAATCGGTAAAAATCTAAGCATCCATATTTTGATTGACTGATAATTAATAAAATAATTTATGAGGTAGGATAAAAAATTGTCGTATGATATATCTCCTGGTCAAAAAAATCTAAGCTGTTGTAAAGTAAAGTTTTTCTGCTTATTGCTAGTCAATCTCCTATTTTTTGCAAATAAAGTTCAATCTCAAACATCAAATATACTTTTGCCCTCATTGAACCTAAAAAACAGCAAAAATGCCTCAGTATTTTATGTTCAGGAAGATGGAAAGATAGGGATCGGGCTTACATCTCCAGCAGCCAGTCTGCATGTGCTTGGAAACGATGGAATGGTTTTTTCAGGCAATTTTGGATCAGGGATACAATTAAATCCAGGTGCCGGAGTCAATATGATATGGTATCCTAGGAAAGGGGCTTTCAGGGCTGGTGGAGTTGAAGGTTCACAGTGGGACGACAAGTCGATTGGAGTATATTCACTTGCCACAGGATATATGACGATAGCAAGTGGAGATTATTCAGTAGCATTAGGGACAAACAGCATTGCCAGCGGGCAGTCTTCAATTGCAATGGGGCGAAATTCTATATCGGATAATTTTTTCTCAACGGCTATTGGATTTTATGCATCGGCTCTTGGTGAGAGTTCATTTTCATTGGGTTATCATACACTTGCAAGCGGAAAGTATTCATTTGCAATGGGATATAAGGCTTCTACAAATGAGCATGAGGGATCTTTCTGTTTTTCAGATGCTTCCAGCCAAAGGGATATGGCATCTGAAGCAAACAATGAAATGACAATGAGGTTTGCAGGGGGCTACAGGCTATTTTCAAATAAGACAGCTAGCCTTGGAGTTATACTTAACAAAGAAAGTAATTCATGGGCCTCTGTATTAGATTCTAAAAAGATGGAAAATTTTACACCTGTTAGTGCTGAAGATGTCTTAAAAAAAATAAGTTTAATAAAAGCAGGAAGTTTTAATTTTAAGGGAAGCGGCAATAAGGAAAAAAGGCATTATGGCGCATCTGCCCAAGAATTCTACCGCTATTTTGGAAAGGATACACTTGGAATTGTAGGCAGCGATACTACAATCAGCACAGGTGATTTTGATGGCATTACATTACTTGCTCTTCAGGGACTTGAAAAGCGTACAACTACAGTAAACTCTTCTTTGGCACAGATAGATACACTAGTGCAGGAATTAAAAAATAAAGATTCATTGATAACAAAGCTTAAAGATGATGTTGATTTCTTACAGAATAAAATGAAGGAAAAGGAAGAAGAGTATCAGAAATTAAGTGAAAAACTGGACCTTTTGGAAGAGACAGTAAATTCACTTCATGGTGTAAAAGGAAGAAAACCTGAGTAATTTTTCTTAAAGGAAAAAGATAAATCAAGATTAAGCTATTATAGTATAAATGTATAAATATTCCATTAGTAAAATAAAAATACTTTTTATCTTTGTCGCTTATTTTTTGATAACCGAGCAAACTTACGCCCAGATTTCTATGGAAATTGGAACAGGAAGTACTATGGAGATCAAAAAGGAGATGAACATTGATATTGATGGAAATTGGACCAATATGGGGAATTTTATTCCCGGCAAGAGTACCGTGACCTTTAATGGCGCAACTAACCAAACGGTAAATGTCAGCAATACAGAAAGGTTTTACAACCTTAGTATTGATAAATCCCATGGAGATTTGATACTGCTTACTGATATAATAGTCAAAAACTATCTGGGACTAAGTAATGGCAAAGTAAATGCAACAGAGAATATTGTTACATTAGTTGGCGATGGTTCACTTGAAAGAGGTGCAGGATATATAATGGGCAGCCTTAGGAAAAGTTTTACTTCTCAGGGAGTAAAAACCTTTGAAGTCGGGACACTTAATGGATATACACCTGTTGATGTAAAAGTAAGTTCAGATACGGGACAGATGACAATAACTTCTCTAGCCGAGAGTCATCCCAGGGTTGAGGGGACTAGTGTATTGCAAAGATATTGGACAGTTCAGAGCAAAGATATAAAAAAAGCTGACATGACATTCCATTATCTTCCACAAGATATATCAGGCTTAGAGAACTGCTTTGTTGCTGGGAATTATAAAGAAAGATGGAGTTTTCCACAAAGCGATATAGATCCAATTTTGCATATAATGAGTGTTTCAGGAGCAAATCCTTCAGGAGATTGGACATCAGGGCAAAGAGATGCACTCTCATCAGCACAGGTTGCCTTGAATTATACACTAAATGCAAACAAGGTAAATCTTGCATGGCAAGTAAGATCAGGAAGTGAAGGATCCAGCTATTTTTTAGAAAGGGCTGATTACTGGTTAAAGAATTGGACAACTATTGCGAATATGGATGATCTTAGCAAACATTCTATGGGAAGCGGATATTTGTTTACTGATAATCCTCCTTCTGGCCGGTATTTATACAGGTTAAGACAAGTAGATTCCGATAACAACTCTCTTTTTTCAAACGAAGTAGAAGTTGCAATTGAACAGCCTGGTTCATTTACTCTGGAACAAAACTATCCAAATCCTTTTAATGCACAGACAAAGATATCTTATACAATTCCTGTAGATTCAAGAGTGAATATAATAATCTTCAACGTTACAGGACAGATAATTACCCGTCTGGTAGATGAGTATCAATCAGCTGGGCAGTATACGCTATACTTTGATGCTTCAAATTTGGCAAGTGGGACATATTTATACAAAATGGTTGCAGGCAGTTTTGTACAGACAAAAAAAATGGTTGTGCTAAGATAAATACTAAGAGAAAAAAAGCTGACCTAAGAAAAAGGTCAGCTTTATTTCAATAAAAGAGAATATATTATTCGATATCCCAATATGGACGATAACCATAGTAGCTGTAAATATCGGAGACGAACTGCTGATCAGGATTATCTGGCCAGTTATCCTTATCAAATCCTGGAGCATTTTCCAGCTTTTCCTTTGGGACATCTAGATAGAAAGCATGTTCTTCTGGTGAGAGTCGTAAAGATTCCCACGGAATAGCAAAATATTTATCGCCAATACCCAAAAATCCGCCGAATGAAAGCACAACATAAGCGATTCTTCCGGAATTTACATCAATCATTATCTCCTCTATTTTCCCTAAATCCTCGCCCATCGTGTTTTTTACATCATCACCTGTAATAGTACTAGCAGATAACAAATTATATGATTTCATCTTTCCTCCTTGTTATGAATTATTTTTACTTCAATTTGTGCGCGCGGTGTGTTTGGAAATGATTCTCCCAGAAATATAGTCCTAAGGAATATAGTCCTAAGAAATATAGTTCCAAGGGAAGTCGCTCTAAAACGCTGTTCTTGTAGTCGGATTAAATGAGTAATTATAAAACCCGCCGTCCACTAAAAAGCCTGACCAATGCAACTATTACAGCAACTACTAATAACAGGTGAATAAGTCCACCGGCAGTAAATTTAAGAACTAGACCTAAAAACCAAAGTACTACTAATACACCAATAATTGCCCAAATCATGATGCACTCCTTTGATTACTTTACTGTAATAATGTTTGCCACAAAAAAGCAGAATCATTTTCAGACTCTTTCTCTCTCCAAAAGGGGAAAAAAATAGCCAATTGGGGAGATAGCGAGTGACCTTTCTTATTATAAGATAAGTATTTGCTTAAAATTGTCAATGTTAAACGCGATATAAACCAGTAATAATTTAGAGAATATACATTAGAGAAAAGAAAATGGATCTAAATAAAAATCGGCGAAAAAAGTGGGATATTTTCAGGATAAAAAAATATAAATCGTTATATTTACCAGCAAATCCAGTTTTTTTTTGAGAAAGGTCGAATATTTATTTAACAATGGAAACAAACAGGCTAGCAGAACTAGAGAATATAATCTTCAGGTTAGAAGGAAGAGCAAGAGCCATAGAAGGCCGAATAAAAAGGATATCAGCTGCAAGGTTAGTAGTTTTTCTGATCAGCATAGTTGTTTCTTTTATTATATTCTTCAGTTTAGATACATTTTCTACAATTGCTGCAATTGTTTTTAGTATTGTTTTGCAGATAGTTTTATCCTATCCTCACAACCGGCTGCTTAATAGCCTTCAGCGTCATAGAGTTTATATAATGATTAAAAAATCATATGTAAATCGAATTAAGCTTGATTGGGATAAAATTCCTGTACATTCAATAGAAGAAAATGGAGGTGATCCTGAAGGAATTGATCCTATAGGAATTGACTTAAATATTACTGGAAAGCATTCCTTGCTTCAGCTTATTGATCTTACAGCTTCAGAGCAGGGGAGAAAACTATTAAAGAATTGGCTGATAAATAGTTTACCTGATTACAATGAAATTTATAACAGGCAAAATATTGTTAAAGAACTAATTCCGCTTAACCGCTTCAGGGATAGACTACTCCTAAATGCAAAGATTGCAACAAAGAAAGATCTGAATATAAATGGGCTACTAAACTGGCTTAATCTGCCCTCTGATATATTAAAGCTTCGAAAAGTTTTTACTATCCTTAGTATAATGGCACCGTTAAATATTATATTAATGATACTGGGATTTAGCGGAATAATTTCAGGAATCTGGGTAATTCCAGTTTTTATATATGTCGCAATATATTTTCTAAATCAGAATCTTGTAAAGAATACATATGAGAATGCTGTATTTATAAAGGATGAACTTGGGAAATTTAGTCAGTTAATGTATTTTCTGGAAGGGTATAATTATAAGGGCAACAAAAATTTAAGAGAACTCTGCTCTCCATTTTTAGAAAAAAAATCAGCTCCTTCGGCTGAGCTTAAAGGTCTGAAGGGTATTATTTCCGTTCTTAGTATTCAGAAAAATCCCTTTATCTGGTTTCTTTTGATTTTGATATTTCCTTTGGATTACTTTTATAGCATTAAGCTTGAAAAATATAAAAACAATATTTCATATAGCCTGCCTGAATGGCTTGAAGTTTGGGCAAAACTGGAAGCGCTAATATCACTGGCAACATTTTCTTATTTAAATCCCGAGTATACTTTCCCTCATCTTTCAGATGCAAAGCCTTCAGAAAAACATTTCGGACTGAAAGGCAATAAAGTTGGCCATCCTCTAATACCAAAATTGCAAAAAGTGACAAATGACTTTAATATGGGAGCAGAAGGAGAGATAGCCATAGTTACCGGGTCAAATATGTCGGGGAAGAGTACATTTCTTAGATCCCTGGGGATAAATGTAATGCTAGCTTACTCGGGCGGACCGGTAAATGCAGAGTTCTTTGAACTTCCACTTCTCAGGACATTTACATGTATAAAGGTAAGTGATTCAGTAGTTGATGGCATCTCATACTTTTATGCAGAGGTAAAAAGATTGAAACTTCTTCTGGACGAACTAGCTAGAGAAGATAAAAGGCCAGTATTATTTTTTATAGATGAGATCTTTAAGGGAACAAATAATATAGAAAGGCTGGTTGGAAGCCGCTCTTTCATCAAAGCTATTTCAGGTAGAAATGGACTTGGATGTATTTCAACACATGACCTGGAACTTGTTATGCTTGCAGATGAAATCAAGACAATTACAAATTATCACTTCCGTGACGAAGTAAAAGATGGGAAAATGCATTTCGATTATATCTTAAGAAATGGGCCCTGTCCTACGACAAATGCTTTGCGAATCATGGAAAGCGAAGGTTTGCCAATAATTAAAAACTAACTAATATTGAAAAATAGAACTATTAAGGAATCATGAAAAAAATAACTACAGTTCTTATCATTTTAATCCTTTCATTTTATCAGGATGCTATATATTCGCAGGTTAAGCGACCGGTACATTTTGCATGGCTAAGTGATATTCATGTTGGCAGCACAAATGCTGCAGAAGATTTATCCAGATCGGTTCACGATATTAATTCTTTAAGTGGCGTCGATTTTGTTATTATTTCTGGTGATATATCTCAAAGTGGAAAAACTTCTGATTTAAGGCTGACAAAGTCGATATTAGACAGTCTTAAAATGCCATACTACATAATTCCAGGCAACCATGATGCAAAGTGGTCTGAATCCGGAGCAACAATGTTCTCCAAAATTTGGAAGAGTGACAGATTTGTTTTTGAGCGTTCGGGCATAAAGTTTATCGGATTATATGAAGGGCCTTTGATGAGAATGGCAGATGGGCATTTTGCTCCTGAAGATTTAAGATGGCTAGATAAAGTAATTTCCCAGCAGAAGAATAAATTGCAGCCAGTCATCTTCGTTACACATTATCCTGTTGATAACGAAATTGATAACTGGTTTGAGTTTATTAAAAGAGCAAAGAAGTTAAATACTCAGGTTGTGCTTGTTGGACATGGGCATGCAAACAGAGAGATGAATTTCGAAGGAATTCCAGGAATAATGGGAAGATCAAACCTTCGGGCAGGTAAAGCAGTTGGCGGCTATAATTTAGTAGAAATAAAAGATGATTCTATCTTCTTTTCAGAAAGAATACCAGAAAGCACAACAAAGCCTGTGTGGGCAAAAGTGGCCTTAGGTATGAAGTCTTATAAAACCGATACAACAAAATATGAAAGGCCTGAATTCTCGATAAATAAAAAGTATCCTGAAATTAAGGAAAAGTGGAGAGTAGAAACAAATTATGTAATTGCATCGGCTCCATTGGTTTGGAAAGATGTTGTTATATCCTGTGATTCAAAAGGAGAGGTTAATGCTTTTTCTTTGAATAATGGCAGCAAGAAATGGACCTTCAAAACTGGCAGTGGCGTATACTCATCACCGGATGTTTATAATGACAAGGTAGTTTTTGCTTCTACAGATGGTAATATATATTGTATTAACCCAAAGTTTGGAAAGCTTTTATGGAAATTTAAGACTGGATCACCCATAGTTGCAGCTCCCAAGATTGATAGTGGCATAGTATATATTGGAAGTAGTGAAGGTAAATTCCGCGCAATTGATCTAAAAACGGGAAAGCTGGTATGGACATTTGACAAACTTGGTGGGTTTGTTGAAACCAGGCCAATTATTTATGAAGGGAAAGTTATTTTTGGGGCATGGGATAGTTATCTTTATGCTTTAGATAAGAATAATGGAAATCTAGTCTGGAAATGGTCTAATGGGAAATCGGAAATCTTGTTCTCACCAGCGGCATGCTGGCCTGTAGCAACTAATGAGAAAGTTTTTGTTGTTGCTCCAGACAGATACATGACAGCAATTAATGTTTCTACAGGCGAGACAATCTGGCGCACTAATAAATACCAGGTAAGAGAGGCTATTGGTATTTCAGAAGATGGAAATACAATTCATACAAGGACAATGAACGATACTGTACTTGCATTTTCTTCAAAGTCCAGTGATCCAGAGACTATTTGGGTAAAGAATGCTAAATATGGCTATGATTTTGACCCATCCATGACAATTGAGAAACAAGGCACGGCCTTTTTTGGAACAAGGAACGGGTTTGTATATGCAATAGATGCAAAGACAGGAGAAACAAACTGGATATACCGGACAGGTACAGGTTCAGTAAATACAGTTTTTCCTTTAAGTAAAGACAAAGTAATAATTTCTAATATGGATGGAAGCTTGATGCTCCTGGAAAAAGGAAATAAATAATGGAACTATTTAATAGCAGAAATAAAATACTAATTAGCTGCCCACAAAGGATCTCGGCATATTTAAGAAAGGAAGTTGAGTCATTCGGATATACCGTTATTACTGAAAAAGACACATATATAGAAACCGAAGGCACGATGGAAGATGTAATGCGGCTAAATCTTTTAGTCCGCACTGGACACAGGGTGCTTTTTTATTTAAGCGAGTTTGAGGCAAATACGCCAGAAAAACTATATAAAGGCATTTATAAGATAGAATGGGAAAAATATTTGGGGAAATTAGACTACTTTAGTGTCTCTTCACATGTTGAACATGAGTCGGTAAATGACTCCAGATTTCCTAATCTGAAGGCAAAAGATGCAATAGCAGATAGATTTCGTGATAAGTATGGTGTACGCCCTGATTCAGGTAGCGAAAGAAAAGGAGTAATGATATTCTTCTATTGGGTTAATAACAAATGTACCGTGTATTTTGATACCTCTGGAGTAACTTTATCGAAGAGAAACTATAGAAAAATACCATATAAGGCTCCAATGCAGGAATCTTTAGCCTCTGCAGTTTTAATGGCCGCAGGCTGGGATGGAAGCGCAAATTTTGTAAACCCAATGTGCGGAAGCGGAACTCTTGCAATAGAAGCTGCTCTTATGGCACTGGACAAAGCTCCTGGACTATTAAGAAGCAATTATGCATTTATGCATCTGAAAGGCTTTGATGAGGAGCAATGGAAGAAAATAAGACAGGAGATAAGAGTTAAGGGGAAAAAGTCTGTAGCAGGGAAAATAATTGCAACAGACATAAGCCACAATGCTATTGATGCTGCAAAACAAAACGCAAAGACTGCAGGAGTAGATCATCTTATTGATTTTAAGGTTTGTGATTTCCGGCAGACAGAAGTTCCAGATGGAGGTGGATTTGTAGTGCTTAATCCAGAATATGGAGAAAGACTTGGCGAGGAAAGGCAACTTGAAGAAATATACAAAGAAATCGGCAACTTCTTTAAGCAAAAGTGTAAAGGTTACAGGGGGTATGTATTTACTGGTAATCTAAATCTGGCAAAAAAAATAGGCCTAAGGAGTAAAAGACGGATACCATTTTTTAACAGCAAAATTGACTGCCGCCTTTTGGAATTTGAGTTATACGAAGGAAGCAGAAAACCATCAAAGCAGGCGGAATAACTGTAAAAGAAAAAACCTGTTTTATTTTGGAATATTTCTATATCTTGCGAGTGGTTTATTGAATATTAAATTCAAGCAGAAAACTTTTTAGAAAGATTTACTGTATAACAACTTGGTAAAACTAACATTACATATTTATACGATCGATTAAAATACAGGGTAAAAATGAAAAACTTTCATTTGGTTGATCATCCCTTGATAAAAAGGGATTTAACAATATTACGCAATAAAAATACGGACCAGAATTTCTTCAGGATGGCATTAAAAAGAGTTTCTTCAATACTGGCATTCGAGGTTAGTAAGAATTTTAAGCTTAATTCATTTGAAATTGAAACACCGCTTGAAAAAACGACAGGTTATGATCTGGCTCAGGATGTAGTTTTAGTTCCTGTTTTAAGAGCAGGGCTAAGCATGGTAAATGCATTTTTGGAGATAATTCCTGAGGCTAAGGTTGGACATATAGGAATTCAGAGGAATGAAATTACTTTAGAACCGATAGATTATTATTACAAGACTCCAAAAAACATAGATATAGCAAAAGTTATATTGCTTGATCCTATGCTTGCAACAGGAGGAAGCGGGGCTGCTGCTTTGAATTTTTTGAAGAAAAGGGGAGCAGTTGAATGCATTTTTGCATGCCTGGTGGCTTCTCCGCAGGGAATAGAGAGAATAGAAGCTGAGCATCCAGATGTTAGGGTATATTCGGCTGCTTTAGATAGGACTTTGAATGAGAAAGGGTACATTTTACCTGGGTTAGGAGATGCAGGTGACAGAACATTTGGTACGTTATAAATTTTTCTTAATAATTATATTCTTATTTCCGTTGGTGTTATTGAAAGCACAGCAGTATCCAAATTCTAAGGTGGATATGCTGTTAAAAGGTGGTATTGAAGACATTATGTCTCAAAACTACCAGGATGCAGAAAAGAAATTTCAGCGTTTAAAGGAAGGTTATCCTGAACTTCCGTTAGGGAATATCTACCTTGCGGCGCTGAAAATTGCAAAGACAGTTGATGTTGAAGATAGGTTTGATGAAAACTATATTTTAGGCAAGCTTTCTGAGGCTGACAAGCAGTGTACAAAGCTGCTTGAGAAAAATGACAAGGATCTCTGGAGTCAATACTTCATGGCATTAGAAAAAGGATATCTTGCCTATTACCACGCTCTTGAAAAGAATTATATTTCGGCTTTCTCAAATGGATTATCTTCAATGTCCCGGTTTGAAAAGTGTTTGCAGTATGATTCATCTTTTTATGAAGGATACATTGCAATAGGAACATACAAATACTGGAAAAGCGAAAAGACGAGGTTTCTACACTGGATCCCTTTCGTAAAAAATGAGAAGGAGACGGGTATAAGGCTGTTAAAAAAGGCCACAGAAAGATCCTCATATAACCGTCATCTGGCAATATATTCGCTGATCTGGATATATATAAATGAAAAGGAATCAAATCTAGCTGTTCAGGAAGCTGAAAAGGCTTTAAAGAAATATCCGCATAGCAGATATTTTATGTGGGCCCTTGCAAGGGCATATCAGGATATAGATAAGCGAAAAGCAATTAGTGTTTATAAGGATCTTTTAGACTCGTATTTAGATCTAAAGGACAATAATCATTATAATGAAATTGTCATAAAGCATAAGATTGCAATGCTTTATCATGATATAGGGGAAAACAAAAAAGCCTTAAAGCTGTGTGATGAGATCTTAGGGACAGGTTCACTTTCAGCTTATGTGGCAGACAAGCTTGATGAGAGAATAACTAGGGTAAAGAAGCTAAAAAGCGAACTACTAAACCTTTAATTTTGTTTGATTAGTTAGGAAAAATAAAGCAATCCGGTGGATTATTTTTACCATTATAGTTGGGTAAACTAAAATTATGGCTATTAGTATTACAAAAAACAAAAGAATAATGGAAGAGTTACTCGAAACTTGCAGAGCAAATCTTCCTAATGTAAACGAAGAGATGATAAAGAAAGCTTTTGAATTAAGCTTTGAAGCGCATAAAAATGATTTTCGTGCATCCGGAGAGCCATATTTTAATCATCCCTACGAAGTAGCAATGATTGTTGCCCGGGAGATCCCTTTAGACGACGTCTCTGTAATTAGCGCTCTTCTGCATGATGTTGTTGAAGATACGGAGTTTGATCTTCAATTCATAATGAAGGAATTTGGTAAGGAAGTTGCTGAGATTGTAGATGGCGTCACAAAGATGGGGGGAGTATTTAAGGGCCAGGATATTACTCAGGCCGAGAACTATAGGAAATTACTCCTTTCGATGGTAAAAGATGTTCGTGTTATACTTGTCAAGTTTGCTGACAGGCTTCATAATATGAGAACTCTGGAATTTGTTAATCCAGAAAAGCAGAGGAGAATAGCAAGAGAAACTCTGGAGATATATGCTCCTTTTGCACACAGATTTGGTCTAGCAAGGGTAAAATGGGAGCTGGAGGATCTTTCATTCAAATATCTGAACAAAGAAGCCTATGAAGAGATTGCCCGAAAGATAAAGAACAAAAGGCGAGAGCGTGAAGCATATATAAACAGGTTTATTTCCCCAATTGTTGAAAAGCTTAAAGAGCACGAAATTAAATTTGAGATCAACGGAAGGCCTAAGCATCTTTATAGCGTTTACCGCAAAATGATAAAAAGGAACAAACCTTTTGAAGAAATTTATGATCTTTTTGCAGTACGTATTATTTTAGATAGTAATGACTCAAATGAATGCTATTATGTTTTAGGTGTAATAAACCAAATTTACATTCCAGTACCTGACCGTTTTAAGGATTATGTGTCGATACCAAAGACAAACAACTACCAATCAATTCATACTACTGTAATTGGCCCTGAAGGTAAGTTAGTTGAAGTTCAGATACGTACCCGGCAGATGCACGAGGTTGCAGAGAAAGGTGTAGCTGCACACTGGAAATACAAAGAAAACAAGTTTACTTCAGATGCTGACCTGGAGAACTGGGTAAACTGGATACGTGATGTCTTTGAGAATGCTTCAAGAGATGAGGCAAGCAAGGAGATTTTAGCCAGCTTTAAGCTAAATCTTTATCAGGACGAGATCTACGTTTTTACGCCAAAAGGGGATCTAAGGCGCCTTCCAGTTAATTCTACTCCGGTTGATTTTGCTTTCGATATTCACAGCAAAGTCGGTTACCATTGTATTGGTGCAAAAGTAAATGGAAAGATTGTACCGCTAGATACTATACTTCATAGTGGCGACCAGGTAGAGGTAATTATATCAAAGAATCAGCATCCTAACAGAAACTGGTCGATGTTTGTTACGACTCATAAGGCAAAGGCTGCAATACGAAAATGGATCAATAAAGAAGAAGATATGTTGATCCAGAATGGAAAGGACATTTGGGAGAAGAAATTAAAAAAACTTAAGATCTCAATGAATAGTGATGATCTTATCAAACTATCAAAGTCCTTAAAATATGATGGAAGCGGGCAGTTCTTTAAGGCCGTTGCAATGGAGAAAGTAGATCTTGATGAGGTCCTTACTCCTAAAAAAGAAAAAGAAGCCAAAGATGCAATAAATGAGTTAGGTTTTGATAGTTTTGCAAACATTGCCCGAAACGATGCAGGTGGGATCCTTGTCGATGGTAAGAGTGAAAATGTAATGTACAGCTTTGCAAAATGCTGTAATCCAATTCCAGGAGATCCAATTGTTGGATATATTACTATAGGAGAAGGAATCAAGATTCATAGAAAGACTTGTGATGATCTGATAAACTTAGTAAAGAAGGGAGAAAATCGTTTAATCCCTGTTCAGTGGCCAACGACAGATGCAAATCTTTTTGTCGCAGGTATTACTATAGTAGGAGAGGATGTTCCAGGAATTCTAAAGGATATATCGCATAGTATTACATCTTATCAGAATACAAATATAAAAACAGTTAATATTGCAGCTAATAATTCGATGTTCAAAGGGACTATTACTCTATATGTAAAAAACCTGGATCATCTTTCAAGGATAATTGAAAGGTTAAAGAAGAACAAAGGAATATATACAGTCGAAAGGTTTGACAGCACAAATTTAGTATAAAAACAATTTGATAAGTAATAAAAACTTAGCTTATATTAATTGATATTGGCTAAGTGATACAGTAGAGGAATGGACAATAACAGCTTTAAAGAAGAAAGGGTGCTAGCGATCGACTATGGATCAAAAAGAGTAGGTTTAGCCCTTTCCGACCCACTTAAAATATTTGCCTATCCATATAAAACAATTGAGAACTCTACAGATCTGATCGATAAATTGATTCTGGTCATAAAGGAAAGTTCAGTTACCAAAATAATATTAGGTTACCCGCTGAAGGAAAATGGCCAAAAATCAGACAGTACACTTATGGTCGAAAAATTCAAAGAAGAGTTAGAGGCCAAGGTATCTATACCAATACAGTATTGGGATGAAAGGTACAGTTCAGAACTAGCAAAAGCCAATATCCTTGCAAGTGTAAAAAGCAAAAAGAAAAGAAGAAATAAAGGATTAGTAGATCAAAATGCAGCTTCAATAATTCTTCAGGAATATCTTGATGAAGCTGGCAAATAAATGCAAAAAGAGAGTCTAAATAGCCTGAAATAAGTTGGCCGGGACTCTGAGTCTGAAGGAAATTATCCTGAAGATAAACAGCTTGACATTTGTATCTTTAAGAACTATTTTCGATCTACAATAAAACGAAAAATAGGAGCATTCTTTATGACGCTTGATGCACTCGGAATGATTGAGACCAAAGGTTTAGTTGGTGCAATCGAAGCTGCTGATGCTATGGTAAAGGCAGCTAAAGTTGAGTTGATTGGTAAAGAAACAATCGGCGGCGGATATGTAACAGTCATGGTCAGAGGTGATGTTGGTGCTGTTAAGGCAGCAACTGATGCTGGTGCAGCTGCTGCGCAGAGAGTTGGGGAATTGGTTTCTGTTCATGTAATTCCACGGCCACATAGTGACGTTGAATTGATCCTTCCTAAAAGAACGAATTAAAGTTTTATGTTATGCAACTAGCGTTGGGTCTGATTGAAACAAAAGGACTTGTTGGTGCAATTGAAGCTGCCGATGCTATGGCTAAGGCAGCTGATGTTAAAATAGTTAACAAGGAAAAGATTACAGCGGCTCTTGTTACCATAAAGGTCATTGGTGAAGTAGCAGCTGTAAAAGCAGCTTTGGATGCAGGTGCAACTGCTGCTCAAAGAGTTGGGCAACTGGTTGCTGTTCATATTATTCCCCATCCTGATGATCAAATTGATTTCATAATAGGTAATGATATCCAGTCTGAAAAAGATATTCCTTCCGAAAAAGGTAATTTGCCAGATAATGATCCTAAAGTGGAAGAAAAACCTGCAGTTTGTTTGATGAGCGATATTTCCAGCTCAGAGAAAACAAATAATAACATGAATGCTGAAGGTACAGATGTCGATCATATTGACCTGAAAGACATTAATTTGCTCGAAATTGAAGAACTAAGTGTTCATAAGTTAAGAAGATTAGCCAGGGGCTTATCAGATTTTCCAATTAAGGGACGAGACATATCTACGGCAAACCGCCAGGTTTTGATAGCTCATTTTAAGGCATTAAAAAGTAAAACTGCATAACATTTATTTTATTTCAAGAACAAAAGCTTTTAACTCCTCAATTATTGTGGAGTTTTTTTTATATTAATATTATATGGATTTTTATGCCTGTTTAAAAGACCTAAGCGAGATATTAAACTTAATATAATGGACACAGAGTTAGGCATGAGGATACAGCTAAAATGGATCAGTTAAATAAATTGCAAAGAATGAAGAGTATCCAAACAAAGAGTATTCAAACAAAATGAATAAAAAAATTCTAACAATTATATCATCAATTTTATTTTCAATTATACTATGGGGCTCAGTTACTCTTTCTAATTCCTATTTCACAACTATTTTTGTACCTGTAAAACTATCAAATATTCCTAATGGATATGGTGTTGGGTATAAAACCTTAAAGGAAACAAGCCTAAGAATAAAAGGGGAAGGGTGGAAACTAATCTCAATTGCATTGGGAAATGAGGAGGATTTCTTAGTCCCAGCTGGTAATATAGATGGTGATTCCAAGTCTGTAAGATTGAGTAATGCTCTAGGAGATAATGCCTGGCTTTCGACAGGGCTTCAGGTATTTGATATCTCGCCAGATACAATGTCATACAAGCTAGAAAGGATACGGGAAAAAAGAGTTGTGATAAAGCCGGATGTTGAGCTGAATTTTAAGTCTGAATATGGTTTAGTCTCCCCAATAAAGACCATTCCAGAATCGGTTGTTGTTTACGGCCCGGCGAGTTTATTACAGAAGCTGCAATATGTAAACACAGTCAATAAAATTTATTCAAATCTGGATGAAGCAGTTAATGAAAAAGTTGAGTTACAGAAGCTAGAGAATATCAATTTTAACAGATATTCATGCGAAATAAAATTTGATGTTCAGAAAATAGTAGATAGAAGGTTTGACAATTTGCAAGTTGAGGTTATTAATGTTCCCAAAGATCAATCAATCATACTAATGCCTAACAGAATATCAGTGGTTTTGCGTGGTGGGATTAATCTTTTAGGGAAGTTAAAAGCTGAGGAAATTCGTCCTTACATAGATTACAGAGATATAATTAAAGATACTTTAGGACAAATTGAACCGAAGTTGAAGATACCATTTTTCTCAACAATAGTTGATAAAAGTCCAGAAAAATTTCAATATATAATAAAAAAATTCTAGGTAGTATGTTTATAACATTTGAAGGGTTAGATTTTTGCGGAAAATCTACGCAGGTTAATTTGCTTGAGCAGTATTTGAGTGCTCAGAATAAGAAGGTAAAACTAATAAGAGAGCCGGGAGGAACCAGCATTTCTGAAAAGATCAGAGGTGTTCTTCTTGATAAAAAAAATTGTGAAATGTTCATTGAAACAGAGATACTTTTGTTTTCAGCAGCGCGTTCACAACTGGTCAGGGAAATAATTAGACCTTTTTTAAAGGAGAATTATTATGTAATTTCTGATAGGTTCCATGATTCGTTAACAGCATATCAGGGATTTGGCAGGTCAATTCCTTTAGATTTTGTACAGACCATTAACAGCTTTGCTATTGGAGAAACTATCCCAGACATTACTTTTTTTATTGATCTTCCGGTTGAGGAAACAGAAAAGAGAAAGGCTCTTAGGAGCCAAGGTGATCTGGATAGAATTGAAGTCTCTAAGAATAACTTCTATGAGAGGGTAAGAGAGGGGTATCTATACCTTGCCGAAAGGGAAAAACGATTCAAGATAATAGATGGTATGTTGAGTATTCAGGAAATTCATGAGATAATAAAGGTTGAGATAGATAAAATGGAAATGTTATGAAAGGAGCGATAAAAATATGGATGCAAAATGGAAGTATTTGTTTATTCCACTTGTCCTGATTTTATGTTCTGGATTTTTCAGGACTGACGGGGATATATATTTTCAGGTTTCGCGTAGTATTGATGTTTTTGGGAAAGTATACAAAGAAGTTTCCTTTAATTATGTCGATTATTTAAATCCTGAAGAATTTATGATTTCCGGAATCAACGGGATGCTTTCCTCATTGGATCCATATACAGTATTTATCGATGAAAAAAGAAAAAGTGATATTGATCTACTAACTAGCGGGAAATATGGCGGCATAGGAATTTCTATAGGTTTGCGTAATGATAAAATTACAATTGTAGATATAATGGATGGATATTCAGCTCAGAGGCAGGGTATAAGAATAGGTGATGTAATTACAAAGATCAATAATGTTGAGATCAATAAGGATAATTTTGAAGATATTTCTTCCCTTGTAAAAGGTGAACCCGGTACAGAAGTTCAGCTTACAATTGGCAGGGAAGGAGATGAGGAATATGTTTTTAATCTTATCCGTGAAGAAATAAAAATTAAGAACCTGACCTATGGTAGTTTCGTTCCCGAAAACAGTAATAATGTATTTCTCAAGCTTACTGGTTTTACAAGGACAGCAGGAGATGAAATTCAAAAGACTCTTACGGATCTTAAGTTGCAAAAAGGCGTATCCTCGATTATCCTTGACCTAAGGGGAAATCCGGGAGGATTGCTTGATGCTGCAGTTGACGTATGCGAGAAGTTCTTAAAAAAGAATCAGCTTGTTGTAACAGTAAGGGGAAGAGATTCATCATCAACAAAAGCATATTATTCTACAGAGGAACCTGTTGCAGGTGATTCTAAGCTGGTAGTACTTGTCGATAGCGGATCGGCTTCTGCTTCTGAAATAGTTGCAGCTGCCATTCAAGATCATGATAGGGGAATAATACTTGGCACAGATACATTTGGTAAAGGATTGGTTCAGACTGTAATCCCTCTTTCATATAATACCTCTTTGAAAATTACTACTGCAAAATATTATACACCAAGTGGCCGTTGTATTCAGAAAATCGACTATTCGCGTAATAATAAAGTATTTGTTTCAAGCAAAGGTACAACAAGTCAGGTATTTAAGACTGATCACGACCGGCAAGTTTTTGGAGCAGGAGGGATTAAGCCTGATACATTTGTTGTAAACGATTCGGAAATAAACGTTGTAAATGACCTTTCCTCAAAAGGCATGATATTTAAGTATGCAAATATCTTCACTAATTCGCATTCAAAAGATGATTTTTATAAGACAGGTAATGATTTCCTATTTAATAATTTTTTAGAGTTTCTGAAAAAAGAAAACTATAAGTATAAATCAGCAATTGAAAAACAGCTAACAGAACTACTCTCTGAGGCAAAGAAAGAAAAATATAATAAAACATTCCTAAGTGATATAAATAGCCTTGAAGAAAAAATAAAAGGGACGCGGGATTTCGAAATAAAGAATCATAAACAGGAAATTCTAAACTCACTAAGAAGTGAAATGCTGACCAGGTATGAAGGGAGTAATGGGAGAATAAGAGAATTATTAAATAACGACAGGCAGTTTAAAATAGCTCTTGAAGTTGTAAATAATAATGATCTTTATAACCATTTACTTTATAATCATTGAAGAAGGCTTTTCACTAAAAACCAATATATGAAAATATTTTTAAAGTCTTATCTCTGCCAGTTAAGTCAGGGATAAGAAACCTTTAACACATAGGAAAACAGGAGGATGGGGACTTGAGGTCTTTTACCTGGTTACTGAGTTTTCCCCAAAGCTCACTCTTTACAAAAAAACGAATTTTAATTAGATTCAATTATTAAGTAATTTCATACTTTACAAGAAAGCTTTTCTCAAAATTAAAATAATACCTTATTAACCAAATATCTTTTTCAAACCTGCTTATTTAAACAAGGAAGGTAGTCTTTGAAAGGTAGCATTGTTAAGTTAATAATCATCTTTTCCCTGATCTTCCCACAATACATTTTCGGGCAATTTTACTTTTTTGGTAGAAATAAAGTTCAATATGATACATTTGACTGGAAAGTATTAAAGACTGAACATTTCGACATATTTTATTATGATGATTTCGAAGAAATGGCTGAAATTGGGGCATCTTTTGCAGAAGAAGCTTTTGCCGATCTGAAAGTAAAATTTAATAACATAATAACTACAAGAATTCCTTTAATATTTTACAATACGCATCTTCATTTTCAACAAACAAATACTACACCTGGATTTATTCCCGAAGGAGTAGGCGGTTTTTTTGAATTTCTGAAAGGTCGTGTAGTAATACCCTACCTTGGTTCAATTGACCAGTTTCGCCATGTAATTCGACATGAATTAGTTCATGTTTTTATGACCAACAAAGTCTATCATGTACTTACGGATCATAGAGTGACGACTGACCGTTATCCGCCATTGTGGTTTACAGAAGGTTTAGCAGAATATTGGTCAACAACATGGGATACTCAAGCTGAAATGGTAATGCGTGATGCCGTGCTAAATGATATGTTTGTTGGCCTTGGAGATATGTATCAGATATACGGTACTTTTCAGATGTATAAAGAAGGGCAGAATCTTCTGGACTTCATTTCAAAGACATATGGAGAAGAGAAGATCTTATACATGATGGAGAATCTCTGGCAATTCGAGAATTTTAATGAACTTATTGAATATACAATAAATAAACCAATAGAAGAAATAGATAAAGATTGGCTTTTCTATTTAAGGCAGAAATATTTTCCCTTAATGGCAAAGGATATTCCTCCAGAAAATGGAGCAAAGAAACTTACAAATATGGGATTCAACTTTTCACCATCGGTGTACAAAAAAGATGGCAAACCATATGTTTATTTTGTTGCAAACCGCGATGGGTATTCATCGCTCTATGAAATGGAATTAAAACAATTTGAAAAAGAAAAAGACAGGCCAAAACCCGAAGTACTAATAAAAGGAGAAAAGGAAGACATATTTGAAGCTTTTCACCTTCTTGATGCCTCAGCTAATGTTTCAAAGACAGGACTAATTGCATTTGTAACGAAAACCGGTGCTACAGATGCCCTGCACATATACTCGATTAAGGAAGACAGAATACTAAAGACCTTTCAGAACAGTGAACTAATTACAATGACATCTCCAAGATGGTCTAACGATGCAACTAAGATTGTTTTCCAATCAATTGACAGGAGGGGGTATTCCGACCTTTTTGTATATGACTTTTATACTGAAGCGCTTACAAGAATTACAAATGATTACTATAGCGATATAAATCCTGTCTTTGGAGAAAACGACAGTACAGTAGTCTTTGCTTCAGACAGAACAGATGGAGAATTTAAGAAAAAGTATAACCTGTTTGAGTATAGCTTTAAGGACCATTCAATAAATTACCTGACATATTGTAATGCCAACAATCAAAATCCTGTATTTTCTCCGGATTTCAAGTTCCTGTATTTCATTTCAGATTATGATGGGATACAAAATATTTGGCGGTTAGGGCGGGATGGTAAGAATTCACAAAACAATATGCAGCAAGTAACGAATTTTATTACAAGTGTATATGATTTTTCATTTGTAAACCGGGATTCAATTGTTGCTTCAGCTTTCGAGAAATTCTCATTTCAACTTTATGATATAGATGTCAATAAAGCCAGAGATTCAATAAACAGATTTGCTGCATTTGATTTTGCTAAAATTGGAGAAAAATGGATCCCTAGCATACTAAAGTCCGGTTCAATAAAAGGGAAGCTAAAGTATGAAAATAAATATACACTTGACTATGCACAAAGTCAGGTTACAACTGATCCGGTTTATGGTACACAGGGTGGAGCACTCTTTTCGCTAAGTGATCTGTTTGGAAACGACAATTATTTTTTTCTAATATATAACACAGCCGAAGTACAAAGCGAGATACTAAAAAGCTTCAATATTGCGATCTCAAGAATTAATATTGGCAACAGGGCAAATTACGCCTATGGACTCTTCCATTTTTATGGAAGGCGTTATGACATACAAGAGTCAGATGAGTATTTCTTTGAGCGAAGTTTTGGTGGTTACTTTACTATGTTCTATCCATTGTCAACATTTAGGCGTTTAGAGGCAAGCGTGACTGTTGCAAATTCTGATAAGCAGATAATTGAAAATGTGTATTCAAGAAAGGCACTTCTGGTATCCAATTCAATTTCATATGTATTTGATAATTCTTTATCTGGTCCGACTGGGCCTCTTGATGGGATGAGGTATAGGCTATTGGCTAGTTTTACGAACGATGTAAAGTTTAGTAATGTAAACTATTTTACTTTTATAGCAGATTTCAGAAACTACTTGCGCCTTGGTTACAAAAGTGCATTAGCCTTCAGGTCGGCAATATTTTATAATGAGGGAAAAGAGGCAAGAAGATATTTTATGGGAGGCAGTTGGGATTTAAGAGGGTATGACCGGTGGTCAATAAGGGGTGAAAAGATGTGGCTTACATCTCTTGAGCTCCGTTTTCCATTGATTGACCTGTTTTTCATCAGATTCCCGGTTCTTGACCTTGGCTTTCCAAATATCCGGGGTGCTCTTTTCTTTGACAGTGGTGGAGCATGGGATCAAACATACAGAGAAACTTTAGGAAGTGTTGGCGGAGGTATCAGGATAAATCTTTTTAATGTAATAGCTCTTAGATATGATATAGGTAAAAAAATTGAAAACAATTATACCACATTTCAGAAAGGGCTGTTTTATCAGTTCTTTATTGGGTGGGACTTTTAACATAGTGAAATAAAATTTTTCAAGAACAATCATATGAAGAAGTATTCAAAGTACATTTTAGTTTTTATTTCGTTTTTGCTTTTGGCAGGGTGTTCAAGTGATATTTCTATTAAAAATGCTACATACGGTGAGCCCTCATATAAAATGTTTGGGAGGACCCCGGAAAGGAATTTTTATGTTTCGCAAAGCATTGGTGATTCAATAAGATTAAAGTGGAGTGCTGATATTCACGGGAGCTTTGGAAATACTTCTATTACTGCGATGCAAAAATATATTTTTGCTCCTGATTTATCCGGAAGAATTTATGTTTTTAACATAGAAAATGGCAAAGAGCTAGGAGAGGTAAAATATAAGGGAGCTATTAATACTACTGCTTTGATTGATCATTTGAGAATAATTTTCCCTGTTATGGAGTTTAAAGAACCAAAGACAACAATTTATAATTATAACTTTCAGACTGCAAAACATACATCTGAGATTGAAGTCGAGGGGAATGTAAGGTCAGAGATTGTAAATATTGGTGAAGATATTCTTTTTGTAACCGAACAGGGAAATGCGTATAGATATAGTCTTACAAATGAAAAGATATGGGAGTATGCATCTAAAAACTTTATACATAGTATACCTGTTTTATATAACGATGCATATATTTTTGGTAATGATAAGGGTGAGATAATCTCAATAAATGCACAAACAGGAAAAGTAAACTATGCAAAGAAAACCGGCAGTGGCTTTGAGTGTGGATTTTCTGTCTCGGATAATATTCTTTATTGTGCAGATAATTCAGGAATGATCTATGCAGTTGATATAAGTTCAGGTGAAACTATCTGGAAATTTAATTCAAAATACAAGATAACGCTAACGCCTGCAGCAGACAAAGAATTTTTATATGTGGGAAATTTAAGAGGGGAGATATATAAACTTGATAAAAAGACAGGCCGGTTTCAGTGGAAAGTCAGCACGAATGGAATAATTGACACTACTCCCATAGTTTTTGATGACAACCTGCTACAACCTGATCTTAACAAGAAGCTTCACTTCATCGATAAAAAAACAGGCGTGATTGTAAAAACAATGTCTCTTGAGAATCGTGCAAAACTATCTCCTGTATTTTATGAAAATATGTTATTTCTTGGTATTGACAACGGAAAGCTTCTGGCTTTTGAAAAGTTTCAATAATCATAAATATTGCGATCAATCAATGAAAAAAATAAGCATAAAACTATTAATAATATTGGCTATGTGGTCAACTATTCTTATTGCTCAGGATAATTGCATATCAAAGCTTATAATAAATTCTACTGATTCATCGGCGGTAATATATATAGATGGGAAAATGATGGGCCATGGGGCAGTAAAGGCTGATGTCTCAAAAGGCAAGCATATGATATATTCGAAAAGCGATGTAAGAAAATGGAATGCCCATGAGGTATACGATTCTGTTTTAATTGATGACTGTGGCATTGAAAAACTAGTAAATTTAAGTTTTAGCAGGCAAGTATATTTAAGCAGTGATCCTATAAATGCCCAAGTATATTACAAAGATTCACTCATAGGTACGACTCCATTATATTTGTCATCTGAAATTTCACAAGTTGATCTAAAAAAGAAAGATTACCGGACCGAAAAAGTTGGTTTGGAAAATCTTTTACACAATGGTTCAACCATAAAACTGGATTTTATTGGAAAAGGAAACAGGAACAACTTTTTTAGAACTAATATGTTTAAAATATTACTAGGCAGTGCAGTTGTGCTTGGAGGGACAGCTGCTTATTATAAACTAAAAGCAAATGACTATTTTGATGATTACAACAGGACAGGAAAGCCATCGGCATTAGATAATACAAATAAATATGATAAGATCAGTGGAATAGCCTTTGGTGCGCTTCAGGTCAATTTTGGTGTTATACTCTATTATCTGCTTACCGAAGAATAGCTCGCAAAAGAAAATATTACCCATCTTTTTGTGAAAAAAAAAGAAAAGGACAGAAAATCCCATTAAAGTTTAGTGGTAATACTTAATAAATATTTAACAAACAATGGAAATAAATTTATTGCTATAGATATTTTATATCATTATTTTTCCCTTCCCAAAAAAAGATTATCAGCAATAAAGTTTAATGAAAACAAAATATTTACTATTCTTAGTCTGTTCTATGTTTTTTGCCCAGAGTCTTAATGCCCAGGATAGCGGGAAAAAACTTCAAAAAGTGACAGATGATGATAATTCCAAGTATACAAATGTTGGAAACATAGGGCTTACGCTTACAAATTTCGGTATGTACGGAAATGGTTTTACTGGTCAGTGGCCAAAACAGCCGTCATGTGAATATCCTTTAGGCAGCGGGATTGAACATATTTTCGCTGGCGGATTGTGGGTAGGCGGATATTTAAGCCGGGATGCTAATGGAAATGGAAAGTCCGGTCCTTATGTAACAACAGGAGCAGTTGATAAATCCTCTGTTTCTTCAAGAGGTGGCGGATTTGAATATACAAATCTACCA
>JAUZPB010000230.1 GCA_030706145.1 Bacteroidota bacterium
CAGGTTTTGGAAGGACAAGAGAGACCTCAACTCCTGGAATTTACAATATAGTCTTTAACTATTTTGAAGAAGAGTGCGGCCTTTATGCAGCAGGAGCCGCTGTGGATATTTTTCTAGGCCTTGCCTATGGCGATCCCATAGAAGAGCTAAAAGGAAAGTTAAAACTTATAGTCGAAAAAATATCAGAAATAAAGGGGGAAGTCTGTCTTGGGCCCAGCACATTATCGATAGTAAATGAAGCCATAGGCAGAAATATTCCTGTTATAAGGTTAAACAAAGAATCGCTTATCCAGCTTGGATATGGAAAAAATCAAAGGAGGATACAGGCAGCTTCGACTGATTCGACATCAATGATAGCGACAGAGCTAGCCTCAGATAAGCAACTCACAAAGAAAATGCTAAAGGAGATGGGAATACCTGTAGCAGAAGGTATAATAATGAGCAGTATAAATGAAATTGAATGGGCAATTGCGGCTGTTGGATTTCCACTCGTAATAAAACCCTTTAATTCAAATCAGGGGAAAGGTATATCGATGAACATAAGGTCCCTTGATGATGCAAGAGATGCTTTTGTAGAGGCAAAGAAATTTTCAGACAATGTAATTGTGGAAAAGTATTTAACCGGCCGAGATTACAGGGCACTTATAATTAACTATAAAATAGCAGCTGTTGCAGAAAGGATTCCAGCAAATGTAACAGGCAACGGGATAAATACTATCAAAGAGCTGATAGAGATCACGAACAAAGATCCTTTGAGGGGAAACGGGCACCAAAACAATTTAACAAAGATTATCGTCGATGAGCACACAGAAAAACTTCTTGAGAAATATCAATGCACCTTAGATACAATACTACCCAAAGGAGAAGTGCTATATTTGAAAGCTATGGCTAATCTTTCAACAGGAGGAACTGCTATAGACAGGACAGAAGAAATAGATCCAATGAACATATTTCTCTTAGAAAGAGCAGCAAAAGTAATCGGTCTTGATATAGCAGGTATAGATATAATAACACCCGATATTAGCAAACCACTTTCAGAAAATGGAGGGGCAATAATAGAGGTTAATGCTTCGCCCGGACTAAGGATGCATCTTTCTCCAACAAAAGGTAAAGCAAGAAATGTTGCAAGTAAAATAGTTGATATGCTTTTCCCGGAAGGCAAAAAAGCCCGCATACCTATAATTGCAATAACAGGGACAAACGGAAAAACGACAACAACGCGCTTAATTGCGCATGTATTAAAGACATCGGGACTAAAAGTAGGTTATACCACAACAGATGGAATATATTATGATGGGCGCCTTATAGAAGCAGGAGACAACACAGGTCCAATTTCTGCGCAAATGGTATTAAGAGATCCATCTGTAGAAGTAGCAGTTCTTGAAACCGCGCGAGGGGGAATACTGCGTGCTGGGTTAGGATTTGAAAAGTCGGATATAGGAATCGTACTTAACGTTGCAGCTGATCACCTTGGACAAAGAGATATTAATTCTGTTGAAGAGATTGCCCGTGTCAAGTCTGTTGTTGCAAACAGTGTCTCAAAAGATGGTTACGTAATATTAAATGCAGATGACACACTTGTATATGCAATGTCAAAAGAAGTTGAAGGGAATGTCTGTCTTATTAGCATGAAAACCAATAATGAGCATGTAAAAGAGCATCTAGAAAAAGGCTCAGTTGCATGCATTTATGAAAATGGATATATAACTATTGCAAGAGGAGATATAAGGATAAGAGTTGAAAAAGCATCAAACATACCACTGAGTTTCGGGGGGCGTGCAGGCTTTATGATACAAAACATATTAGCGGCAACACTTGCCTTGTTTCTAAAGGATCTTGATATAAAGACAATAAAGACAGGTTTAAGTTCATTTATCCCTTCGCCTGAAACGACTCCGGGAAGGTTAAATCTTATTGATATGGGAAGATTTTCCGTATTAGTTGATTATGCACATAATCCTGCAGGCTTTTTGGGATTGCATAAATTTATTTGCAGGCTTCCCTTCGCAGTACGCACAGGTATATTCGGGGGTACAGGAGACAGAAGAGATGAAGATATAAGATTACTGGGCAGTTTTTCTTCAAGAATGTTCAACAAAGTAATAATAAAAGAAGATGAAGATCTAAGAGGCAGAAAGCCTGGCGAGATGACAAAGCTGATAGTTGAAGGAATAAAAAGCAGAAGACCGCAGCTGCCTATAGAAGAGATCCGGTCGGAAAAAGAAGCTGTAGTCCATGCTATGGAAAATGCAAAAGAAGGTGAAATCATTGTAGTACTTTGTGACAATATTGCCGGGGTATTAAAAGTTGTTAGTCAATATAGAAATTCCATAATGCAGACTGAAGCCGAAGAAGAAGTACTTCTTAAATCAACAAATACAAGCGGGCAAAGCAATTTTTAGTTACTTTAATTGAAAACGTAATCTTACATGTACAGAATATTTTTGACTTGTAATAAAAGTCTGGTTACTGTTTTCCATTTTAACCGGCAGAGCTCTTTATGAGCATCGTTCGATTTCTTTAATAAAGCGTGAATTAATAATTGCCGGGCAGTGGATTTTAATAAAATTTTCTTCGAAAGCGCTATTTTTTTGGGAAATAAATAAAGGTGTTTGGCCTTTTATTTTATTTTCAAATATTTCGCCTTCACAAAGAACAAATCAATTGATAATATCCGCCAAAATAAGTAGAATAAAATATTGGAAATCTTAAAGATAGTATTTCAATTATCCGGGAAACACTTTTTTACAGTATAACAGAACAGAAGATATAAATAATCTGATCACATATGGCAAACTCAGTATTACTTCTAGGAGCAACAGGGCTTGTTGGGCAGGAATGCCTGAGGTTACTGCTTAAGGATGATTTCTATTCAAAAATAGTCGTCCTTGCAAGGCGGGATCTTCAAGATGAGTTCAAGGATGAAAGACTTGAAAGCCACATTGTTAATTTTGACAGGTTAGATGATCACAAAGAATTTTTTGGTAGCGATCAGATAATCTGCACTTTAGGTGCGACAATGGCAAAAGCAGGTTCAAAGGATAATTTCTATAAAGTTGACTATGGCTACCCATATGAGGCCGCAAAGCTAGCATTAGCTTCAGGAGCAGAGCATTATCTTCTTGTATCAGCTCTTGGGGCTGATGAAAATTCCAGAATATTTTATAATCGTGTAAAAGGAGAGCTTGAAAGGAGTCTAAAGAAGCTTGGATTCCGCAGTCTTAGCATTTTCAGGCCCTCACTTTTAATAGGAGAGAGGAAAGAATTTCGGTTTGGAGAGGAAGTAGGGAAAGTTGTATCGAACATATTTTCATTTGCCATACCGCCAAAGTATAAGCCAATTGAGGCATCAGAGCTAGCAAAAGCAATTATTAAAGTAGCAAAAAATGATTTTCCAGGCATACGGATCATTGAATCAGATTCAATTCGGACAATAGCAAGGACAGATTAGAAAGGGATAATAATTTTAACTATACAGAGATAAAAGCAATGAGTCGTACTTTATTTTTTATAACAATAATGATCCTTACAGCCGGTATACTCTTTATTCATGCAGAGTCCCGGCAGAAGAAATCGTTGCAAACAAAATCAAAGGGGAAGAAAATGGAAATTAAACTTGAAAGTCCTGCATTTAAGAATGGCGAGCCGATCCCCTCAAAATACACTTGTGACGGGGAGAATATTTCACCGGCCTTATATTGGAACAAGCCATCGGACAAGATAAAGAACTTCTGTCTGATAGTAGAAGATCCGGATGCTCCCGGGGGAGATTTTGTGCACTGTATAATAATTGACATTCCAGGCAAATTAAATTCACTGCAAGAGAATGTTACGAATCAGAAGAATCTGCCTGACGGAGCCGAAATGGGCACAAATGATGCAAGGCGAATAGGATACTTCGGTCCTTGTCCCCCATCAGGAGGAGCGCACAGATACTATTTTCGTATATATGGAATTGACACCATACTAAAGATGGATGCAGGCGCAACAAAAAATGAAGTATTAAAGGCAATGAAAGGGCATATAGTTGCGCAAGGCGAGCTAATGGGGAAATATCAGAGATAAAGTTACTCTAAAGAATCTTTTCAACCTTGTGAATTCTTCTTTTACGGATTCAAGGAGCTCAGCAATAACATAGGTAGCCTCCTCCACTGTTTTTCAGGAGGTTGCCATCCTATATCCTGTGCCTATATAAAATGCCATTTTTATCAAAAATCAATTTTCAGATTCTCTGATGGTGTTTTATGTGAATAAGTTATTGTTGTAATAAAAAGGCCATCTTTTGCCAGAGAATTAAAATATTTACTTTCCAGCTTTTCATCATTTAGGTAAACAGTCAACGGCCTGGAAAGTGAAACTATTTCAGTTTTACCGCTATGGCCGGAAAAAGCCTTAAGAGAAACAGTAAGTCTTTTTCCAGAAGAGCTATAGGCCACAGTCTCGACTTTTGAATCTGCTTTGTTTAAGTATGGATTATCAGGCTTTCCCAGGTTTAGTTCAATTTTCTTTACATTCTTCATAGATTCCAGGATAACAGCAGATGGGTATAAAACTCCATCATAACGTATACTTTTTATATACTCTCCTTTTCCTTTTATTTCAACGTCCAAAGGCATGCCATTAATGTTAAGTGAAAAGGAACATGATCTCTGACCTTTCATAAGAAAGGGGGTAAAGCTTATATTCCAGGAATTTTCATCAATTCCAAAGAGGTGATAAAGGCTATAGATATAAAATCCCGCAGCCCACATAAATTGAGGTTTATCGACCTTACCATAAGCTTTTGGGTCATTAAAGTTACCATTCCTATATTCATACATAGCAGGCTGCCCGTTAGGAGAATTTATTATGCCATCTAAGGACATAATTCTTTTTAGGAAATCAACTGCCTCTGCCCTTTTATTAGATGCTTTAAGTGCAAGGGCGTAGAAGGTATTTCCATGGGACCATATTCCCCCGTTAATATAAAGGAAAGGGTCACCTGCTTCGTTACCAGCAAACTTGAGATAAGAGATAA
>JAUZPB010000231.1 GCA_030706145.1 Bacteroidota bacterium
ATCCAGGCTATCCTGAAGCTCTCCAGCACTAAAAACCGAGTCGTCAGGATCATCCATTAGATCATCTTCATAAAAATCCTGTAATATAATTGCCATCATGCGGACTTCGTTAGGTGTTTGAAGCAATAGAGAAGTCGCTTTTGTTTCTTTTAGCTCCATTTATATTCCTCATTTATTTATGTTCGTCATTTGTTGAAAGAAATATACCAAAAGGCAGTTTTATAAACAATTACATAAAGGCCTATAGTCCCTTCTCCATTTTGATTGAAGTTTTTTAAATAAAAACGTAACTTCCGTCTTGAAAATCGTGATATTTTTGATTTTTGGAAAAACTACCAATCAAAGTTTTCTATTCGACTTGTTAAACTTATGCTCCTGGTTTTTGCCAATAATCCCAGCTCGTGGAATTTTTGACAGAACTTTTAATATAACCAGGGACACACATACGTTCTAATTGAATTATGGTTCTAAGGAATTCCTACTTTAAGTATCACACAAAAACACACTATCATAACTTTAAAAATATCGGGGAGGATATGAAATCAAGAATTATTATTGTCCTGTTTTCAATTCTAATAGGTCAAAGTTTCGGACAAACTCTTATTCCTATTAAGCAGAGTACAAAATCGGGATTCTGTAATGAAGCAAAAAAGATAATTATTCCATGCATTTATGATGAAGTAAGGCCATTTTCGGAGGAAGTTGCTATTGTTCGTGTTAATGAGAATTATGGTTTAGTTGACAAAAAAGGAAATGTTGTTCTTCCAATTGCATATAATAATATTTTATGCTTTCCAAGCGGAAACTATATGATATACTCAAACAAAAAGTATGGAATATTTGGAAAAGATGGAAAAATGCTTGTTCCAGCTATTTATAACTCTGTAACTGATTTTTCTGAAGGTTTTGCAAAAGTCGAAAGGGAAAATTTCGTGGGTTTTGTAAATACATCGGGCAAAGAAGTACTTGACTGCAGTAAATTTTCATACATAGATGAGTTTTCTGATGGTTTATGCGCTATAAAAAAAGGGAAATTCGGAGATGGATTACTTGGCAAAGAAAAAGGAATGGGCTATATAAATGATAAAGGAGAAGTTGTACTTTTTTATAATGAAGAAGTAAACGGTTATGGGCAAAAGATAATCGATTACAATGACATAGGAAGATTCGGCAATGGTTTAGCTCGCATTGATTCATTTTATTACATTCCACAAACAAATGGGAACAAGTTAAAAAAAATCAAGCATATAAAATCCGGATATATTAATAAAAAAGGCGAACTAGTAATCCCAATGATATATGACTATGCCTCAGATTTCAGCGGCGGATTAGCAGTAGTAAAGAAAAATGATTCATATGGTGTTATAGATTTACAGGGGAAAGCTGTTATACCGGTTCAATACTCTGAGGTCAGAATTTGTGCTGATAATTTTATTTTTGTAATGGATGGAAATAAATGTTTTCTATTTAACAACAAAGGCCAAAAAGTAAAAGAGCTTGATTGTTATAATGTAGATCAATTCTCAGAGGGTTTAGCAGTAGCAAAATCGTTGAAAACCAATAAAAAAGGGTTCATTGATCTATCCGGGCAATTTGTTATTTCGCCTAAGTTTGATATGGCTTCTTACTTTCAATCAGGATTTGCAAAAGTTGAAATAAGAGGAAAGGGGCATTACATAAACAAAAGCGGTGAAATGTTTTGCAGTGAAAATGAAGAATTGCCAATTGGAAAGCAAGTTTGGATGAACAGTGACCTGGATGTAAACACATTTTCAAATGGGGAGCCAATTTTTGAAGCCAATACAATTGAGCAGTTCTATGAAGCAAGTAAAAACCAGAAACCTGCTTGTTTCTCATATTCATTTGATCTTAATTATAAGACGTATTATTCAAGGTTATACAACTGGTATGCAGTAAATGACCCAAGAGGACTTGCTCCAAAGGGCTGGAAAATAGCAAGTCAGGATGATTGGAAAACTTTAATTAACGAAACTGGGCCGGAAAGTACAGCAGGTATTGCTCTGGCAAAAATTGGTTTTTATACAAAGTTATTTATTGAAGAAAGCTCAATGCAGGATATAATTGATGGTTCGTGGTGGACATCAACTCCTGTCGATAAAGATTTTTCGATGGGAGTTCAGTTGTTTGGAGCACTGGGTGGATTGGTAAAAGTACAAGGATTAGCAAATACATATGGATTATGTGTTCGTTGCATAAAAGATGACAGCCCTGCAAAAGCAGTAAAAAATACAGAAGTAAAAAAGAAGAGCAAGAAAAAATAAAATTTAGCTATTATAGGCCCAAAAGTGGAACTAAACCAGTTTTTGGGCCTTTCTATTTACAATTTTAGTTCTCCTAATTCTCATCAAGCATTGCAAGTAGCTCATTATAGACATGGCTTTCAATGTCCTGAACAACCTCAAGCTGATCTTTAATAATATCCACTACAGGGCGCTGTGAAATTTCAATGAGGTGTTTTTTCATGTATTCTATCTGAGCCGACCTGCCCTTTTTCAATACTTGTTTATTAATAAAGTCATCGAACTCTCTAAGGCATCTACTCATTGCCTCCTTTATCAAAATATCCTGATTTGGAGGAATTACAGAAGAGTCGTGAGAAGTTTCAAATCTTTTCAGAGTTCTTACGGAATCGAGGAGGAATTCCCTTTCTTCATCTTTATATGAGTTAGGGACAAAGGACATGGGGCAAATTGCGCTTTGTAGATCATCTACTTTCTGCAGCAGAATTCTGATCCTTTCTTTCTGATAAGCATTCATAACGCCTCCATATAGTATTATGAATTTAAATGGATCTTTAAATAAATCATCGTATTATCAGTAAAATCAGACAGCAGTTTTCTGACGTCGAAAACAACTTATCAAGATCCGGCTGCTATTACAAGGCATTAAAATAGTAGCCCACATCCCCATTGTTTTTTCAAAATCTGATAGTCTCTCAGTTTTGCAAGGAGAATATAATTTCTTTACCAGGTTCAGTTTTAAGTGTAATTATATCATTTTCGAATACGTTTTTATCAGTTTTTGTCCCTTTAATTTTATATTTGGCCTCTCTGAATATATTTTTTATCCTTAGTTCTCCCCCTTTTTCGGGCAATATGCTTAGAGAGACAAGCTTTCCATTTTGTTTTTTTGCCGAAACAATAAAGGCTCCTTCAGCGCGAAAATCATTAAATTCAATATCTTTCCAGGAACATGGAACAGCTGGAAACACTTCAATTAGTCCATTCTGGCTTTGCAAAAGCATTTCCTGAAGACCCGCAGCAAAGGCAAAGTTACCTTCGAGAGTAAATGGTCTATATGTAAATTTGGATTTACCAGTATTTGATTGATCTCCGTTAACATGGAAGCTGTTAGGGAGGCAGAAACATTCGGCAAAAGTTTTTAAGGCAAGACTTGCTTTTTCTCCATTTTTTGAGCGTGCACATATATTTGCAAGCCAGCTATATGTATAGCCAGTCCACCAGTCTGTGCCCTTTTCATCCAAATTTTTTAATGACGAAGAGATTATCTGCCTGTCCAAGTCACCATTATTCCAGTCAATTAAGCCCAGAGGATGAATAGCCATTAAGTGGGAAAAATGCCTGTGTGAAGCCTGCAGTTCATATCCTGGAGCTATTAAAAGTTTTTTATCATTGCCCAAGGCAAAATCAGGAAGCTGGGAATAAATATCGAGCCAATGTTTTTCATGAGTTTTATCTTTCAATTCAGAAGCTAATTCCGCAGAAGATTTAAACAGCCATCTTATAAGTGACAGGTCAAAGTTAGTCATATCGGGAAACCAGGCCGAGATGCTATTATCATTCATTTCAGGCGAAGAGCTAATAGGCAATTTCAATTTACCATCTTTTCCTCTGACAAGAATTTCCTCTATAAACTCTGCTGTTTCTTTAAGCCATGGGTATGCCCTTTCGCGGAGGAACTTCTTATCGCCGCTATATTTCCAGTGCAAATAAAAATGCTGGGCAAGCCAGCTTGAGACAACAGGAGAAAGTGAATATTGTATCCATCCACCCATTGGGCTGCCAGTTAGTGTGCAAACACCAGGAACGCAAAGTCCATCAGAATTAAAATATCTCTTTGTATATGCTTTGGATGTATCGCGAATGGCCCACAGCCAATCCAAAAAAGAGAGTCCTTCCTCAAGGTGATTGGAGCTATAACATGGCCAATAGCTAAGTTGGGTATTTAAATCATTATGAAAATCCCCTTTCCAGGGTGGGAGTTTGCCATTATCAGCCGTCCAAACGGCCTGAAGAGTAATTGGAGGTGCTCCCCTGCGTGAAGCAGCGCCAAATTTATAGAGCTCTCTATACCATTGTCTCTCAAGAACCTGATCCGGAACAGAAAGACTTGATTTATTCCAGTAGGTGCGCCACCATTTTGTATGAGAATTAAGCTCTTTATTATATTTTGAAAGAATATTAGAAGAGTTTATTGACTCATATTCTTTCCGGAAGTCATCTTTTGCTTTATTATTGGAAATTGTCCAGAGGCCAATTAGCTTTTCATGGACATAAAACCATTTTACCTTAACAGTATAGATAAAGCCGTTCCATCCTGTCTGTTTATAAATTATTTCATTATCACTGTTTACAATTTCAGGTGAAGGATAACCCAAACGCCTTAGATCAGTTCCTTCAACGCTATTTGCATTACTAGAAAGAGAATCGTCTCCGGCAAAAGAAGGCGCAATGATCCTGGGTGTAAGTTTATATTTTAAGTTTTCAAACATAAACCAGCCAAATGGTTTTTCAGCATGCACAAATGTCTGAAGGGAAAGTCCATCTTTCCAAAGTACATTTGAAACTGCAGAGAAAATGTCCAGTTTTGCAGATAATATCTCATTAATGTTTTTAATACCGAATTCCAGTGCGCCTGCAGGAATTTTTGTAGGAGCTGCTTCCCTTTCATATGGTTCATCAAAAAGCTTTTGGACTATTGAATAGTCCTTTTCCGCCACCTTTTTCTGTACAAAAGAATAAGAA
>JAUZPB010000232.1 GCA_030706145.1 Bacteroidota bacterium
AAGGATGGTTGGCGGAGAGTCGGCAGCTCTTATCTCCGACTGCGGCACGCCGCTATTTTCCGATCCCGGACATCTGCTTGTCGAGATATGCATTAGTCAGAAAATTGAGGTAGTTCCCATTCCGGGAGCAAATTCACTCCTCCCTGCCCTGACAGGTTCAGGCCTGGACTTTGAAAAATTCTACTATTACGGCTGGCTTTCACCAAAGAAGGATGAAAGAAAGCAGGAACTGATGAAATTAAGAGCGATAAACGAAGTAATTATTCTTCTGGATACGCCCTACAGGCTCAGAACTCTTCTATCCGATGTGCAGAAAGCCTTTGGACCCGGCTTAAGGGTTGCCCTTGCATACAATCTTACGCTAAAAGATGAAAAGTTCTTCCGCGGAAGCATCTCAGAAGTTTTGAATATGGCAGAAAAGCGAAGCCTGAAGGGAGAATTTGTACTGGTCCTGGACAACAAAAGAAGACGGAAATAGTGAACACTTAAGACTATCTTGATTGCGAGTTCTTTTTTTCATAAAATAGAGATATATTTTTGAACTTTGAGCAAGATAAAAGAGTTTCGATAATAAAATTATATAAATACGGAGGAAAACATGTTAAGAGTGCAGGATGTGGATCTGACCCCGAATCCTCAGGCTCTGAAATTCATATTGAATGAAAGGTTGCTGCAGAAAGAGACAAGGCATTTTAAGAATAAAGAAGAAGCTGAAAACGATCCTTTGGCAAAAGGGATATTCGAAATCGAGGGAATTGAGACTGTTTTTTATATGGATAAATTCATTACTGTTGAAAAATCACCTTCTGTAGACTGGGGAAAGATACAGAGGCCATTTGTCAACTTTATACAAGCATTCGATAAAGCGCTTATTCCGGAAGAAAAAGAGCTCGAAAAGCCTGGAAAAGAAGAAGAAAGTGAACTGCTCTCCAAGATAAATGCATTTTTAGACCAGCGTGTACGTCCTGCTCTTGCAGGTGACGGCGGCGGACTTGAAGTATTGGGAATTGAAGGCTACACATTAAAGATCAGGTACCAGGGTGCCTGCGGAAGCTGCCCAAGTTCAATAAGCGGTACGCTAAATGCTATCGAAAATATACTCAGAAGGGAAATTCACCCGGCTATTGAAGTCATTCCCGGCTGAAAATGAGCTCATACTAAAAAAAAGCCTAAGCCGAAAAAGAACCTAAGCTTAAAAAGAGCTTTATGGAAACAAAAGAACCCGGTCTTAATAATATAAAGGCCGGGTTCTTTTTTAGGAGAGTAGAAACTTTTTATTGTTAAAATGTAAATGTCATGCCTATCTTCCATGTATCATATGTAAGCGGTTCTGCCGTATCGAAAGGCCAGTTCATTTTTTCTTTTCTTAGCTGGTAGAAAGCATATGAAAAACCATTCTTAAGCAGGAAGTTAACTATTGGTGCTGCTGCAGGAGAAGAATCGAGTACTTCGTGTACAAAAGCATCAATTGCACCCTGTCCAATCCCTTCAAGTATCAAGCTTCCGGCATGTTTCCAGAACATATGCCGTGGAAATACAATTGCCCTTTCATAACCTGCATTAAATGTAAGGATAGGAACTACCTGCAGTTTAATGCCGCCTTCAGAGAGCTGTCCGAATCTAACTGTTTCATTAAATTCCTTTAACATCTGTGCATCTACTGCCGAGAGGCCATATACGTCAGGGACAGCAATGGGGTTTGAGTTACCGGTATATTTAATTCTTGTCCAGACAAAAGCATTTGAATTATAAGGTATAATAGCGGCATTTCCGAACTGGTAAGCATAACCGCTCTGCCATCCAAGACCGAATCTCCATGTTTCAGAGGTAAGGTCATTAGCATTATTATTATCAGAAGTCAGATCCATTGAATTCGTACTTAAGAATGCGAAGTTATTCTGATATTGAGATATATAGTCGACTCTTTTGTGCAAAGAGCTGTAGCTTACCTTAATTTCAGCTGCGCCTGTATTAGCAAAACTTTTGCCTAAGGATTTAATGCCAATCTTAGAAACTCCATAGGTAGCCTCAAGAGTAGGTTTGCCATGGAAACTAAAGCTATGCCAGCGGTGGTCGTTCCATTTATTTGACCAATCGCCCCAATCAGAAGTCCAACCGGAGTCGCATTCCGAATCGTCATCTTCATTACTGCTGCTGCTGGTATATGTGGTATCACTGCTATAAGTGGAATCCTTTTCCTGAGCGAAGAGTGAAGGACTCAAAATAGCCGCTGTAAAGAATGTTAATAGTAAAATTTTCTTGATCATTGCCTCGCCTCATTTTTTTATAATATCTTCAGAAAAACAAACTGAGTGCCAGAATCATTTTCCTTTGTTCTTTCTAAGTTTCTAAGCTTTAGACGCATAGTTTTGGGATTTTGTTACATGAAATGTGATTAATTTTTTGAGCAAAGTTGTAGAAAAAAACAGACAAAAATTATGAGGGGGAGATGGGAAGAGGAGCGTCGGGCGACGGGAAATGGGACTAGGGGACTTGGAGACACGGGGACGGGGGGAAAACAGGACAAGGAGCGTTGGGAGGGGGGGACGGGGGGAAAAACTCGATGGGGGGCGTAGGGACATGGAGACTGGGGGACAAAATTAGGTGGGGAGGGTCCAGGATTGGGAGTGTTTTATCATTGTAACAAGCATCCCTATTATTCTATTGTATTGCATTAATAACTCATCAAATAATTCTTTGGAAATGTAATTGCATTTTAATGCATAGTATAACCAGGTCTGAGTCTCTGCTGCTTCTGCTTCCGAGTCACTTAGTTTTAAAATAAAACTCTTTGCATAGCGCCTTTTTCGAAAAGCTTCAGAGATATTTGCACAAACAGATCTTGATGATCTTCTTACCTGGTCTGTCATTGAATACATTTCTTCATTGGGAAAGGATTTTGAAATTTCATAGATTTTCATTGAAGTCTCAAAAGCCATTTTAAAAACCTCCAGATCAAAGTGTGTAGCAATTTTCATGATAGTATCCTTGAATTTATAATAAATGGAGTCAATGTACTATTTAATTTCTCAAAAGATCTTATGGAAAAGCACTACGTAATTTCAAAAGGTTTTATAGAACAGTACCACATGATTTCTCAATGGATTTTGTGGGACGATTATATATCATAATACCAAAAATTTCTCCAAATACTCAACCCTGCTTGTCCCCCCAGTCCCCATGTCCCGTCGCCCCCCTTTCCCCCCGTCTCCCCCTCCCAACGCCCCTTGTCCCATTTCCCGTCGCCCGACGCCCCTCTTCCCCCTGTCCCAACGCCCCCTGTCCTTTTCTTTTTTCTTTTAGGAAAAAAATATTATAATTTTACCAACTGCCTACAACCTTTTAAAAACACTCTAAGTCTAAATGAGTGTACCGGGAAAAAATTAAACAATAGATGCAAGAAACAGAAGAAAGTCAATTAATACTAAGAGCGCAGAAGGGTGATATGCAAGCCTTCGAAAAGCTTATTTACCGTTATGACAAACATGTACTGGCAATTGCAGCCTCCTACAGATATAGTAAAGAGGATGCAAAGGATATTTACCAGGAAGTTTTCATTAGGGTATATAAGGGATTAAAGAATTTCGAAGGGAAAAGCGAATTTTCTACCTGGCTGTACCGCATTGCTACAAATGTATGCCTTACATTTTCATCGTGGCGTAAGAAACATACATACGCATCTATTGATCAGGAATTCCCGGCTGACGAAGATGGCAACGGACAGTCACTGTCGGATAAGTTAGCAGATGAGAGCTCCACAGACCAGCAGCTGATGGACAAAGAGATCTCACTGCAGATCCGGCAGGCAATGGAAAGTCTTTCACCCCAGCAGAAGATGGTTTTCACACTGAAGCACTATCAGGACCTGAAGATAAAGGAAATTGCAGATATGATGAAGTGCAGCGAAGGTACGGTTAAGAAGTATTTGTTTACGGCTACACAGAAGATGAGAGACAAGCTGAAAGATTTCAAGGATTGGCAATAAGGTAATATTATGGAAAACAATAAGATAAGTCACGAACAGTACAAAGAGTGGGTTCAGCTATCGGTTTTTGATGAACTGAATGAAGAGGAAAATCTCCTTTTGAAGGCGCACTTAAAAGAATGCGAAAGCTGCCAAAAGGAATTTGAAGAACTTAAGTCATTCGATTCTATAATTGATAGCCACAAGCCCGCTGAACCTGAAGAAGAGATGCTCCTCGAGGCAAGGCGTGAACTGAGGGCAGCAATAAGAATAGAGAATTCAAGAAAAAACTTATTTGAAAGCCTTATTGATGCTGTCAGAAATTTCTTTATGCTCAACTACAAAATTGCCCTTGGCGGAGCTGCCACACTTATTGTTGGAATTATGGTCGGATACCTGATGCATAAGCCACAGCCGCAGCAGCAGCAGCTTCAGGCAGATAAGACTCAGTCAAATACAAAAGCAGCTTCGGGTGCAGATCAGCTTTCACAGAATAATATAAAGATAGACAACTTAAGATTTGATGATGCCGATGCCTCGGATGGTGAAGTTTCTTTTTCTTTCGATGCCGTTAAGCCTGTCCACATGAAAGGTAAGATAAATGATGCAATGGTACAGAAAGTTTTGGCCCATGCTCTTGTAAATGAACAGAACGATGGAGTAAGGCTAAGGACAATAAGTGCAATTTCGGCGCAGGCCAATGATCAGAAAAAGCCTGATGCAAAGATTAAGGCGGCACTTATTACAACACTAAAGAACGATAAAAATCCGGGAGTGCGCAGAGAAGCACTGCTTGTACTTCAGAAGTTTCCGGTTGATAAAGAAATTACTGAAGCCCTGCTCTATGTACTTGCAAACGATACGAACGCCGGACTAAGGGTTGCAGCAGTAAACAGTCTGACACCCGAAAAGCCGGATAATAAACAGATTGATCAGGATTTAATAAATGTATTAAAGCAGAAAAGTCAGACAGACAAGAATGAATATGTACGTATTCGTGCAAAGTCTTTTCTGCAGGAGGTCGCTAG
>JAUZPB010000233.1 GCA_030706145.1 Bacteroidota bacterium
CCGCTACTGTTGGGAGATCCATTAGCACTGCCGCTAACGCTTGCTGGCGCATTTAATGCAGGGTTGTTATCCCCTGTTATTGAAAAATATCCCAGCGAAAATCCTATCTGTGAATGTAGAGTGATATTTCCATTAATATTGAATGAGTTTAATGCCGTTGAAGTACTCAGTGCTGAATCAGGAGAGAGTGTTTCATGGATATAAGATCCATGAACTGTTAACATTTTTTCGTCAAGAGGTTTTTCAAAATTAAGATCGAAACCTATATCAGTATATTTATTTGTAAGGCCTGTAACACCTGCAGCAAACTGATTTGCCGCTATGCCAAAGGTTCCTATTTCAATGTAATAATCGTTAATTTGCTGCTGAAGTGCTATGCGCCAATATGGAGCTAAGCTTTTCAGCACACCACTCGAAGAGCTATCAGGAGGATTATGCCCCCCCTGAATTGCTGATTTATACATAGTGACCTCAGCATAAAGCAAATCATTCCAAAGGCCATAAATTCCCAAACCGAGAACTTTCTGGGCCAGGCCTCCTTCAATTAAGGTTGCTGCTGCAGGAGAAGGCGATGTGGCCGAAGCTGCAAAAGGAAATCTCCAGGCTGGCAGACTGTTCCAAAGGTCCTGGACAGTTGGATTATTGTTTATATCTATTCCATAGACAAATCCCTCAGAAAACAGTTCAGTCTGATTTGCATATCGCAATTCTGCATTATCCATACCAATTGTACCACTTTGTTGATCATAGGTTATCTGGAAAAATCCACCTATCTTTGGGGTTAGAGAGCCAGCCAGAAACAGGCTCAACTGCTGCGGGAAAGAGAAATTACCATTTTGTGTACCAGGTAGTTCTTTATTTGTATAAGAGTATGAAGTCATAATCATACCTGAAACAGGAGGACTACTAGGCAAACTCATAATAACAGTTTCACTATCAGGTGCTGCCTGAATAGAACCTACACCAACCAGAGAGTATCCCATTCTCTTAAATTGTCTTCCGAACGCTGTAAGTTCCGGGAAAATTGTGTGACATGCATTACATGCAAGGTTAGTTTGCCGTGCAAAACTTGGAATTGCATATGTATTATTTAAATCTATCAATAAAACAATAATAATTGTAACAAAGGAAGGCAATAAATCAAATTGTCTATATGCTTTCATATGACACCTCGTTCAATTTGCTTATTATTTCCCTAGAGCACGAATGTAATTAACTAATGACCAGCGTTGTTTATCAGAAAGAGTAGACTGCCAGGAAATCATTGGAGGTTTACCTGTTGTTATCTTCCAATATATTGCCCCATCGGTCTGATCTTTAACCTGTTTTGCCGTTAAGTTTTTGGGTTTAGGTGTCAACGAAGCAGATGCAACTCCGTTGCCTTCACCTTTATTGCCATGACAACTCACACAATAGGTAGTATATAAGGACTTTCCTTCTTTAGTTGCCTTAGCATTTCCCTTGAGAGGATTTTTTAGTTTGTCTGCACTCTCAGGAGCAACCCAATTTGTCCCCCCAATCTGGGGATTATCCTGTGGAAAATAATTATTAATTATTAGTTTACCCCCTATAGGAAATGTCAGCATTGTAATTAAGGTACAAAATAAAATACCACTCATCATTTTATTTTGTGTTTTTATATTTTTCATTTTTATCTCATTGATTGTGGTACATACCTGATAGTATTTATGTTTTTTAATAAAAACAAGTCTATTTTATCGAGGTACATTTTTTCAAATTGCAAATATTGCTATGTAGCTTGCCAAAAAAAGACGATCTTTGTCCTGTATGCGGAAGCATTAAAGAGGAGTCTGCTACCAGTTTTATAGCTTATTATATGGAATTTTGAACAGAACTAGAGTGGTGGTTTTAATTCAAAGTGTCCTTGGTATCTGTGATGAATGGTGCTGTAGTACAGGCGAAGGCAGTGAAGAATCAAAGAGGAAGCTGAACCGTGCCTCAAAATTAAGGATCTCCCCTTCGACTGCCATCGTCCACAGGTAGATCCCACAAACAGATGAAATTGTCCCGGTTATTTTTTGTATTCTTATTGTGTTCTCTCGCAGGCTAACCTTCAGCTGCTCTTTTGATGCTAGTGTTTTGAAATAATTGCTGATCTTTTCACTGGTGTCGAGTATCCGGTTGGAAAATGTCGGAATTAGAACAGCTTTTGTATCGTAAAACGAGAGAATTTCTTTGATATCCCTACTATTAACTGAGCTGATCCATTGCTGCAGGATTTCTTCTGGTTGTTTCATTCTGCTTTTCGATTATATATTGAAATTGTATTCTGGCATATTATAAAATACAACAGGGAAAAAACATAAATAATTCCTGTAATATGGAATACTTTATTTCTATCAGGGTCTAAAACTAGCAGCTCTGGTAAATAAAGAGCAGAGAGCAGGAAATTTCAAGATTTAGTTCGATGCCTCTGCCCTCTATTATCTCTCTTTTCAAAAATAATTTCTAAGATTTTCCGCCAAGCCCATTTTTTAATATCCTACCTATTCTACTCTCAACCGAACAGCGTTCGAGTGACTAGAAAATTCCGGAGCATACATACACTGAACAGTAGTGATTCCATTTGAAAATGCACCTCTATATACAACCCTGAGAGGATACTCAAACACATACGTTCCCTTTGTTAAATGCTCTATAAAAAAGTTCGTAGCCGCATCCTTGGTACTTTCATAATACCACAAACCATCCTGATACTTATATTCTGAAAGGACATTTTCAGGCTCAAATCCCGATGCCCTCATATCCTTCATATGTATATATTCCATATCACGATCAGCCTTTAATTCAATCCTTACCTTCAGTTTATCTCCTGGTTTCAAAACATTTTTTTCGTTAATTGGTACAAGCTTCTTTCCTTGTTTATCATCTATCTCTAAGAACACCTGCTTTTTAAGTGAAAGCTGCGTATTCGCCGCTTCTATCTTATCCATCTGCTCAAAATACTGCCAGTGCATTGCTCCCCATGCAAAGGTACTATTGTTATTCTTCACCTGCACCTTTGCCATATCACGAGTTACCTTGTCTCCATCCCAGGAAGTTTTGATATACCCTGTCCCTGTTTCAGTTTCACTGGCAGAGATTTCAAGATTTTGTCCGCCTATTTTTACTTCCGGCAGTTTTGCATCACTCATCCAATTTGTACCTCTTAGCATAAGTGCATAACAGGCTTCAGTAGTTGCACGCGTAGTTCCCCAATTTGCTGTCTGCTTCTGCTTCAAAAGCCATTTCTTCATAAGGTCAATACTTACAGTATCTTTGCTGATCTCATTAAATGCTTCAATTATAAGCGACTGCCTTTCGATTGGAGCATCAAACCAGTACCATCCCTGATTTTCCTTGAAATACATTCCCATTTCATCTGAAATTACAGCGTTCTCTTTGATTGAGCTTATTATCTGTTGGGCTAATTGTTTGTTACCTTGCCTGTAAGCTGAAAGAGCTATCATCCCCTGCATATATTTACTCTTAGAAAGCCACTGCTCTTCTGCCTTTTTATTCCAGAAATCAAACACCTTTTGGTATTCGGCTTTAAGAGGAACATCCATAAAATAGCTGCGTACATAAAGGTAATGTATTATCTGTTCGTCCACAGGAAGGTCTTCAGTAATACCTCTCATAGCCATAAGTGCTTTGTACTCTTTATACACATCATTGTCACAGTATTCAATTGCCCGGCTTAACGTTTTCCAAAGATCCCTATTGCCTCTAATTTTAATAATATTAAGCTTATCAAGGTGTCCTAGCCCTGCAATTATATGCTTTGAAATGTAAGGGCTTGAGACCATTTGATCAAACCACGGCCAGCCTCCATCCCACAACTGAGCTTGCTGGAGTCTCTTTTCGTTTTCAGCCTTTCTATCAGCAAGCTTTATAATATCAAATAATTCTGTAAGCTTCTGCCTTGAAACTTTCTCATCTTTTGCATCATATAACCATGGAGTCTCCTCCAGAATTATATTCTTTAATTCCTGATTTTTCATTAGGTTCGACTTGAGCGAATCCCTTCCATCCTTTTTCCACCTTTCAAAAACCTGTTTTATCTTAGGATCACTGTTTACCAGATATTCGGCCATACTATTTGCGAAATATTTGCTGAATGTCTGTTCAAGACAGTCATATTCATATTCCATTAAATATGGGAGTGACAAGACTGCATACCAAACCGGATCTGATGTAAATTCAAACGTAAGCTTATGATGCCTTAATGTCGTTGAATTATTTTCTTCTAAGCCCTTAAATACCAGATCCTTCTTTTCATGTCCATTTAACTCTATTGGCATCGACTCTGTTACAAGCTGCGAATTGGTAAGCACCGGCACCAGCCCTTCTTCACCATCTGTGCTGCTGTCAGTTGCAGCTGTCAATCGCCACGTAACGGCCTGAACACCACCATATGGTACAATAAGCTTCCACGAAAGTGACTTGTTCTCTTTCTTTCCCAGAGAAAAGTTCTGTAACTGCTCAGAACCACCTAAAAGATCATCAAGAGATTTATTATTCTCAGCATTAAAAAGATCAAGCTTTGCCGTACCTGATTGCACTGTATCTTTCAGATTTGTTACCCTCGCAGTAAAATATAAAGTGTCACCCTCCCGCAAAAACCTCGGTGCATTTGACTGTATCATCAGCTCTTTTTGTGTCACCACTTCCTTTTCAGCTAAACCGTAATGCATGTCTTTAGTATGTGCAAACGTCATTAGCTTCCAGCGCGTAAGTGCTTCAGGAGCCGTAAATGTAAACGTAATTTCGCCATCCTGGTTTGTGACAAGATGCGGATAAAAGAAAGCAGTTTCCTGCAATTTTTTTCTTACACCTACCTCTTTATTATTAAGATAATTCTTACCGCCGGATTCTTTGTTCATTACTTCTTCTTTTACAATTTCGTCCTTCTTAGGAGCCTCTGTAACTTCAATCAAGCTATAATCTACACCACCAGCTTGTCCTTC
>JAUZPB010000234.1 GCA_030706145.1 Bacteroidota bacterium
AAAATGCAAAACTGAAAGAAGAATTGGAGTTAACAGTTTAATTGACAAAAACAGATATTTAATCATTACCTAAAAATTTGGAGCCGGAGATGGAATTGTTTCTCAGCGATCATAAAATTAATAAAGTTGCATCTAATTCGTCTTATCTCTTTTTATGGATTATTGCAATAACAATACTACTGATAATATTTACTTATCCTTATAAAATAATCACTTCCGGAAATGTTGTTATTGATTTAGAAGTTAACCTTCAGAATAGAGATTTCAATAGCATTATCAAAACGCCTCAGTCAAATTATTTTGTTTTATCTGAACCAAAGGGATTGCTTTCAATGACTCCACAAAACATTTGGGTTTATTTTGTTGCCATGTCAAAGTACTTTTTTCTATTTGTCGCAGGATTTATTGTTATTTTTAATGCACGGAAAATACTGGATAAGATCAGGGGGGGAAAAGCTTTCGATACTGATAACAGCAAAATTTTAAATCTTCTGGCTTTTATTCTCATTATCATGCTTTTTGTTTTTGCTTTAAGATCATTTTTTCTTAATCAATATATCCCCGATGATTTAGTAATTAATGGTTTCAGGATATTAAAACCTGTTCCAACTAAAGAGCCCTTTATTGCATGCCTTATTGGAGGATTTTTGCTAAGAGCTCTTGCAAAACTCTTCAGACAGGGACATAAACTAAAAGAAGAAAACGACTTAACTGTATAAAGAGGAGGAGATTATGGCTATAAGAGTAAACCTCGATGTAATGATGGCAAAAAGAAAAATGTCCTTGAATGAACTATCTGAAAAAGTTGGCCTTACGCAAGCAAATCTCTCCATTCTTAAGACCGAAAAAGCTAAAGCCATAAGATTTACAACACTAGACTCAATTTGCAAAATATTAAATTGCCAACCGGGTGACATTTTGGAATATGTCCCCGGTTCATCTGAAGCTGATTAGCTAATAAATATTTGAATGCCGATTAATATTTACGATTATAAGGTATCCATTAGTCTGATTAATTTAATAAATTTGAATACTAGGAAACGATTATAATAGAAGTCATAACATGAAATGGTCGCAATTAAAGCATAGAATAAAACAGCTTATTTCTCCTGAGATTAGAGACAGAGTAGATTTTTATGTGACCCGGTATCATGAAGCACATGATCAGGAAGGTGAGTTTTGGATAACTATAGATAAACAAACTATTTTTTCTGGCAGTTATTATCAGGTATTAAAGACCTTATCTGCCAACGAAGAATTAAAAGAAGCATATTATTCCTTTCCCTCTCAAAGGACTTCAGTAAAAATTGAAAATATTACCTTAGAAAAAGTAGTAAATATGGGAATTCATGATATGGAAGATTTTTCTCAATCATTATTTAATTATTTGAATACTCCTTTTGAAGAATCACTTGTATCTAATAACCCCTTATTTAAAGCTTTTGCGCTGGTTGACAGTAGGCTAGGGAAGCGTAGATTTGAGAAAATCATTATAAAAGATGATACTCACGAATTAATCAAACATTTTTATAATTTACGCGCATCTTCATTTAAGCTTAGCGAAAATTAAATGATTAATAAATCAGAGATTATTATTTCTGCTAACTTTGTATTACCGATCAATTCCAAAATATGAAGTGGAATTTAAAATTACAATTTTATTAATTCATAACTACTAATCATTTAAGCAATAAATTAAGAATTGGCTTTCAAATGCAGCCCTGATATATAGCTTCTGAGAATGTTATCTATCATTTCAAGAATCCTTTTTTCACCTTCGGGCTCGTTTATCTTTATGCCGTTAAAAATATCCACTGTGGCTGACCTTAATACTATGTAGTTTATACTGCTTACAAGCACAGTTAGCAAGGCTTCACTGTCAATGCCTGTGTCTTCAACAAAACTGGTCATATAATTTGTTAACTTATGCCCGAGTTCTTCCCTTTTTTCAGCTACTTTTCGCGTGGCGTTGTTAAGCGTCTTCAGCTCCCACTTATAAATTTCCTGCAGTTCAATATCATTCTTCAAATGATAGAACATATTTACAAAAATGGTCCTCGAATATTCCATAAGCTGTTCTATTGAAGTTATCTTTTCGGGCAGGGGACTGAGCTTACTTATATTTCCATAGAAATCCTTTGACATAATATAGGCATACATAAGCCCGTCCAGGTTTTCAAAATACCTGTAGATCAATACTTTGTCTGTTCCAGCCTCGCGGGCTACAGAGTTTATTCCCACAGCGTCAATTCCATGTTCTCTTACAATCTTTCCTACAGCATTAAGAAGTTTCTGCTTTGTTAGCTCTTTATCTCGTGTCCTTTTTTCCATATTAATTGGGTTTCCCTTTAAAAATTATTCTATGACAATAAATGCTTCGACCGGTCTTCTTAACGAAACAGGTTTCTGATACTCCTCCACATAACCTGCTCTTATGATAAACTGAATGCAGCCATCAATGTTCAGCGATTTCTTAAGGCTCTGGTATATCTCTTTTTCTTCAATAGCCTGAGACATAGGATGAAATGCAATATTACGTTCTCTTATCCTAAGCATTGCTCTTTCGTATATCATGCCTGCATTTATGAGCGAAGCTTCACTGTTGTCCTTTGTGGTAATGATTATCCAGTTTCCAAACTGGTCTAACTGTTCTTTTACTAGTCCCAAAGTCTGCTTTTTAAAACCCTCAGACATTACGTTTTCTTTGTCATAGAAACTTCGAACAAAAAATCCGCTCAGCCCATCTATCTCCATAGTTGCAGGAGTAAGTCCATCCATATGCTCCTTTGCATCTGAATTGCTCCACCTTATCCACTCAGAAAGCTCTTTCTGCGAGGCGCTATTATTAACCTGAATCCTGTTTGCAGAGAATGTTGCATCTGCAATCAACCTGCTCTGCATAGACTGCTGCGGAAAATACAAAATATTGTCATAATCTTCTGCAAAAAGATCCCTAATTATACTCTCCGGGACAGGTTTGGAAAGGTAATTTTTGCGTAAGGTTCTCCTGAGGGCTATTCTTTCTAGGTTCTCATTGTTTATTTTTGAAGAATCGTTTGATTTCTCCATCTTCAGACTGATAAAAAAGTCGCCTTCAGTCTTAATCGAATAACTACATTTATAACCATAGCTCTCTGAAGCCTGTAGCAAATTTTCAAGGAAGGTCCCCATTGAAATATAAATCTCCCTCATGGCTGGATCAACAGCTCGAAGGATCCGTGAAGTGTCAATAGTGATCTCGAAATTTGAGTTATCTATGATGCGTACTTTCCATGGTTGTATATTATGAGAACTCGGAGCCAGGGAAGCATAGTGGAAAATATCAGATTTTTCTTTTCCTAATATATTCAGAACTGGGCTATGCTGTTCACAAGGAGTAATACTATCTCTTGAAATATTTGAACAGCCCGGGTTCAGTCCAAATGCTGAAAGGGCCAGCATGCTAAGTGTACTGGTTTTAATGAAATCTTTTCTGTTCATATAATTACCTCAGTTTTTTGCCATATTTAATTTGATATTTCGTAAGCCGCACTTATTCTTATCATTGTTGCTTTTTTGAAGTTGGTGGTTGTAATCAATTCATTTCGCGTGAACATATTTGCTTTATTATTCAGATAGTACCCGGCAGAAATGTCTGCCCATAAATTATCCAGAAGATTATAGCTTATATTAAGACCCAGAGTAGTCGAAATGTATCTGTAAAATTCGGGCTTAATGCCTTTATCATCCAACCTGAACTGATTAGCTTCATACCTGTTGTACAAGCTCAGTTTCAGATCCCTCATGAGCTTATATGTAACTGAAACCTGATCGGGAAATTCAACCATCAGGACTGCTTCAGGGTTAATTGACCATTTTAGAGTAACTAAAGGAAATGTTAGTCCCTGCCCGAAACTGTGGATATAATAAACTCCTATTGCTCCATAAAGGGAATTGCTAAATTGCCTTCCGAATCCAGTTGCAAAATTGTATGTGCAGGCACTACTGGTTAGTCCAGTTTGCATGCCCGCAGAAAACTTTGGCTGATACATTGCAAACATATCATAATTCCGGCCTAGCAGTGTGTACAGTATAAGAGCTGCATCTGCTGTATGAAAGCTGTAATTACTTCTCAAATCAGTACGTGAATAATCAAGCTGTGTAATTATTGTCAAGGAAGCTGTATCCCTGTAAACAGGGGCCTTTGCAGAAAAGCTGAGCACATTTATATGCTTCAGAACATTGCCCGCTTTGGTTAAAGACTCATCGTCTCCTGAAGACTGAAAACTTCCTGCAGACTGCCAGCTAAAGGAAAGAGGGCGGAAAGATTGACTATATATCGTAGTACTAATAACTACTATAAATATAAGAAAATAAAGGAATTTCATACTTTTGCTCATAAATGTCACTTACTAGTGACAAATATAAGTCACCGTCCGGTGAATTGCAAGTAATTTTATAGATTTAGTCAAATATTTAAATCAATCTTTCTACAAAACTGAAAATTTAGAACACTTTACTTGTTTTCTATACTAGATCATACAGATCTAAAAACGACTAAGATCTTTGCGCGTTTGAAATCAGAGTGTTTGAGAAACTCAGCAGGTTTTTTTGAAGGTTTTATTATAGATACTTATAACAAAAAAACGTAGTTTTGTACCGAGGTCGAGAAGCTGGCTGGTTCCGGGACCTACAGTCAGTGGAAGAGGGCGTATAAGCCCGGTATTTATGCAGTTCGGAACGCCTTGAATGCAGCTGAAAGTCGGAAAGTCGCCTCTAAGCCATCTGGACTTGTCTTTGTTTATGGACCAGCCTTGTGAGGGCGGCGAGCATTCCTTCAGTTGCAGATATATTTTTTTACCATCTCCAGAGGAAAATTAATTCATCATCTTAAAACCGGAGGCCAATCAAAACCGAGTGCGAGTAGTTCTTAATATCTATCCCTGACAAATCATAATTGTTATTTAAATCCTTATGGGCGAAAT
>JAUZPB010000235.1 GCA_030706145.1 Bacteroidota bacterium
TCATATGATGCCATATTCACTCTGGACAAACAAGGGCTTTCCATTGTTTACATGCAGCGGATGGGGACTTTTCAGCAATAAGACAGGCAAGTGGAAGAAAGAACCTCTAATTGACTCAAAGTTCATGAACAGAATAAGAGGAAATGCACCCAATGACATCTTTGTTGCAGGTGATTATGGATTCTTAGCTCACTGGAATGGACTTACATGGAAGGTCTATGATGAATTCTCTGATAATGGAGGAAGCATATTCAGAGTAGCTGTAAAGGGAAATACAATTGCAGCAATTGGCATCTTAAGAGGTTCTGCAGTTGCAATAATTGGGAAAAGACAGTTTAACACTGGCCCTGTTGTAAATGAATGAATATTATCCTATGCTTAAAAATTTAGCTTTGTATTTGAATTTTTAGGTTATTTTACTGCATAAAAGCTTGAGTTTAAGAATAAATCTAATATCAATACGTACCTTTAACACCTCAATGATAAACATACGTACCAAATTTCCCATTTATAGCAATTTGCATGTCATAAATATTATAATTTTACATATTTCTGAAATAATTTGCACATTTAGAAATTACTTCAGTATAGAAGACTCTAGTATAATATTATAATACAATAAGTTAGCAGAATTATTGAAATAGCTCCTACTAAAATCGGTAATCATACGTATTTACATTCCAGTCAATTAATACTATGTTGTGCCCCCTAACATTAGCGTTATTGTAAAAAATAATTTTAACAAAAATGAGGTGCATTCGCCAGGCATAATAATAATTCAAAGCCGGATGTTCTAAACATCAGCTTAAGCTCATTGCATACAAATATGACAGAATTTGGAATTTAAGCAGTTTGGCTGGCTGCTATTGCGCTTATTGTGTACAATACTACTGACAAATAACTAGTTTTTAACCAATGGAAAAGTAATATGAAAATTGTCCGCTTTACTCTAATAATTAGTTTGCTCTTAGCATCTTTTTCATTTGCCCAAAAGAATACTCGAAACGTTGAAGTAAATATTACGAAAAGTACTAATTCATTTACAAAGGTTGACGCACCATCTCTTTACAAAAATAAAAGCATTTTGCATAGCACTGCTACTTCACAATTCATTCTTAACTTTGATATCAACGTTCCTGTTAGTGCACGAAATGCAATAAATGAGGCAACGCAAATCTTGTCCTATATCCTTAACACAGGATATCCTAATCCTAATCAACCTCCAATTACAATACAAATTAAATGGGATAGATTTGATGACTCTTTAGTAAATGCTTCCACAAAAAATGGATCATCCTTTAAGAATTTCACTAATGCTCCCAAGCAAAATGTACTTTATCCCCCAAGTCTTGCAAACAAATTTGCAAAGATAGATCTAAGTCCTTCAAGTTCAGATTTTGAAATTACCTTTAATAAAAATAAGATATGGTATTATGGACTAGACGGAAATACTCCAGCGTGGAATATGGATCTTGTAACAATAGCTATGCACGAAATAATTCATGGTCTTGGATTTACTGGTACATTCCTAGTATCTTCTGGTACTACCGGCAGTTGGGGAGATTCTGATGGGACTACCAAATGTCCATCCATATTTGATGTATTTGTTGCAGACAGCACGTATGATGGTTATATTTCAAATGGTCTCGTTGTTTATGATCCTCTTAAATATGTGAATCCTTCTCAGCAACTTGGAAATTTTTTAAAGGGGAATAAAGTTTATTTTGGCGGCAGTAATTCCAAGATCGCTAATGGTGGGAAATATCCTAAGCTATATAGCCCGGCAGTTTGGGAGGGTGGGTCAAGTACTTACCACCTGGATGAATCAATTTATCCATCAGGCAATTCAAATTCCTTAATAACTCCTTCAACTTCATATGCTGAATCCATCCATTCTCCGGGTGAAATTACTATTGCTATGCTAATGGATATGGGATGGGACATAAATAGGCTTTTTACAATTATTTCACCTAATAGTAAAAATGAATGGCAAGCCGGAACCATAGATACAATATACTGGACGGATACAAAATCAGGTTATGTTACTATTCAATTAGTTGACACAAATAATGTACTTATTAAAACAATATACGATTATCGTTCACCCAGTTCTCCCATAAACAGTAAGCAAGGAACACTAAATTCAATAGTCTGGAAAATACCAACAGACATTACTCCTGGTAAATATCGTATCTATATAAGTAATGAATCAACAGATTATGGCATAAGTGATCCATTTAAAATTACGCCTGCAAATTCGGCTACTACTACACCAATATATGTTTTTTATAAAGACGAGGGATATAATAATTATTCTGGAAAAATCTGGAATGCTTGGGTTAATAATAATTGGCAGAATCAATTTACTGAATATCCTATTGATATACCTAAGGATTCTGCAATTTATATAAAAGCTGATTTTAATTATATCGGATCCTATAAAAAGTACAACAGAATTGAAGGTCTTAATCCTGTCTTTGATAACTTTTCTAAACTTGAATCTTTTAAGACTTCTAATAAAACATATTATTACGCATTTTTTAATAGTGCAGTAAAGGCAACATTACAAAATGGCTTTGAAGGCATTAATTTAGCCGTTACAGGCGACAGCATAGGGTTCAATGATCCATGGCTTTATGATAAGGTTGACCCTAAGAAAGGTAAATATAATAATAGTCAGATGTCATCCTATTATTTTAAGGATTCTCCGTTTACTATAGACACTGATACTACAACTTCAATAGGTAAACAGTACAAAGGTGTTTTCTTAAAACAGGGGGGAGAAAATCTTATTACTATTAAACCTCCATTTTATTCTGTATCAGCAAAGCCACAGTTAAACTTGACATTGCCACAGACAGGTAAAGCACATAAGTTTTATTTTCAAAGTTGGAGTGCTACAAATGCACTTGTTAAATCAGATTGTCTTCAGAGCCCAGTAATTTTTAATCAAGACAATTCAATAGTACAAGCTAATTATAAAGGCACTCAATTATCAAATAACCAAACTGCTTTTTCAAACACTAGCCAAAAGAAAGTCATTACTACTCCCGATGGAAATATGTTTCTTGTCTATGAAAGTATGGGTAAAATCTGGCTTGAAAAAAGCACGGACAATGGATTAAGCTGGCAACTAGCCAATGGAGGTAAAACTTTAACTATTTTTGGCGATAATGCTAAAAATCCCTCAATTGACTATATTGACAATAATTTATATGTCTGTTACCAGGAATTAAATTCCGATGGCACTTATTCAATTACTTTTGACAAATTAAACGAAGATGGAATTAGTATCGATAATTATTTAATCTCATTCAATAATTCTTCTATCCCATATTCATCTTGTAACATTTCTCCGGTTATTGTTGCAAGTAAACAGGGCGGATATCAATCTGGTAAGATTAATGTCTGTGTATTTTGGAACAACCCTTCTACGACAAATGGAGGAATATATTATATTCATGGGAATGACAATGGATCCTCAATGATCTGGAGTACTATTGATGGACAAGGTAGTCTTTTACCTAGAAAAGTTTCTGGTTCAACCTCTAACTCTGTAAATATTTCTGCTGCTGCAATAAAAGGCAATATGACATCTACATTATATGAGCATATTTCATGGCAGGAAAATATTAGTCAGAATGATTCACGAATAATGTATTCAAGAATGACGATTGATATGGCAAATGGAAATTCAATTAATGTTTCTATTACCCCTTCCGATTTATCATCTGCTAATGGTTACAGTCTAAATACTTATCCTTCAGTAATTGAGAACGGTACGAATTCTGCCAGGATATGTTGGAAAGGAAGCTTTGAACTTGAACCAGACTATTGGATTACTCAGGCGATTTTCAGAGGACAATACAGTGATGGTTCTTGGAACCCTTCGACATGGCAGTTTGGAGACAATATATCTTCTTCAAGTTTAGCCAGTAGTCCAAACACTTACGTTGTAGCATGGAGTCAAAACGATGGACAGAATGTCCAGTGTACTGATAGCCGCACTTTGTCTACTATTACAAATCTAACTGAACTTAAGTCTGGGAATCCAGCACTTAAAGGAAAAGATATTCAGTTAAGCAATGGTTTGGTTAAATCAGATGGTTCAACGGGTAATATAAAGGCTTTAGCTTTTCAGTCGCAATTAAGCTCTGCTCCTTATGATATAAAAATTTCGAATGAATATGTATTGAATAAGAGCGCAAATAAAACAATTTCATGTGGAAGGACCGGCATTGTAAAGTCAGGCAATGCAAAGTATTACTTTACATTTGGCGATATTGATGTAGATGGAAAGAATGTCGGTTTTGTTCCTATTAATGATACAGTAAAATATCCCGATATAAATCAGTTGTTAGAAAGCGAATCCTTTAATGTAGATAATAATTCAGAGGTCTCTTTTTCTGTAAGGTATGGGACAATTGATTCACTTATTGCAGCAAGTTCATTAAAAAAAGATAATGATAAGGTTTCTTTTAAGCTTGAATTGATTGATGACGCAACAAAAAACATTCTGGATAGCTATGACGACATAACCTTCAGCAAAGACAATATGTTTAGGTTAAAATATCAGACTAATATTCTAAAGACAAAAGGTATTGGTAACAAGACAGTACATTTTAAGTTATTTGTAAATAGCAGCATTGAAAACACTGAGTATTACATAAGTAGCTTTTATGCTTCTGAAAAGCAGTTAAAAAAATCTGCTAACAACAATGTCATTTTTTACAAAGGAAGCCAGAAAGTCAAAGACTATGCTCTTATACAGAACTATCCTAATCCATTTAACCCGTCAACTGTAATAAACTACGAAATTCCAAATGATGGAAAAGTTACACTAAAGGTATACGATGTGCTTGGGAAAGTGGTTTCTACACTTGTAAATGAATACTTGAAAGAAGGAAGATACTCTACTGAATTTAGAGCAGATAACCTTCCA
>JAUZPB010000236.1 GCA_030706145.1 Bacteroidota bacterium
GACCGGCTTTATTCGCGGAAAAGATGCCAATGGAAACTTCAGAGATAAGTTTAATCCGCTTAATGTAACTGGCCTGGGTCAGGGTGATTTTACAGAAGGTAATGCATGGCAATATGCTTTCTTTGTTCCGCAGGATATAAGCGGACTTATGGAACTTTATGGCGGAAGTGAAAAGTTTGCGCAGAAGCTGGATGATATGTTTAACCAGCCTTCAGTAAATGATAATAAACATTCACTCGATGTATCTGGACTTATTGGTCAGTATGCTCAGGGCAATGAGCCGAGCCACCATGTTGCTTACCTTTATAATTATGCAGGCCAGGCCTATAAGACACAGTCACGCCTAAGAAATATTATGTCAACAATGTTTACAGATAAAAGAGATGGGCTCTGCGGCAATGAAGATTGCGGGCAGATGTCGGCATGGTTTGTATTTTCTGCAATGGGCTTCTACCCAGTAAATCCGGCAAGCGGAGAATATGTTATTGGAAGTCCGATTTTTAACAAGGTTACCATTACAATGTCTAATGGCAAAAAGTTCGTTATAAAGGCTAACAAGGTTTCAGAAGAAAATAAATATATTCAATCTGCATCTCTTGGTTCAAAGCCTTATGGACTTTCATATATTACACATCAGGATATGCTAAATGGAGGCGAGCTAAGGTTTGAGATGGGAAGTAAAGCTTCAAATTGGGGCTGCGATTCTAAGAGCCGCCCTGTTTCTTCATGCGGCAGCAGTCTTATTGGAAAAATGAACTAGTTATTAAAAATAAAATTTTAACAGGTGTTTTAGAAATGAATGAAAAGCGTAAAAATATATCCCGGGCACTGCGTTATAGCTTGCCATTTCTTTTTGCGGCTTCGACAGCCCTCTATTCAAAACCATTTGGGCCGGAGCAGTTGCTGCCATCGGACACGACGGCAAAGGGGAGTTATCCCAGAGAGAAAACCTGCTTTCAGATATCGGCGCCCTGGAAGGCGGAGTATGACGTTCGTTCGGATGTAGCTATTGTCTATGGTATGAGTGATGACTTTAATGAAAGAGCTGCAAAATGGAAAGAGAAGGGATATACTATTCATTTTATGACCGGTATCGCCTGGGGTGAATATCAGGATTATTTTTTAGGAAAGTACGACGGTAAGACTCACTGGGAAGAAGGTCAGACTGAGAGGAATGGCAATATGATAATGCACGGAGTTAATGTGCCTTATGTTGTTCCTACTGAAAATTATATCTCATATTTCAAGACACTTGTTAAAAAAGCAATTGATGCAGGTGTTACTGCAATTCACTTAGAAGAACCCGAATTCTGGGCACGCTCGGGTTATAGCCCCGCCTTTAAGGATGAATGGCAGAAGTACTACGGCTTCCCATGGATGGCTCAGCACGAATCTCCAGAGGCTACATACCTTTCTTCCAAGCTGAAATACCATATGTATTTCAATGCTCTTAAGGAAGTATTCCAGTATGCTAAAGAATACAGTGAAAGCAAAGGCAAGCGTATTAGGTGCTACGTGCCAACTCACTCTCTTATTAATTACTCACAGTGGCAGATAGTTAGTCCCGAGGCAAGCCTTGCAGCTTTACCCGGCATGGACGGATATATTGCACAGGTTTGGACTGGCACTAGCCGCGAGCCTAATTTCTTTAATGGACTTAAGAAGGAAAGAGTCTTTGAAAATGCTTTCTTAGAGTATGGCTCGATGGTTTCTATGACAGCCCCAACCGGTCGCAAGATGTTCCTCCTTACTGATCCAATTGAAGACTGGCCAAGATCGTGGGATGATTATAAGAAAAACTACCAGGCTACTTTTACTGCTGAGATAATGTATCCTATGGTTGCTGACTTTGAAGTAATGCCCTGGCCTAACAGAATATATCTTGGAAAGTTTAAGGTTGCCGGAATGGATGAGCCTCAGCCAATTGCAAAAAGCTATGCTACGCAGATGCAGGTAATGGTTAATTCACTTAACGATATGCCGCTCTCTGAAAACCGCGTTAATGGTTCAAAAGGTATTGGCGTGCTGCTTTGCAATTCAATGATGTTCCAGCGCTTCCCAACGCACAATAGCTATGAGGATCCGCAGCTTTCAAACTTCTACGGTATGATACTGCCTCTTGTTAAAAAGGGAGTGCCTGTTGAAACCGTTCACATGGAAAACCTGCAGTTTGAAAATACACTGAAGAATATTAAAGTCCTTGTAATGAGCTACTCTAATATGAAACCGCTTTCTCCGGACTATCACAAAAGTCTTGCTGAATGGGTTAAAAAAGGAGGAGTGCTTATTTATTTAGGACGCGATAACGATCCTTTCCAGTCAGTTAAAGAATGGTGGAATAGCAATGGCAACAGCTATAAGTCTCCGTCTGTTCACCTGTTTGAACAGATGAATATTACTCCAGCTGAAGGAAAGACTGATTACACATTCGGAAAAGGGAAGGTATATATTGTAAGAGAAGATCCTAAAGAAATTGTTATGCAGTCTTCTGGTGACAAGGATTTTCTTAACCTTGTAAAAAATGCTTATGAGAAAGATGCAAAGGCAGGAAAGTTTGTTGAGAAAAATTTCTTCTATCTTGAACGCGGACCTTTTGATATAGCTTCAGTTCTGGATGAAAGTGTAAGCGAAGAACCTCTTCACCTAAAAGGTCCAGTTATTGATCTTTTCGATCCTGAGCTTCCTGTATTAAATGAGAAGATAGTTAAACCGGGTGAGCAGGCTTATCTGTATGACCTTAACCGCTTGAGTAAAAAAAGTGATCCTAAGGTTCTGTGCACTGCTGCAAGAGTTTATGATGAAAAATATAAGAACAAGACATACTCATTTGTTGCAAAGAGCCCATCTAAGACCTGGAACTCGATGCGTATACTTTTGCCTGAAAAACCAACTGATATAAAGGTTAAAAACAGTTCTGGTCAGGCAGTTACAGATATAAAAAGCGCATGGGACAATGCTACAAAAACTCTTCTTTTGCAGTTTGAAAATGAGAGTGATGGAATTTCTGTAGCACTTAAATGCGGAAAATAAACTTAAGGAACCTTAATAAAATATATTGATGAAATTAATAAGAAAATCACTATTTCCTTTGTTTGCAGTCTATGCTGCATTACAACTTGGAAATAGTTTATTCCCCAATGCTGCCTCTGTAAAGGAGGCAGCTTCTATACAAATTCAATTAACAGATACAACACTTACCACATCTAACCTGCCCATTGTTGTAATTAATACAGGCGGACAAATCATACTAGATTCTGTTAAGATTATGGCAGATATGGGTATTATCGATAATGGTGCAGGAAAAAGAAATTCTGTTACTGATACTTTTAATGGCTATAATGGTAAGATTGGAATTGAGCTAAGAGGCTGGACATCTCAGAGCTTTCCTAAAAAACCATATGGCTTTGAAACAAGAAATTCTGATGGCAGCAACCTTGATGTTTCGCTGTTAGGTATGCCGGCCGATAATGACTGGATACTTTTTGCTCCTTATGATGATAAGAGCCTTATAAGGGATGCTCTTTTATATAGCCTTTCTAATAAGATCGGAATGTATGCAACACGCACTAGGTATTGTGAACTTATGCTTAACGGGCAGTACCAGGGAATTTATGTCCTGATGGAAAAGGTTAAGCGTGGGAAAAACCGCGTGGATATTTCGAAGCTTGAAGCCAAGGATTCAACAGGTACAGCTCTTACAGGCGGATATATAATTCTTCACGATCACATTGAATTTAATAAGGGGGGATGGTACTCGAGCTATCCTCCTTATACAGGTTCTCAGCCAAGGCTATTTCTGCAATACTATTATCCAAAGCCTGAAGATATTATTCCTAAGCAGTGCAGCTATATTGAGCAGTTCATGAAGGAGTTTGAAAAGACTCTTTATAATTCAGGTTACGATGATCCTGTAAACGGATATGTAAAATATATTAATACAGGCTCTTTTATAGACTATATGATATTAACTGAACTTTGCAAAAATGTTGATGGCTACAGGCTGAGTACTTATTTGCACAAGAATTCAGACAGTAAAGATGGACGTCTTGTAATGGGCCCGCCATGGGATTATAATATTGCTTTTGGCAATGCCAATTATGACGAAGGGCAGTATACTAACGGCTGGCAGCTCGATTGGCCATGGGATGTTTATCATGATCAGATCCCTTTCTGGTTCAGGCGGCTTCTTATGGATAAAAGCTTTGCTAATAAACTCCACAATCGCTGGACAGAATTGCGCAAGGGTGCTCTAAGCTATAATTCAATTACTGCTCAGATAGATAGTTTTACAGTTTTGCTTAAGGAATCGAAGGACAGGAATTTTAGGCGCTGGCCTGTACTTGGCCAATACGTCTGGCCTAATTATTTCATTGGCCAAACTTATGAATCTGAAATTAATTACCTGAAGTCATGGATAAAAGGAAGGCTTGCCTGGTTGGATGCAAATATGTATGGCCAGCAGACTGCTGAAGTTGCGCAGACAAATGCTCAGTCACAAAATATGTCTTTCAGGCTTGAGCAGAATTTCCCGAATCCTTTCAATCCTGAAACAACTATTGGCTTTTCTCTTGAAAAGGCAGGAAATGTGAACCTTTCTATCTATAATATATTGGGAAGAAAAGTAAAAACACTTATAAATGAAATATTGGGAGAAGGGACTCATAAAGTCGTTTGGAAAGGTGTAGATGACTCAGGCAGGAGAGTTCCCTCTGGCGTATATTTCTATAGGCTGGAAAGTAATGGAAATTCATTAATTAAAAGAATGATACTTTTGCAGTAAAGTTTTACTAAATCATAACTACTCCAAAAGAAAACCCCGTAATTATTTAATGAATTATGGGGTTTTTCATTATTATATCTTCAGAACAATAAAATTTCCCCTTATTCGGTCATTTAATATAAGATTGTTTGATATAAGATTGTTTGATATA
>JAUZPB010000237.1 GCA_030706145.1 Bacteroidota bacterium
ACAAATTCTGGTTCAACGGTCACCAAATGCCATATATTCGAAACCTTTTCCGGTGCGTTTTCATCAACCCTTATTGCTCGACCACGCATTTGATTAGACAACACAAAACTTCCAACAAAGCTGGCAAGAATAAGCGAATTTATGCAGGGAGAATCCCATCCTTCACCAAGCAATGATTTCGTTCCCACAAGCACTTGAATTAACCCCTGCCCAAAAGCTTCTGTAATAATTGCGACCTTATTCTTGCTTGAACCGCTAAAATTAATTTCAATGTAATTAGTGTTTTCAAGGTTTTTGGTAGTGTATGCAACATTTTTGTTTTGGGCAATGGTTGCTATTTCCTGTAGTAAATCTTTTGGAATTATTACCAACTGTCCAGATAAAAGCGCAATGTCAACTTGATCTCCACAACTTCTTCGCACAGATTCAAATATTGGAACAGTACCCAAAGTTGTAATTGTTTCATCACTGCCGATGATTTTCGTTAAATCCTTTTTAATATAATCAGTTAGAATCAACATTCTTAAATCTTTTTTCAGGTTATTAGATTCACTTCGTACGATTTCATTGATGCTAACTAATTTTCCCGTTGACGACAGTAAAAGCTTATTAACTTTATCATTTGATTTTAGATGCACTTGCTTTTTATCAATCAAAGAATTTTCCGAGAGTATGTTATGCAATCGAAATGAAATTTCTTCAGAGAATATAGCAGGAGTATCAATAATAAACTGAAAGGCAGTTTCTGCAAAAGCAAGAGAAAACGCTGGCAGCTTTCCGCTCGGAGAAACCAACTTTATTAGTTTTTTAGGCAATTTAATGCCACGATATTTTGCCAGGCAAAGTAACGCTATAAACCCTTTTGCATTTTCAAGAATACTTTCCTCTTTTCCCTGAAAATCAGTTAGCAACTCCGATTTTGACAGAATATCATCAAAGAGCTGGCTTTGCAAAATATCTTCTGCACAGGACATTGCCTTTTGCTTGTATTGATTAAATATTTGAGTCTCTTTGTTTGTTGGATAATTAAAATATATATAGTCTTGATGAGGGCAAAGAGTTTTTTGCGATACTAACTGCGGCACATAAATTTCTTCATCTATTTCACCACATAGGTCGGTATACTTCTTCCATTCGCTTGGAGTGCTGTCGTAAGGCGGTGTAGCTGTTAATGCAATTATTGTTGCTTGCTCTCTAAGAGCAGAAATAAAGCATTCCAGTACTTTTTGCCATTCGTTTTTTAGGTGATGTGCTTCATCTAGGCAAATTGTTTTTATGTTGGAATTTTTAACAGTATTGAGTAAGTCAAAATTAGAGAAATCAATTATATCACTATTTTCCGTATTTTCATCGTCAATTTCTTCTTTAATTGAAAGCTTATTAAAAGCAGCATAAAGAGCCTGATAAGTTATCGATGTTATTAGAGAAGGTTTCTCCAAATTGTAAGATAAATAATCCGCAGCATCTTGCTCAGAAGGGAGAAAGCTGTCAACAATTCTTTCGCCCCATTGTTGGCGAATTGTGACAGTTGGCGCGAGTATCAAAGCCGGGCTATTGAGTCTACGAATCAGCTCAATCCCAAGTGTGGTTTTACCGCTGCCAGGTGCAGCCACAATATGAATTTTACCATCCTTTAGATATTGTTTAGAATGATCAAGAACATTTTTCTGATAGTCACGAAACTCGCCATTAAATCTTAAGTTTGAAAGTATACTCATAATCTCACCTGCACATCTATGTTAATTGAAGTGATTTATTTGCATTTTTGAGCCCATAATATTTGTGAATTTCTTCTTACTATCACTAGGCAGCGCATTAAACAATGCCTTATCTAGCAGTTCTTCAAACGAACTATATTCGATTCCTCTAGCTCCTGATGGCTTATCTAATTCTAAATAAGTCTTCTTTTGCATATCATAGCAATACCAAGTAATACTGCTATGTCCAAAAAACATATATTCTTTTTGCCAAGCATTTTCATACCATAATTCGTTCGATTCAATAAATCCTGTATCTTCGTTATTATTGCATTCAGTTATGTAATCATCAACTCCATAAATAACTAACCCATTAAATCGGACTCCATTTATGTAGCTTAAAAACAGAGTATACTCTTCAGGAACTTTATAACCAAAATCTTCATAAACTTCCTCCTGGAATTCGGATATGTGATTTTCTGAACAACTGCTATTCAATTTCTTTTTGTATTTGGCATAAATATTAACCATCTCTTCTATTTTTTCTTTCCACATTATTTTCCCTCATTTCTCTTGTAATCTTTTTTAAGTTCATCTTATATAATTCTTTTCTTTCGCTTCGCTCTCTTGGGGGACATCCCTGCTTTTATTATATATTACAATTCAAAAAGTTCCCTTAATATTATCAATTTTTTTATGTAAAATCATTTTAGAATAAGGCTAGGCGTGATTTCTGTTAATTATAATCTTAGTAAACCCTTGAAGCTGACATGTTTCCTATATATTCGAATATCTTTTTATATGTATAGCAGCATAATACTCTCATTTAATATGCAGCAAATGCTCTGTACCGGCTTGTTTCTCTGCTGTATTTTGTCCTTAATCCCTCAGCAGACCTTATATTCAACAGAACTGTCCCCCCGAATTATTTCATAAATAAGCTAAAAAACCTCGCAGTACAATACGAAATTGCCTTCGAATCGTACTGCGATGTTCTAAAGCGTTTTGAGAGCCTGAAAATCTTATTTCACCACTTCAATAAATCATCTTCTACAATTAATATTTTCTTCATTGGTTATTCGTCTCTTTTGATCTATTATAATTTAAAGACATAAACTATTCTCCCGAGAAATATTCTAATAATTTCTTATATCGGTCTTGCGCTGAATTGCAAGTCTCTATCAGGTATCCTCTTTCCTCAGAAAATTCCTTTAATCCTCTATAATAAAACAACTTATGTTGCTCATCAATAATTAATGGCTCTATCTTATTCTTTAAACACTCTTTAAAAATAATCATTCGCCCAACTCTTCCATTTCCGTCTTGAAATGGGTGAATGGATTCAAAGTTATAATGGAATTCAATAATATCCTCAAATGTTACATTTGATATTTGATTATAATCTATTAACAACTTTACCATTTCACCTTTAACTTTTGAGGGTGCAACTGTTTTTTGATCCCCAATCATATTTGGCTTCTTTTTATAGTCACCTACAGTAAACCATTCTTTTCTACTATCCGAAGTACTATTTTTCAATATTTTGTGGAATTCTTTTATAATATCTTCAGATAATTTCTGATCTGCAATATCTAACATATAATCAAAGCACTGAAAATGATTTATTGTTTCTATAATATCATCAATTGAAGCAGTTTCATCTTTTTCAGTAGCTATTGTATTCGTTTCATAAATATATCTGGTTTGATCTTCGGACAATTTGCTTCCTTCAATACGATTAGAATTGTATGCCAATTTAACTTGTGTTTGATGATATAAACCGCCCTTTAACTTCATTTCCTTTTCTTCTCTAAGCAATTTAAGCAACGGATTATCAATTGTATTACTCATCTCCATAATATCACCCGGTTGACAATTTAATGTTTTGCAAATATCATCAATAATTTTTATTGAAACATTTTCATTCTTTGAAAGTTTTGCCATTGTAGTAGATGACATTCCTATACTCTTCTGCAACTCGGTTTTTGAAATATTCTTTTCTGAAAGTAATTGAAATAGTTTTGTGTATTTGATCGGCATTTAATCACCATCCTTTTATTAGTATATCATATTTCTTTATAATAATAAATTTTATTTCTGTAATCTTTATTGTTGTAAAGCTACCATTCAGTCATGCTGGACGCACCACCACCAAAAAAACCTCCCAAGACAATTGTCCTGAGAGGTTCTGAATCGTTTTGAGTTGTTCTGAGACGTCCTGAGTTGCAGGATATTATCTCTTTGAGAACTGTGGAGCTCTTCTTGCTTTCTTGAGTCCGTATTTCTTTCTTTCCTTCATTCTCGGGTCTCTGGTAAGGAAACCAGCCTTTTTCAATGTAGGTCTGAATTCTTCATCAGCCTTGAGAAGCGCTCTTGCAATTCCATGTCTTATAGCTCCTGCCTGACCTGTAAAGCCTCCGCCGACAACCTTGCAAAGAACATCAAATTTGCTTGATGTATCTGTAAGTACCAATGGCTGCTTAACAATAACCTTCAATGTTGCCAAACCGAAATACTCATCAAGGCTTCTATCATTAATCATAACTTTCCCGTCTCCAGGAACAAGTCTAACTCTCGCAATAGATTTTTTTCTCCTACCGGTTCCGTAAAATTGCACCTTAGCCATAACTCTTTTACACTCCCTTCATTAAATGTTTATTTCCAATACCTCAGGCTTCTGAGCCTGGTGTTCGTGTTCGCTGCCCTTGTACACCTTTAGCTTCCTATACATTGCTCTGCCGAGGCTGTTCTTTGGGAGCATTCCCTTTATAGCCAATTCTACTGCCTTTTCAGGCTTAGTTGCCATAAATGTTCTGTACTTAAGCTCTTTCAAACCACCTGGGAAACCCGAGTGATGTCTGTAAATCTTCTGATCGAGCTTCTTTCCTGTAAGTACTACTTTTTCAGCATTGAGTACTATTACATGATCACCTGTATCTACAAATGGTGTATAAGTTGGCTTATGTTTTCCTCTTAAAATTTTAGCCACTTCACTGGCAAGTCTGCCTAATGGTTTGCCTTCTGCGTCGACAATATACCATTTTCTTTGAACTTCTCCTGGCTTAGCCACAAAAGTTTTCATGAAACTCTTTACCTCCTTGAACTACCGGTTCTGATAATTTATTAAAAATATGTTATTTCAGTTCAACCCTGCTAAGGTAATCCGAC
>JAUZPB010000238.1 GCA_030706145.1 Bacteroidota bacterium
CTTGCCAATTCATCAACAATTGGAGAAACCATTCTGCAGGGGCCGCACCATGGAGCCCAGAAATCGACTAATACAGGAGTAGAAGAAGAAAGCACTTCCTGGTCAAAATTGTTATCAGTTCCAATTACTATATTATCATTCATTTTATTTGCCCTCACTCTAAAACTTTATGGTTTACTCTTTAGTATATGATAATAATTTAAACAAAAAGATTCAGTATTTCGTTCATATACGATATACATTAGCTATACAATTTTCTATATTTTAGAAAAGCTCATCTATTTATTGCGGGGGTAATAATGAAAATGATGCATCTTATGATACTTCTGATCACGCTTTTTTCAACCACACTTATAGCCCAAATCTCAATTGAAGAATCATTGGATAAAGCTTTTCAAAATGCGAAAAAAGGAATTTACTGGGCTCTCGGGAATATCCCGGATAAAAAGACTCAGGCAGAAAATGACTTAATTGAAGAGGACAGATTAGTTTCTTCAGTAAAGCTTTTTAAGGAAGTTAATGGAGTTAAGGTTGAATCCTCCGGTTTTTCAGGAAGCACAGAAGTAAGACTAACCTTATTCAGGTCGACGGAAAAGCTTTTACAGGATGGATATTTAAGACCAGACACACTGGCAAACAGAAAAGACACAGTAATTGTTAAGAAAGCAAATAAGAAAAAAGCAAAAAATAAGTAAGAGGCAATAACTAAGTAAGCGGCAGAAAGAAAAGGAGAAAGCGGGACCAGAAGTGACCCCGCTATAGAGTTCAAATATATTAAAATGAATTTTATCAGGAGTTAAGGAACCTTATCACTTCAGGATGTATCTCTTTTGAAGCAGCAATAACGCTTGTCCCTTTTACCGGGTCATTTCCCTGATAGTCGGTTATTATACCACCAGCGCCCCTGATAACAGGGATTAGCGCCATAGTATCCCAGACAGACATTATAGGATCTATCATTATATCAGCAAATCCAGTTGCTAAAAGGTAATAGCCAAAGCAGTCACCCCAGTTGCGGTAGAGCTTTACTTGTCTAATAAACTCATCGAATCTGGCTCCATCCTGGTGCTTACTTACATCAAGGTGATCGGTAGTAAGTAGAACTGCAGAGGAGAGGCTGCTGCACGGGCGGCATTTAACTTCCTGACCATTAAGAAGACTGACGTTATTATCCCCTATCAGAAAAGAATCAAGTATAGGCTGGTTTATTACGCCCAGGATTGGCTCACCCTTATGGAGGAGTGCTATTAAAGTGCCGAAAGTAACGGTTCCGCAAATAAAACTTTTTGTGCCGTCAATAGGATCGAGGACCCACTGATATTCCGAGTTCTCATTATACGTGCCGAATTCCTCGCCTAAAATACCATGGTCCGGAAATTCCTTCATGATCAATTCGCGCATTACCTCTTCAGCTTTTTTATCTGCAATTGTTACAGGTGATTGATCGCTTTTGGTATCGACATGGACATTTGAACGGAAGTAACTTTTAATTATCTGTCCGCTTTTATCTGATAGCAGTTTAGAAAATTCTTTAAATTCTTGCATATGTATTTTAGTATTATTGTTTTATTAATGAAGAGAATGATTTTAATAAGAATAATTTTAAGTAAGAATAACTTTTATAAAAGTAACTTTAATTAAAATAACTTCAATAAGAATAATTTTGACAACAATGAAACATAACAAAATGCGAGGTTAAATACCTTTAATTTAAGGGCAGAAAGTTATAAATTAGCAAGTTGTGTTTTTTCAAGAAAGTATACGGTAAGATGAAGACAGTTGTTCTATTATTTATTTCCAACATATTCATGACATTTGCATGGTATGGACATTTAAAATATAAAAACAAACCCTTATTATTGGTGATAGTTGTAAGCTGGCTGATAGCATTTGTAGAATACATGTTTCAGGTACCGGCAAACCGTGCCGGATATGGACAGTTCAATGCAGCGCAGCTTAAGACAATACAAGAAATAATTACTCTGATAGTGTTCAGCGTATTTTCAGTACTTTATTTAAGGGAAGATTTCAGGTGGAATTATGCCGTAGGATTCTTTTTTATAGTACTGGCAGCGTTTTTTATATTCAAGAAGTGGTAAATAGCGATTTAAGCTGAAAAAGAGAAGAAAACGCATAAAAAAAATATCATTCTCTAAAGAAATAATTTTGTAAAGAGCCAAGAATTTTATATATTTGAAATCTAAAATAGACTTCAACGGAGAGATGGCAGAGTGGTTGAATGCGGCGGTCTTGAAAACCGTTAAGGATGCAAGTCCTTCCGGGGTTCGAATCCCTGTCTCTCCGCAAGAGAAATAAAAGCTCAAAATCATTTGATTTTGGGCTTTTTTGTTGGATTTTACAACTGTCCCTATTCAAAACTCCATCTGACCCGGATTTTAAGCCTAGAACCAGTAATTTTCCCAAATTACTTAAATTTCTGTCATAGCCACTTCTAATTCTAAACTCACATCAGCTCAAAAATTAAGAAATTATGCCAGCCAGGACATAGTTATCCCAGTCCCTTCTTGAGGTACAATAATTCAGAGTGAAAATTTTTTAAGCAGCTTGTCTGAAGTAGACGTGATGAAGCCCGTTCACAGCAGGCATCTTTTCAATTTTACCTACTATCAGAACCGGTCTTCCTTCGGGAGAATCTTTGTTGATCCCGAGGTGAGTTCGAGACTTATTGTAATAGGATAGGTAATCAGCAAGAACTGTTCTTAAATGATCCTCATTCAAAATAATTACATGATCCAGGCATTCCCTTTTTATGCTTCCTATTACCCTTTCCACATAGCCATTCTGCCATGGTGAGCGGTAGGATGTTACAATCTGATTAATTCCGAGATTTTTTACTCCATTTGAAAAGACATTGCCGTATCTTGAGTCACGGTCACGGATCAGATATTTCGGAGCATCGAAGCTAAAGAGCATATTTCTTATCTGCTGAAGAGTCCACTCTGCTGTCGGGTTCTTCGTGACATTTACATGAATAACCTTTCTTCTGTGGTGTTCAATTATGACAAGGACATGAACCAGTTTAAAGTTAATGGTTGGTACGGTAAGAAAGTCAATCGAGATGATTTCTTTCGAATGGTTCTTCAGGAATGTCTTCTATCTCTGCCCTGTTGTTCTTCCATGCCGTTTAGGAATATATCTTTGAACTGTAGACTGTGAAATATTAAATCCAAGCTTCTTTAATTCTCCATGAATCATCGGTACTCCCCAGAGAGGATTTTCATTTGCAATCTGCCTTATAAGATCAATCACTTCCCTATCAAGCTTTGGTCTTCCCTCTTTATGCCTACTCTTCCTTCTCCAGTAAGACCTGAAAGCCGTTCTGTGCCATTTGATTACTGTCTCAGGTTTTACTATAAAGACTTTTTCTTTCCAGTCAGACAGAAGATCTTTCATTATGCTGAAGACTAGTCGGTCTCTTCTTTTAATTTGTAATTTGGGATTTGTTCTCTGAAGGATTTCTATTTGTTTTCTTAAGATTATGTTTTCAAGTCTTAGCTGAGCTTTAGTTTTGAAGAAATTCAGGAAGAATAGTAACAGGGATTTAAGCATCGGGTCCAGTTATTTGTTTGAAATTACCCGGCAAAGATAAGGAAAGAACGCTTCAGGTTTATACAAATTTTGATTAAATTCGCAAGGTAGGAGCTTTTAAAATGTAAGATTAAACATTTCAAAACATAACATGTATAATAAAGAAGAAACATTTATAAAAACATTTGTTAGAAAAGACCGGCAGGAACGGTATCTCTCACTAGTAACATCTAGGAAAGGAAGAAACAAGTTCCTCCAGTATCTTCCTCATACTATTTCCAATGAACTGGATCAAAAGTATGTTAAAGGAATAAATGGCAGTTCGAAAGATATTTTTGAAAAGCTTAAATCAAAAGGTGCAACAAACGAATGCTACGTTATCTCTGAATTGAGTGAAATAGACGGTCAGGTATTGATCTTAGTTGAAGTATTGAACCAGGTACTAGGAAGAGGTATGGCTACAGTTCTCATATGCCTTGACAGTAAGTTAGCCTATTTTGAAGGTGAAGAGGCTAATGACAGATATATACTGCACCGGCCATAACTGGTACAATGAACTTGATACACTCTAATTGGTTTGGCCGTTCCCGATGGCGGGAGCGGAAGGAACATCTCTGCCGGGTTCAGAAATAAGATTTATTTTGAAATTCTATATTATTATATTTGAATATCAATAAACAGGGCACCTTGGATAAACAGGATTACATAAAGTATTGGATCAAAACATCGGAAGATGACATGACTTCGATGATAAATAACTTCAATTCCGGAAGTTATGACTGGGCATTGTTTATTGGCCATCTGTCTTTGGAAAAGATCCTGAAAGCCCTCTGGGTCAAGAATAATCAGAGCGACATTCCTCCAAAGTCTCATAACCTGAAGAAGATTGCTGATGAGGCCAGATACCCAATGACGGAAGATGAAGCAATGCTCTTCCTGGAAATAAACGACTTCAACCTGGAAGCCAGGTATCCGGATTATAAGTTCGATTTTCATAAGAAATGCACAAAGGAATTTGTTGAAGAGTACATCCAAAAGATAAAGGACCTGCACAAATGTATAGCCAGTCAGATATAAATAATATTGTAACGAGGTTCATCAGCCTTGTCTCGGATGAATTCCCTCTTAAGAGTGTGTATCTCTTTGGCTCTTATGCCAAGGGGAATCCTGGAGAATACAGCGACATTGACTTGGCAGTAGTTTCTGATAAGTTTGAAGGAAGCAGATTCTTTGACAAAAAGAAATTGAATAAATATATCCTTAAGTCTTCGGTTGATCTTGA
>JAUZPB010000239.1 GCA_030706145.1 Bacteroidota bacterium
AATTTTCAGGCTTTAAGGGGAAGAAATATTGCCGTTATATTATACTTTGGATTATAATTCAAATTATTTATCTTTAACAAATAATTTTTCCAGGGTATTGCCGTTCCCGTCCGGTCCCATATTTGAAAATATATCATTTCATTTTCAAAATACTTTGATATGAAAAAAGCTTTATTCATTATTTCCATTTCCTTCTTCATTTGTTTTGTGAATACTTTCTCACAGATCAGGAAAGGAAAGGTCCTGGACGAGCAGAAAAATCCCCTTGAGCTTGTAAGCATATCTATACTAGGGACAAACATAAGCACTGTTACAAACAAAGAAGGCAGCTATGAGTTAAGACTTCCGGGTAATAAGTTACATAGTATTGTTATTAGTCATATTGGCTACAAGACCGATACACTTTCGATTTCAGAAGTATCTAAGGAGGAAGTTGTTACTACAATTCTCCAACCAATTGAATATACAGCCGAAGAAATAGTAATAACATCAGATAGGTTAACTCTTGCAGAGCGGGTGATACTAAAGACAATTGAAAGAAAAGAGTCTTTCCTTGAAAGGACAAGTAAATACATTACACTCAACTATAACAAGCTTTTAATTAAGAACGATAGCAAAAAAGACTCTAACATTACACTATTTGAGAGCGTATCTAACTTTTATCATAAAAAAGGAAAAGACGACAAAGAAGAGATACTTACATCCAGGTCCAATATAAAAGCCTTTCCGCAGGATGTTTCGCCAAACATTTTCGGAATAATCCCCTCTGTTTATTCTGATCATATAGTACTAACAGGTATGAACTGTATTTCGCCATTAAATAATAATGCACTAAGTTATTTTTCTTTTGAGCTTGCCTCAATTAATATTTCAGATAACAAGAACGTCTACAGAATTTCCTTTAGGCCCAAATATCCGGATGTCAATATTCCGTCTGGATACATTGACATTATTGATTCATTATTCCAGGTTGTCTTTACAAATCTTGAGATCTCCCAGGCTTCTCTTATACCAATTTCAAGGCAGACTATAATTAGACAAACATTCAAGAAATATAAAGACAGTCTTTGGCTGCCTGTTACCAGTCAGGTTGAAAGCAGCTTTCCACCTATGGCCAGCAAGAAGACAAAAGAGGAAGTAAAATTATCACTTGCACAGCTGACACTTATAAACAATTATAACTTTGATCCGAATGATGAAAAGTTCTCACAGAAGGATATCAGTATCTCGCCGGGTGATGATTTTAGAAAAAATACTCCTGCCTACTGGGATAGTGTGCAGGCCATACCTCTTACAAAATATGAAAAAGTAATGACATTTAAGATCGACAGTATTTTTTCCTCATCACTTTTGTTTAAGTCTCTTTATTTTCTGAGTCTCCTGGACAGAACGCCACTAAGGGACTTTAGCGATTTTTATCATTTTAACAGAGTAGAAGGACATTTCATTGGTGCAGGACTTAACAGCAAGAAATATTTACTCCCTTTTCTTTTTGAGGGAAAATATGGCTATGGATTTTCAGATAAAAAACAAAAGTTCATGATAAAGGGCAGATATTATTTCAGCAATTTCTTTAGCATATATGGCTCAGCAATAAATGATATTGACTACCTAAACAGCTTTTTTAGCTATTCTATGCTGGATATTACTCTAAGAAGCATTACGTACAGAGATGATTATGCAGATTATTATTACATCAAAAAACAGATGCTTGGATTTGAGGTAGTGCCATTCGAAAAGATGTACGTAAATTTAGATTATGATCATGTAAAATTCAGTAATGCAAAGATAAACAGCAACTGGGCATTGTTCAAAAGCAGTGAATACCGCAGCCTAACGGACATTCTGGAATGCAAGGCAAATTATATGCAGCTATCTTTAAGATATGACAACAGCAAGTATATAACGGTATTTACCGGACCCTACAAAGACTTAAAACAGGACCATTTTACTCTTGAGACAAATATTTTAATAAGCTCAAAAAAACATTTAAATAGTGATATTGACTATAAAAGAATAGCTGCAAAACTTGATCTTAATAAACGATTTAGCCCAATATTTAATGTTGGAGTAATTTCACAATTTGGAGCCGCACAAAGCAACATTCCGCAATTCAACTTTCATTTGCCCGCAAATTTCGCTACAATAAGTGAAAACTTAAACAACTTCAGAACTATCTTTCAGGACAAGTACTGGGGAGATAAGATCTTTAGTATTTATATTCAGAATAATTTTTCAAATACACCTCTTACATACCTTAATAAGCGCCTTAAAATGGAACTAATATTATTTGGAAATGCATGCTGGATAAATAATTCACGCGAAACACCGGTCTTTATGAAAACAAGCTTTAATGATAGACCTTTTTCAGAAATAGGATTTGCACTAAACAATTTTTTAATTAGCGGACTTAGAATCGATTTTGCATACAGGCTGGACAATAAAGATTCGGGATCAAGATATGGGTGGAGCGTGGCATTTAAGCTTTAGAAGGTCTATGCTTTAGAATCTTAACAGTACATTTAATATTAACTTCAGAGAACGCTTATTTTCTCTGTATCAGATATTTTACATCATCTGGCATAATCATTCAGATTTATTTACATCCAGACTTATTCCTTAGTTCATCCTTGTATTTGAGACGATTTTTTTTGACATTTATTGTGCTCTTCTAAAATAATATGACCTATATAGCCCCTAAAGCCGAGGAAAAATTTTTGGAAGAGTTAAAGCAGATAAACGACAGGATCATTTTCAAGTAATATATACATGTACCTAATTCTTGGATAGATATGAAATTAACCCGCATTGTAATTCTTTTCTTATTTTTAATAACAGGACTAACTCAGTTTGCTTTTGCCCAGGGAGACCCCGATGCATACCTTGATAGTAAATCATTTAAATTCTTTAAAGAAGCAAACGAACTCTTTTTGCAGCAGAAGTTTTCAGAAGCAGCTGTGCTTTATCAAAGATCATTTGATCTTGAAAAGGACAGTACCTGCCTTCCAAAAAAATTCTGGTATTTGCTGGTAGATAATCTTGGAATGTCTTATGGAATACCCGGTGAATTAAATAAAGCAGAAGATATATTCCTCTACGGTATTTCCAAAGACCCAAAGTATCCTATGTTCTATTATAATCTTGCATGTGTATATGCCGAAAGAAATAAGCTTGAAAAATCTATTGAATATTTGAGCAAAGCTATCAAATTCAAAGATAATATTATTGCGACAGAAGACTTCCCGGATCCTTCACAAGATGATTCTTTCAAAAAGTTTTTAAAGGAAGAAAAGTTTATTAAACTCTTGCAGGATTATAACTATTTGCCGGTTGTTAAGGACCTCGACAGCCTCTGGCAGGAATACTCCAACAGTCAATACAACTATTCAATTTTGTTTCCAAAGTCATGGATTGTAAGTGTCCCAAAAGAACAATATCACGTTGTTAGGTGTGAATATGTCAGCAGTGATACAGCACGCATGGCAAGTGAAGGAGCACTAAGGGTAATGGTCCAGATAAAGAAAGATGATGTCAGTCTTGAAGACGTGATAAAAACAAATATGCATGTTGTTAATATTGTAGGTAAGGACATATATATAAATAAAATAGAAAAGACAACGCTAAACGGAATTGAATGCATTTTGCATGACTATACTTTCAATTACAAAAATAAGTCAATACCGCAGCGCCAGAGGACAATAGCTTACTATTTTATATCTGATGGAAAAATTTACAATTTTTATTTTATGGGCGAGACAGCTTTCTATAACAAGAATATGGAAATGATTAAAAAATCTTTGAATAGTTTTAAATTACTAAAGCAATAAGGATATCAAGTTAATATTGGATAAGAAAATGAAAGAGCAGCCGGTAATTGAATTAGAAAGAATAATACTGCGTCCATTCAGTTTATCAGATGCAAAAGAGGTGCAATCTCTGGCAGGAGACGAAGCCGTCGACAGAACGACACTAAACATTCCTCATCCATATCTTGATGGAATGGCAGAACAGTGGATAGGCACACATAAAAGCGATTTTGAGAACTGCAAAGGAGCGGTATTTGCAATTGTACTTAAAGGAAGCCAAAAGCTTTGCGGAGCAATCGGTCTTTCAAGTATTGATATGCATTATGAACGTGCTGAGCTTGGTTACTGGATAGGCGTACCCTACTGGGGACAAGGATACTGCACAGAAGCTGCTAAAGAAGTAGTGCGTTTTGGCTTTGAAGATCTAAAACTAAACCGAATATATGCCCAATATTTTTCGGGTAATACTGCCTCAGGAAGAGTAATGCAGAAAATTGGGATGCAAAGGGAAGGTTGCCTAAGGCAGCATGTAAAGAAATATGATAAATTTATGGATATTGTATGCTATGCAATTTTGAAAGATGAATGGAAGGAGCAGAATTAATATAGAATAAAAAGATTATTTTACGGCCCGCATCATAAGAAAGCGGGCATCTGTAAAATCCTTAAAAACTCATAACAAAAGCCACTTCTATCTTAGAGCAAGCAGCACATAGCCCTTGAAATCAAAGATTATGTTTTCCCCCTTCTTTTCTTTTTACATTGAAGATTTACTCCTTTTTCTTTTATACTTAGCATACTAAACAAAAGCAGAGATCGAAGTGTAAGTTTTTCCTAATGTCCAAAAGGAAAATCCGGGGGCGGTCCTTTTCAACAACTGAGCCGGCCCCGGTTCTATTTTTTTAATATTTTTCCAGCCTAGAAATTTGCCATAGCTTGCGGCAGAGAGGCTTAATTCTCCGTTAATGCTGAAATGTTTTGAAAGCGATGCACACTCTCTAGAAAATAAAGTCGTG